>NZ_JAAKSD010000010.1:0-164388 GCF_049173735.1 Aeromonas sp. 602396 | reverse complement strand
GTTGCGGGGGCCGGATTTGAACCGACGACCTTCGGGTTATGAGCCCGACGAGCTACCGAGCTGCTCCACCCCGCGTCTGAGGTCGCCAATAATAGGCGCCAGCGCACAGATTGCAAGTAAATATCTCAAAAAAAGTTTATTCGTAGATTAATCAGACAGAGAGTGAGGACATTAGCAGCATCATGCTGTTTTTTCAGGCAATAGAGTCAAAGCCACATACCAGGCACTACACTCAGTGAGATGAACACTCCTCATTTTGGGTAGGTATGATATGCGCATCTCCGCCGGTCACTGCCGTCAGTTGGGGGCGACACCCGACAACCGCGGCGTCAACTTCGCCATCTGGGCCCGCTTGGCCAGCCGGGTAGAGCTGCTGCTTTTCTCCAGTGCCGAAGATGATAGTCCCGAGGTAATTCCCCTCTCCCCCCGTTTCAACCGAACTGCCTACTACTGGCATATCCATATTGAAGGACTCCCCATCGGGCAACGCTACGCCTACCGTATCCAGGGACCATGGCGTCCCTATTGTGGCACCCGCTTTGATGGTGACAAGGTTCTGCTCGATCCCTATGGGCGCAGTATTGAACTGGGCCCCAACTATGACCGATGGGCGGCTGCACGCCCCGGCAGCAATATGGCTTGCTGCGCCAAAAATCGGGTAGTCGATACCCGCCACTACAACTGGGAAGGAGACAAACTGCCTGCTCACTCTCTCTCCCGCTCGGTGATTTACGAACTCCATCTGGGGGGGTTTACCAACTCCCCGAGCTCCGGGGTCGATCCGGCGCTGCGTGGCACCTATCTTGGATTGATTGAGAAGATCCCCTATCTGCAATCTCTCGGAGTCACCGCCGTTGAACTGCTGCCGGTGTTTCAGTTCGATCCTCAGGATGCTCCCAGGGGGCTATCCAACTACTGGGGATACAGCCCCATGTCCTTTTTCGCCCCCCATGCCCAGTACGCCTGTGGCGATGATCCGCTGACCGAATTTCGCGATATGGTCAAGGCGTTGCACAGGGCCAATATCGAGGTGATCCTGGATGTGGTCTATAACCACACCGCCGAGGGGGGAGATGATGGCCCCACCTTCTCGTTTCGCGGCATCGACAACGAGGCCTACTACATCCTCGACAACAACCAGAAGGACACCAACTACTCGGGCTGTGGCAACACCTTCAACGGCGCACACCCGGTGGTACTGCGGATGATCATGGACAGCCTGCACTTCTGGCGCCAGGAGATGCACGTCGATGGCTTCCGGTTTGATCTGGCTGCCATTTTGTCGCGGGATGAATCGGGCCAGCCACAGGCCAATGCCCCGACCCTGCGCACCATAGATACCGACCCCAACATCGCCGATATCAAGCTGATCGCCGAGGCCTGGGATGCAGGGGGGCTCTATCAGGTGGGATCACTCGCCGGCGCCCGCTGGCGTGAGTGGAACGGCCAGTTCAGGGACGACGTACGCCGGTTTCTGCGCGGGGATGACAACAGCGTCACCGCCTTTGTCGAACGGCTGTGCGGTAGCCCCGACATCTACCACTATCACCACGCCGATCCCGAGAAGAGCATCAATTTCGTCACCTGCCACGACGGCTTTACCCTGTGGGACTGGGCCAGCTACAACAACAAGCATAACGAGGCCAATGGCGAGCAGAACCGTGATGGCTGTGATCACAACTTCAGCTGGAACCACGGCCATGAAGGGGTAACGGACGATCCCCAGATCAATGCCCTGCGCACGCGCCAAGCCAAGAACATGATGGTGGCAACCCTGTTATCGGTGGGATCCCCGATGCTGTTGATGGGGGATGAACTGCTGCGCACCCAGCACGGCAACAACAACGGTTACTGTCAGGACAACGCGACCTGCTGGATGGATTGGCAACCAACTCCCCGCAGCCAGGAGATGTTCCGCTTCATGAAGGAGCTGATCCAATATCGCAAACATCTGTTCCAGCGCCCGGAGCAGGAGAGCATGCCACTGTCGCTCACCGAAATCCTGCGGCACAGCGAGATCTGCTGGCACGGAGTCAATGCCATGCAGCCAGACTTCAGTCCCCACTCCCATGCCATCGCCATGTCGGCCCTGTCAAGCGAAACCCGACTGGCCCTTTACGTACTGTTTAACGCCTACTGGGAGCCCCTCACCTTCAACCTGCCCAGCCCGCCCAAGGGAGTTGGCGGCTACTGGCGGCGGATCCTCGATACCGCCCTCCCCTCACCGCAAGATATCTGCACTTTCGGCATGCCACTGGAAGGGTTGACCAGAGAGTATCTGGCCCAGCCACGCAGCAGTTGCCTGTTTATCTGCGGGGCCGATGACTTCTATTGATTCTCGAGAGTCAGATATGAAAAAGCCCCGGGCCTTGGCTCGGGGCTTGCTCTTTTCAGTACCAGTGTCAGATCAGCTGGTACAGCACGCTGGTAGCGGCGATCTGGGCGATAAGCAGGCCACACAGGGAAGTGGAAACCACCACAGGCGCGGTATCACGCTGCAAGTAGAGCGGGCTGAACCAGAGCAGCAGGGAAGCCACCAACAAGGCAGCCTGTGTCACCACCGCCGGGATCAGATCATCGAGATTGGCTTCAGCCCCTTGCCAGCCCACCAGCACGGCCAGCCAGATAAGGCTGGCCATGGCGCCCGCCAGCGCAGCCAGCGGCAGAAGAGTATTAAACGCCTTGAGGCGGTGACGGGCTCGCAACAGCATCAGGTGAGCAAAGGCAGCTCCCAGCATCACCATCTGCAATAAACCGCTCACCCAGCCCTGCAGCTGCAGCAGCCCGAAGCCATAAACAGCGAGTGGCAACGCCGGCAACCAGAGCAGCGTTGAGGGGACTGCACGCTTGCCCTCCAACCGTGACTGGGCCAGCGACAAGCCGACCCCGAGCACCAGTGCGGCACCACCACTCCAGATCAGCCAACTGGCCGCCTTGGCCTCTACCGCCAGCATCAAGGAGAGCGCGGTAATTACCCAGATGGAAAAGAGCTGCTGAGTGATGCGTGAGCGCTGGCCAGGGCAGATATCACCGCGCCACAACACGATACCGAGGGCAATGAGGGCACCAAGCGCCATCAAGCCGGTAAGGGGAAAGAGCCAAAGTGGGAGTTGGACGAACATGACGCCTCCAGCAGCAAGAATTCGGGGGCGCCACCGGGGCGCCGGAGAAGAGTGGGCGAGTATACCCAAACCTGCGGCTATCCCCAATCACGACAAACAGACCGGCAAAAAATGAGCAGATGCCCCGAAGGTCATGATGCTGCCGACAGGCCCATTATCACACCGACTTCACACCTGACCGCGAGCCAGTGCCACTACCCGCGCAAACATCTGACGCAGCACGGGAGGAATATGCTCGGCACCAAGCCGCTCGGCTTCTTCCACCACCGCCAGCGCCATCCCCGGCTTGCTGCGATGATGAATCGCCTTATTGATGATATGACTGGCACTCCACATGGCTCGTCCGCCCACCCCTGCTTCCCGCCGGAACACGGCTTCAAAACCATTGTGATAGAGGTAATGTTCAATGTCAGAGGCTGGCAACTGAGTCAACCGATCCCGTTCCCGCTCCCCTTTGAGTTGGCCCCGGGCCGAAGCAGCATACTTGAGCCCCGCCTCGTCGCCATCGGTCAACAGGTGCCACTCGATACCAAAATCCCGCGCCACCTTGATCAGCGGTGACTGGCCGCACTGGGCAAACTCGATAATCCGCACCCCTTCGGCCCGCAAACTGTAGCCACAGATCTGGGCCAGCTCGGAGAGCAGCCAGATCTCGGTTTCCCCCTCCACCAGCAGCCAGCAGCGGGCAAACAGCGACATGGGGCGGTTGATCCGCACGTGGAAGGCGATCTTGCGCAGATCGTCACTGCTGTAACGCTCGCCGCCCAGCTGGTGACAGAGAATATCCTGCTGACGGCGCACCAGCCGCCGCACCTGATTGAGCGGCAGGGAAGAGAGCAGATCTCCCGAGTTGGTGGTGAGCAGCTTCTGACCCGGCAGCTGTTCGAGCAATCCCCACGCCAGCGCCAGCATGGTGGGGTGCAGGCGGCTCTCAGGATCTTCGAGGATCATGATGGGGCGAGCCCCCTCCTCCAGCTCGCGATTGCCTCGCGCCTGCAGCAGGGTCGCCGCCATCCCGGCCATCGCCAGTTGCAGGGTGCGGTTATCGGCATGGCGCAGCAGGGTGTGCAGGTTGCCAGGATTGCGCAACGTCATGGGACGATTGATGATGTCACGCTGGCTGCGCGGTTTGTTCTTGATGGGGGCCAGAGCGTTGAAATAGTGATCCATCAGCTGGCGCACTGCTTGCAGCGCCTCCTTCAACTCCGGCTCTCCGATGCGCTGGGGCTCATCGATCAGCTTGTCGGCCAGTTCACTGAGTCTGTGCTCCGAGAGATCTCCCCACTGCAGGGTTTCCACCCCGTTGCGGGCACTGCGAGCGTCCCGCAGCCGGAACACCGGGTTCATGGTGATGAGCATGCAGACCAGCTCGTGGGTATTGGCGATGGGCAAGCTCTTGCCTACCCCGTCGAGAAAATCGTGAATGGTGAGCACAGAGCCATCCGCCTGCAGCTCGGCGCTGGCGCGATAGTGAATGCGGTGGAATTTGTCCTTGTGCAGCACCCAGGAGGGGCAAAGACGGGCCAGCCGACGGGAGTGCTGACACATCTGGGGTCTGTGCTCACTGAAGGTGAGCACCAGTTGCAGATGACGCGAAGGGGCCAGCTCGGGATCTTCCGGTTGGTGAAAATCATCGGCGGTGAACTGATAGGGCTCGGCATTTTGCCCCAGCAGACACCAGAGCGCGCGCAACAGGCTCGACTTGCCCCAGGTATTCTCGCCAATCAGCACTGTGGTGTGATCCAACCCGAGCGAAAGACGATTTATACCGCGAAAACCTTTTACTTCAATACGTTCCAGAAACATCCTGCAATGTCCACGTCACTCAGATTGAGCAATAGTGGCAAAGTTAACTGGAAAATCCTATCGGCAGCCGGGCTTTTTCAACGTGAACTGTGAGGCACTGCAGGTTCGGGAGGGGTGACGACAGCGGTGCGATCTTGCGGGGCATTCCAGTGGCTGAACCAAAGGTGACGGGTACGGATTTGACGTTTGCGATAATTCAATGGGCATTCCTTTCAATGGATAAGTGGTAGAGAGTACACCTCTTTTGCCCAAAGTCTCAGGCTTATCTGTGACGGGAAGATGACAATTGCGCCCGCCACTGCCCCGGCGTCAAACCAAACGCCTCGCGAAAACGATTGCCGAAATGGGCCTGGGAAGAGAAGCCACACTGACTGGCGATGCTGGCCAGCGGCTCGGGGCCAGTCAACAGCTGCTTGGCCCGTTTGAGCCGCAGCCCCAGCAGGTAACGGTGGGGCGGGCAGCCGAGACTCTGGCCGAACATGCGGGCAAAGTGATACTCGCTCAGCCCCGCCTGCTGGGCCAGCTCTGCCAGCGTGACCGAATCGGCCAGATGGGCCTGCAGATACTCCTGCACCCGCTTGATCACCACAGGCGCCAGCCCGCCGCGCAGAGGCGGCAGACCGGGAGCCTCCTCGGTGTGGTGGCGATAGGCGTGGAGGATCAACATCCAGGCGCCGTGGGAGAGTGCCAACCGATCGACCCCTTGCTGCCACTGAAGCTGCATCAACTGGCGCTGCACCAGCGAAGCCGCCTGCGGATCGTCGATAAAGGTCTTGTCCACCAGTTGCAGGTGGCGCCCCTCCTTGTCACACACCTCCTCGGCGATACGGGTGAGGTGAGTCGGGGTGAAGTAGAGATGAAAGAAGCGAAACTCTTCGCGCACCAGCCACTCAGATCTGTGGTGATCCGGCATGATGCACACCTTGCCGGTGCCACCGTGGCCACCCGGCCCATCGAGTCGCTCGGTCTGCTCGCCTCCTTGCAGATAGACGCTCAGGGTGTGGTGGCCCGGCTTGTGATAGCGGGTCTGGTCATAGCAGTTGCGCCAACTGGCGACGCCAAGCCCGGGTTCGAGCCAGCAAGCGTCGTCCAGCCGGGCGCCGGTGCTGACCAGAGCATCAAATACCCCTGCTGTTTTCATTCGCCCCTGCCGCCTGTTCCGGTGTAAGTGTTATGTCGCTGCCACCCATCTTACCGACCGCGCCCGCAGATGACAGCGCAGGGCGATGAAAAACCGCAAGATGGTGCAATCCAGCCATCAGGGCTTGCCCCATAGTGGGTCATCTCTCCCTGACTCACCGGAACAGTGATGAACCTGATGCTCTATCTTGCCACCGTGCTTATCTGGGGCAGCACCTGGATTGCCATCGCCTGGCAACTTGGCCCCATCCCCATCGAGGTGTCGGTGCTCTACCGCTTCCTGCTGGCTGCGGTGGCACTGTTTGCCCTGCTCACCGCCAGCGGCCGCTTTCCGCGCCTGCCGTGGCATGGCCAGCGCTATGCGGCGCTGCTCGGTGCCCTGCTCTTTTCCACCAATTTTCTCTGTTTCTACCACGCCACCCGCTATATCCCGAGCGGCATGTCGGCGGTGATCTTTGCCAGTGCCAGCATCTTCAACGGCCTCAACCTCTGGCTGTTCGAGAACAAGCGCCCCACCCTGCGCTGGCTGCAAGGCTCCTTGCTGGGGCTCTTTGGCACCCTGCTGCTGTTCTGGCCGGTGCTGGCGGATGCGCAACTGGGTGCAAACGGCTGGAAGGGGCTGCTGCTCGCCTGCGGCGGCACCCTCTGCTTTTCGCTGGGCAATCTGGTCTCGGCACGGGGCCAACGCCATGGCTACCACGTACTGCAACTGGTGCCCTGGGGCATGGTTTACGGCGTGGTGCTGTTGCTGGGCTGGGTCATATTGCTAGGCCAACAGCTGGTGGTGCCGACCGATGGCCACTATCTGGTGGCCATGGTCTACCTCGCCCTGTTTGGCTCGGTGATCGCCTTTACCGCCTATCTGACGCTGGTGGGGCGCATCGGTGCCAGCAAGGCCTCCTACGCCACCGTGCTCTTTCCATTGGTGGCGCTTACCCTCTCCACCTTCTATGAAGGCTTTGTCTGGCAGCCGGTCTCGGTGGCCGGAGTGGTGGTGAGCCTGATCGGCAATCTGGTGATCTTCGCGCCGCCCTTGAGCGAATGGCGCATTCGACCGGCCAAGGCAGCAAACGACCCTTGCTCCTGAGCCAGTCAGCCCCTAAGGTAGCGCTGATCAATCTGTGACGATCCTGATGGCGATAAACAAGGGGGCGAGATGTTACTGGAAGGGCTGGAGACGCTGAGCCTACTGGCAAGTGAAGGAACCATGGCCAAGGTGGCCAGTCGCCTCTATATCAGCCAGTCGGCGGTGAGCAAGCGGATTGCCCAGCTGGAGCAGCGCCTCGGCAAGAAGCTGATCGAGCCGGAGGGGCGCCAGATCCGCCTCACCCCGCAGGCCAAGGAGCTGCTTGAGCGAGTGGCCCCGAGTCTGGCCGAAATGAAAGGGGTGCTTGCCGATAGTCAGGATCTGGCGGATCAGAGTCCTCTCCCCATCGCCTGCTCCGAAACCCTGCTGGCGGGTTATCTCGCCCACTTCATGCGCGACTATCTGGAGCACGATCCCCACCTTGCCCTCTCTACCCACCACACGCCGGTCATTCTGGCGCGGGTGCGCAGCGGTGATGCCCTGCTCGGCATCTGCGCCGGTCGGCTCCCACCCGGCCATGGCCTCGGCGCAGATCTGCTACTGGAAGAGCCCTTCTATCTGGTTGGCGAGGGGCAGCAGAGCCTGCCGCCAGCCAGCGCAGAAAGCAGGTGCAAGATCCTCACCATGGATCTGGAGAACCCCTCCAACCGCTACCTGCGCGAACCGCTGGCTGATTTGGGGCTGGAACCCGCCATGGAGCTCGACTCCTATCTGGCGCTCATCGAACTCGCCAAGGCAGGTATTGGCCCTGTGCTGCTCCCCGCTGGCCTGCTGGGACTGGTGGGAGAACAGGGGGAGATGGCACGCCCACTGCCCGGGCTGGGCCGCCCCCTGCATCTGGTCTACCGGCCAAACAGCCTAAAGCGCGAGCGGATTGCCCGGCTGGTGAGCGCCCTGCACCAACACTTTCGCCACTGCAGCGATACACCGCGCTAGCGCTGTAAAACACCAGATATGACAACGGGGCCCAAGGGCCCCGTTAACAATTGCGATGCGGCAAGCAAGGCGCACATCAGATCCAGGCAAACAGCTCGGGATACTGACTCCACACCAGTTTGGCGGACATCAGCAGGGAGACGGTCACCAGCAGCGGCTTGATCAGCTTCACCCCTTTTTTCAGCACCATTTTGGAGCCAAAACGGGCGCCCACAAATTGCCCCAGCGCCATACAGAAGCCGACACTCCACACCACCTTGCCACCGAGGGCAAAAAACAGCAGGGAGGCGATGTTGGAAGTGAAGTTGAGCAGCTTGGTGTGGGCGGTGGCCCGCGCCATGCCAAAACCTGCCAGCGCCACGAAACCGATGGCAAAAAAAGAACCTGTGCCCGGCCCGAAGAAGCCGTCATAAAAGCCGACACCGCCCCCCACCAGCAACGCAAACAGCATGGGAGTCAGACGGCGGGAGCTCTCGGCATCGCTTACCCGCGGCGAGAAGTAGAAGTAGCAGGCAAAGGCCATCAGCAGGAAAGGGAGCAGGCGCTCGAGAATGGCGGCGTCTATGGTCTGCACCGCCAGCGTGCCGATAGCCGCACCGATAAAAGTGCAGATCACCGCAGGCCAGATCATGGCCCACTCCAGCAGCCCCTTGCGGGCATAGAACCAGGTGGCGGAGAAGGAGCCAAAACTGCTCTGCAGCTTGTTGGTGCCGAGCACCAGCGCGGGCGGCATGCCGGTGGCGAGCAACGCTGGCACCGTCAGCAGACCGCCGCCACCGGCGATGGCATCGATAAAGCCGGCGACAAGCGCTACACCGAACAGGGCAAACAGGGTAACCAGTTCCAATTCCATCCATAGACCTCACGAGAGTGGGTTGCCCTAAGGGGTTGGGCAACCGGAGAACACCAAAACGACGTTGTGCGGGGAGCACAGGCTGTCCGCTATCCTAGCGGGCCACTGACCATGAATCTAACGAAACAGTGGCAGCCAATTGATTCCTGATTTTCATTAATTTGAGCGGCCACGCCCCTGCCCCAACCCTCAGAGGGCCCGTTACAGCGCGGGTGACGGGACTTCCGCTTCCTTGATGGCCGCCAGCGCCTCACATAGATGATCCTCATCGGCACCGGGGAAACGGCTGACCCGACCGGCCATGTAGCGTCTGCTGAACAGATTGAACCAGTGCTGCAATGCCTGCCCCGCCTTGAGCTCCCCCGCCACTTCCAGCACGCAGGCCGCCACTTCGGCGGTGCAGAGGTGCTCGTCGCAGTTGGCCACCCGCATCCCATAGGTCGAGAGCGCATCGGGCTTGATGGCCAGCACCGGAAATCCGTCGAGATAGGGGCTCTTGTTGAACATCTTGCGCGCCTCCGGCCAGGTGCCATCGAGCAGGATAAAGAGCGGTTTTTTACCCGGTGCCAGCGTCACCTCGCCGGTCAGGCGGGCAGGCTCCTTCTCGCAAGCGGGAAAGACCACATAGGGCTGCCAGGCTGGATCGGCCAGCAGGGCCAGCAGCTCGGGATGGGGCTGGGTACGTGACCAGAGAAACGCCCAGGTAGTGTCCGGCAACACATCGGCAATGAGGCGACCGGTGTTGGAGGGTTTCATCGGCTCACTGTCATACATCAGCAGGCAGAAACCTGCCTCTGCTTTGAGTTCGGGGCGCCACTCGCAGGCACACCAATCCTCGCGCAGCTGACAGGCCGGACAGCGGGCCAGAGTGCCGCCACGGGCAAGAAACGGTCGGGTAGAGATACTCTTGCGCCAGGCCCGCAGGCGGTTGACGGCGTGATCAGGAACAGGCTTCATCTAGGTTCACAACTGGAGTCAAAACAGGAACGGCAGCGGTGCCAACATGTCACGGCGCCACAGGGCGCGATAACAGGGGGACTGCCGGAAAAGCGCAAGATTGTACCGAGTTACGCGCTGGCGGAACAGCAATCCCTGCCCTTTTCGCCAGACACTGCGCCAACTCCTCTTGTCTTACGACTCCTGACAGCTGCGCAGCAGCTCCAGCAACAGGCTGCCATCGCGCAGCGCCTTGTGCACCTGCACCGAGGTGGGCTTGGTGGGATCTTCGTAGAAGTGGGTGGATTCAATCTGCAGCCGAACCAGATATTCGGCGGGCAACTGGCTGGCCAGCGACTGGTGCAGCATGGGGAACAGCAGCCGATCGGCACGGGTGATCTCGCCCCCCAGCAGCAGCTTGCCCGGATTAAGCAGGCAGATGAGATTGGAGAGTACCTTGGAGAGGCGGCCCGCCGCCTGATGGAGAATATCCTGACAGAGGCCGTTGC
This sequence comes from Aeromonas sp. 602396, assembly GCF_049173735.1. Lineage (NCBI taxonomy): Bacteria > Pseudomonadati > Pseudomonadota > Gammaproteobacteria > Aeromonadales > Aeromonadaceae > Aeromonas > Aeromonas sp. 602396. The sequence continues at coordinate 153,999 of NZ_JAAKSD010000010.1, read as the reverse complement.
CCGCCAGCGCCAGCTCGCACAGCTCGCGGATGGTGACGCTCTCGGGCAAGTCGTGCTCCTGCATCCGTTCGCGCAGATCCCGGTATTGCGCCTCCAGCGCCTGATTGGTCACTAGGGTGCAGGCACAACCAAAGCCGCCGCAGTAGCAGCGCTGGCCATAGGGCTCGAGCTGCAGGTGGCTGAGATCCCCGAGCAGCGCATTCTCGCTCTCGATGAGCTGGCCATTGACCACCATGCCAACCCCGATGTCGTTGTGGACAAACACCAGCACCGCATCGGCGCAATTTTTGGCGGCCCCCCACTCCCGCTCTGCCTGGATCCAGGTGCGCACATCACCACTCACCAGCACAGGTACCGAGAACACCTCCTGCAAGGTCGGCCCAAGCGGCCAGTTGCGCAGATCATAGAAGGGGAAATGTTTGACCATACCGGAGTGACGCTCTACCTGTCCGGGTAGACAGAGAGCGATACAGGCCAGATTGAGGGACTTTCTCGGCAAGAACCCCTGGATCGCATGTACTAAGCTGCCCAGCAGGTCGTTACGCTCAAGCTCGGTAAAGAGGTGGCGATGGCGGGCCAGGGAGCGGCCTGAAAAGTCGAACAGCGCCATATCCACGTAACCACGACCAAGACGCATGGAGAGAAACTGGAAGCGGCGCTCGTTGATGCGCAGCAGGGTCTGACGACGACCGCGCCCCACCGAACTTTCGCCACAGGTCACCACCAGACCACCATCGAGCAGTTCACGAGTGATCTTGGTGATGCTGGCAGGCGAGAGGCCGGTCAGGCGGGAGAGATCGGTGCGCGACAGCTCCTTGTGCTCCTCCAGACTGGCATAGACCAGGCCATAGTTGAGCTGACGGATCAAATCGATACTGCCTTTCACGATCTCATTCATAGGGTATGGATTAAGGGCTGAAACTGGGGCCACCGATTTTCACACATTATTGCTCGATCCCCAAATAAAGCGCGGTCTGAACCGGGGTTCAGACCGCATTGTTGAGTGAATATCACCGAGATGGTCGGGCTCAATAACGGAACTGGGAGACCAGTTTGCGCAATTTGTCACCGGTATTGGCCAGATCGCGGGTGGTGCTGTTGGACTCCATGGCTGCGTCGGTCAGCTCGCTGACGATCTGCTGGATCGCTACCAGGTTCTTGTTGATCTCCTCCGACACCGCATGCTGCTCTTCGGCGGCGGTAGCGATCTGGATATTCATATCGTTGATGGTACTGACCGCCATCACCATGCTGTCGAGGGAGCTGGCAATATGGCTTGCCTCCTGCACCGTCTCCTGACTGCGATCCTCGCTCGCCTGCATCACATCCACCGCCTGCTTCACCCCCCCTTGCAAGCGCTGGAGCATCTCATTGATCTCTTTGGTGCTCTGTTGGGTACGACCGGCCAGCGAACGCACTTCATCCGCCACCACCGCAAAGCCGCGCCCCTGCTCACCGGCACGGGCCGCCTCGATAGCGGCATTCAGCGCCAACAGGTTGGTCTGCTCGGCAATGCCGCGAATGACCTCCACCACCGAGCCAATCTTGGCGGTCTCTTGGGCCAACTGTGCGATGACGCCAGCAGCAGTATGCACCTCCCCCACCAGTCGGTTGATGCTGTTGATAGCCGTACTGACCACACCACGAGCTGCGTCGGACTCACGGGCGGCATCACTGGTTGCCGTCGCCGCGTTGGAAGCACTGGCCGCCACCTCCTGGGCAGTGGAGCTCATCTCGGTCACCGCAGTCACCACCTGATCGGTTTCCCGGCTATGGCCATGCATCTGCTGGTCATAGTGCTCGCTCAGATGGTGCAGCTTGTCAACAGCGGTGAAGAGATGGTTACTGGTCTCGCCAACCTGACTCACCACCGACTGGATCCGCTCGACAAAGCGGTTGAAGGCGCTGGCCAGCTGGCCAATCTCATCGTCGCTCTGCACCTTGAGGCGCTGGGTGAGATCCCCGTCACCATTGGCAATATCGTTCAATGCCAGCACGGCATCAGCCAGCGGCTTGGTAACCCGATTCCCCACGATCACGGTCGCCGCCAGGGTGACACCCAGGATCAGCAAGATCACCAGCACACTGCTCTGCAGCGACTCGTGCATATTGCTTTCGCGCTCGGCGCGCAGGGCCGCCAGCTCGTTGTCGATGTCATCGATATAGAAACCGGTACCGATAACCCACTGGTATTTGTCGAGCGCAATGTTGTAGGCGAGCTTGGGAGCATCACGACCAATGGAAGGTTTGGCCGTCCAGTACTCGGCAAAGCCATCCCCCTGACGGGCCACCTTGATAATGTCCTGGATCAGCAACTTGCCCTTGGCATCCTTGTCGTTCCAGCGATTTTTTCCCTCCAGCTCGGCACGGGTAGGCAGCAATATGGTATTGCCCTCGAAGTCATAGACAAAGAAATAGCCATCGCTGCCGTAACGCAACGGCCTGAGCAGCTCTTTGACCTTCTGACGATTTTCCGGAGAATCCGGCTGTGCATAAACGGCATCGACGGCGGTTTTGGCCATCATGATGTAACTGCTGAGCAGCGCTTTACGCTCCTTGATGGCATTCTCCCTCGCCACCACCAGCTCAGACTCCAGGTCGCTCTTGGAGACCATGTAGTTACTGAGATTGACCACCAGGGCCATCAGCAGCACGGGTACTGCACCCAATAACAGGATTTTCTGTTTTAGCGTCATCTTTCACATCCTTGCAGCTGTTTTTATTGGAATTCCTTGCTTACCCATCAGTATAGGTGCTGGCAGGGCGAGCCCAGCTTTCGTTACAATTCCCTTAAACAAATCGGCCAGAACGTGAAAATCATGAATCTTTGTCCTTGCGGCTCAACCCTTTCTCTCGAATTGTGCTGTGGCTCACGTCACAGTGGCGCGGTGGCTGACACCCCGGAGCAGCTGATGCGCTCGCGCTACAGTGCTTTTGTGCTTGGTCTGGGGGAGTATCTGGTCCATAGCTGGCACCCGGCCCACCTTGGCGGCCTCACCGCCAAAGAGCTCTCTCGCATCGACACCCGCTGGGACGGTCTCGAGATCATCGCCAGCCAGGGCGGCCCGGAGGATGAAACCGGAATGGTGGAGTTCAAAGCCTGGTTTCTGGAGGGGGATGAGCGTCACTGCCTCCATGAGCGTTCCCGCTTCGTGCGTTATCAGGGGCGCTGGGTCTACACCGAGGGAGAGCAGGATCCGGCGCCCCTCAAGGCAGGACGCAACGATCCCTGCCCCTGTGGCAGCGGCAAAAAGCACAAGAAGTGCTGCGGCTGACGCATCACACCCCCACCAGACTCGTCAAACAGTGACAAGGGGCATCCGATGCCCCTTTTTTGTGCCTGTAATTCGCCACCAGCCCACAAACCGATGCGATAACAAGCGTGACAAATGTCACATAATGCTCATTAACGCGCGAGAAAATGAGCGTTTGCGAACGCAAATTTGGCCCATATCAAACATTTCCACACAGAAGTAGGCCACACTGGCCTCATCTGGAAGAGATGAGACGGGCAACAATGAAAAGAATAACTACACAAGTCGTCATCATAGGCGGCGGTGCCACAGGGGCCGGCATCATGCGCGATTGCGCACTGCGCGGCATCGAATGCATCCTGCTCGAACGCGATGATATCGCCGCCGGCACCACCGGCCGCAACCACGGCCTGCTTCACTCCGGTGCCCGCTACGCGGTGACGGACCAGGAGTCCGCCCGCGAATGCATCCAGGAAAACCGCATCCTCAAGCGGATTGCCAGCCACTGTGTCGAGGACACGGGCGGCCTCTTCCTCACCCTGCCGGAAGATGACATCAATTTCCAAACCACCTTTATGGATGCCTGCGCCCAGGCCGGTATCGAAACCCGCCAGCTCGATCCCGGTGAAGCCCTGCGCATGGAGCCCAACGCCAACCCGGCGATGATCGGCGCCATCCATGTGCCGGATGGCACGGTCGATCCGTTCCGCCTCGCCGCCGCCAACGTGCTGGACGCGAAAGAGCATGGCGCGCGCATCTTCACCCACAGCAAGGTGCTGGGGCTGCTGCGCACGCAAGATCGGGTGCACGGGGTCAAGGCGATCAATACCCGCACCGGCGAAGCGTTCGAGGTGGAGTGTCAGGAGGTGATCAACGCAGCCGGCATCTGGGGCCAGCAAATTTGCGAATACGCTGATCTCGGCATCCGCATGTTCCCCGCCAAGGGCTCCCTGCTCATCATGGATTACCGCATCAACCAGCTGGTGCTCAACCGCGCCCGCAAACCGGCGGATGCGGACATTCTGGTGCCAGGCGATACCATCTCCCTCATCGGTACCACCTCCAGTCGCATCGATTACAACAAGATTGACCAGCTCACCGTCGAGCCCGAAGAGGTGGAGGTGCTGCTGCGCGAAGGTATCAAGCTCGCTCCCATCATGGCCCGCACCCGTCTGCTGCGCGCCTACGCAGGCGTTCGCCCGCTGGTGGCGGTGGACGGTGACGACACCGGCCGCAACATCAGTCGCGGTATCGTGCTGCTGGATCACGCCGAGCGCGATGGTCTCAAGGGGTTCAACACCATCACCGGCGGCAAGCTGATGACCTACCGCCTGATGGCGGAGTGGGCCACCGATCTGCTGGCCAAGAAACTCGGTAACAACAAACCCTGCCAGACCGCCGAGCTGAGCCTGCCTGGCTCGCGGGATCCGGAGAAGGTCTCCGCTCCCGGTCTCTCGGTGCCGGTCGAAGGCTCCGCCCAATACCGCCACGGCGAGCGGGTCATCGCCTTCTTCCGTGACAATCCCAAGGCCAACGCCCTGATCTGCGAGTGCGAAATGGTCACCGCAGGTGAAATCGAATACGCCCTGCGCGAGCTGGATGTGGACAACCTCATCGATCTGCGCCGCCGCACCCGTCTGGGCATGGGCCCCTGTCAGGGCGAGCTCTGCGCCTACCGCGCCGCCGGTCTGATGCAGGAGTACGGCAAGGCCGATGGCCGTCAGGCCTGCGTCATGCTGCGCCAGTTCCTTGAGGAGCGTTACAAGGGAACCCGCCCCGTTCTGTGGGGCGATGCCCTGCGCGAGGCCGAGTTCACCTACTGGATCTACGAAGGGCTGTTTGGCCTGGGGGAATGGACGGCGCCACAGCTGGTCGCCGATACCCCACGCGACCCAACCAGCGAGACCACTCACAAGGAGAGCCGTCATGAAGTTTGACAATATCGTTATCGGCGGTGGCATGGCGGGACTCTCGGCCGCCCTGCGGCTAGTAGAGGCGGGCCAGAAGACCCTGCTGATGGCCTCCGGCCAGAGTGCCCTGCACTTCTCCTCCGGCTCGGTCGATCTGCTCGAAAGCGAGGGAGATCCCCGCGCCGCCCTGCCCGCCTTTATGGCTGCCCATCCGGATCACCCCTACAGCAAAGTCGGAATGCAAAATATCGAGGCAAGTCTGGCCGATCTGCAGCGCCACTGCGCCGAACAGGGATTGCCGCTGGTTCGCCACGAGACCAATCACCAGCGCCTGACCCCCATCGGTACCCTCAAGCGCACCTGGCTCTCCCCCGATACCTGCGCCTGTGTCACCGATGCACCGATCCCGGATGTACTGCTGCTGGCCACCCTCGAGGGCTTTCGCGACTTTCATCCGGCACTGGCTGCCGCCAATCTGGCGACCCATCCGCGTTTTGCCCACTGCCGCATTCTGACCGGCGAAATCCGCCTGCCCCAGCTGGCAGAATTCAGCCGCAATCCCCACGAGTTTCGCTCAGCCGATATCGCGCGCCTGTGTGACAAGCACCATCTGGTGGCCGATCTGGCCCGCGAGATCAGCCGCATGGTGCAGGAGAGCGGTGTACCCGGTTGCCGCCATATCGTGCTGCCCGCCTGTCTTTCGCTGGGGCTGGTAGGCCCGCGTCTGACGGAGCTGGAGCAGCGTACCGGCTGCACCATCAAGGAGGTGGCCACCATGCCGCCGTCTCTGATCGGAATGAGAATGCAGGAGGCGCTCAAGCGCCGCTTTATGGCCCTTGGTGGCACCTTCCTCACCAGCGAGCGGGTGCTGGGCGCCCGTTACGACGGTGACCGGGTGGTCGGCGTACATACCCAGAATGGCGATGATCAGCTGTTTGAAGCGGACAACTTCGTGCTCGCCTCCGGCAGCTTCTTCAGCCGTGGGCTGGAGTCCCGTCTGCGCGGCATTCGCGAGCCCATCTTCGATGCCGATGTGCTGAGTCTGGAGGAACGCGATGCCTGGGCCGGTCGCCGCCTGTTCGATCACCACCCCTTTATGGGCTTCGGGGTCAAGACCGACGACAAGCTCAGAGTGCTGCGTGGCGGCAAGCCGCTCACCAACCTCTATGGCGCGGGCAGTGTCTTGGCCCATTACGACCCAATTCGTGAAGGTTCCGGCTCCGGCGTTGCCGTTGCCACCGGCTGGCAGGCTGCCGGCCATATTCTGGGCGCGGCCCAATGATTACTACGTCCCATATCCCGTGTCTTCATCATCGCCGGGAGGAGAACTGACATGCTACTGGATCATGCCAACCAAACTTTCGATCAGTGCATCAAATGCACTGTCTGTACCGCCTACTGCCCGGTGGCCAAGGCCAACCCCGCCTACCCCGGCCCGAAACAGGCGGGCCCGGATGGCGAGCGGCTGCGCATCAAGAGCCCCGAGCTGTTCGATAGCGCCCTCAAGCACTGCACCAACTGCAAACGCTGCGAAGTAGCCTGCCCGAGCGGAGTGCGCATCGGCGACATCATCGCCAAGGCCAAGCATCAGTACAGCGGTTTCAAACCGGGGATCCGCGAGTTCGTGCTCTCCCACACCGATCTGATGGGCAGCATGTCTACCCTGATGGCGCCGGTGGTCAACTTCACCACCGGCCTCAAGCCGATGAAGCTGGTGCTGGACAAGGCGCTGGGGGTCTCATCCCACCGCGATCTGCCCAAATACTCCCAAGGCACCTTCCGCGGCTGGTACAAAAAGCAGAAAGAGACTCAGGCCAGCTTTGCGCGGCAGATCGCCTACTTCCACGGCTGCTATGTCAACTACAACCACCCGCAGCTTGGCAAGGAGCTGGTACAGGTGCTCAACGCCATGAACATCGGTGTGCAGTTGCTTGAGCGGGAGAAGTGCTGCGGCGTGCCGCTGATTGCCAACGGCTTCATGGACAAGGCCAAGCAACAGGCGGCCTTCAACATCAAGCAGATGGAAAACTCCCTGCTGGGCAACGAGATGCCGCTCTTGGCCACCTCCTCCACCTGCGGCTTTACCCTGCGCGATGAATATCCCCACCTGCTGGAGCAGGACAACCACAAGGTGCGGGATCGCATCTCGCTGGTGACCCGCTTCCTGTGGAACGAGTTCTACAAGGGCAACAAACCGGCGATGAAGCCGCTCAATCTGCACATCGCCTACCACACCCCCTGCCACATGGAAAAAATGGGGGGCGTCATCTACACCCTCGAATTGCTGCGCGCCATTCCCGGGGTCAAGGTGACGGTGCTGGAGTCCCAGTGCTGCGGCATCGCCGGCACCTACGGCTTCAAGTCCGAAAACTACCAGACCAGCCAGACCATCGGCGAGGGGCTGTTTGATCAAATCAACCGCCTCTCCCCCGATCTGGTGATCACCGATTGCGAGACCTGCAAATGGCAGATCGAGATGAGCACCAGCTTCCGCTGCGAGCATCCCATTCATCTGCTGGCCCAGGCTCTGGCATAAGATGAGCGTGACCATATCCGCTGGTGTAAACCCCGAAGCCGGGGTATTCGTTGGTTCACCACCATGCCTTTGGGGCTGCAACCCAAACAGTATCTGATCACGATAAGACCTGAGAGGAGCCGGCATTGCCGGCTTCTCTCATTGATGTTGCCGACCATCTCGCCCATCGGCGGAACGCCCGGCCCGTACAGACTGTAACCGACAGCCCTCTCAAAAAAAGAATATTTATTCATTTATTATTTTTATACCCATAAATAGATAATTGATATGACAGATAACCCTGCATGCCTTGCCAAATAACACAGGCATACCTCAGGTGTCGCTCCGTCCCGCCACAGAGACTCATTACACTTCCAATATTCTGACTTTCTTAATAATTTAACCGGGATCTCATTTCTGTCTGTTGGTGCTCTCGGTAATTGATCTAGCGCAAGCCCCCCTCTGATAAATCATCATTCTTTTTACCCATTTGGTAATATCCAACTCGAGCAATCGCATAAAAACATGGGTTTTATTCACTAATAACAATGAAGCGGCCTGCCTGCTCCTGCTTGGCGGGGGCGAACCAATGCCCACATCCAGGATGGAACTGTCAGGTCTGGCAATGAGATCGATTAGGGAGTGATGATCGTGAGTTCACGCAACAGACAGATCAAGCTGGGCCTCGCCGCCCTGCTGCTGACTACCAGCCTTGGCACCAGCGGCTGGGCACTGGCTGATGAAGCAACCACCAAGGGCAAGATAGAGGCGCGCAGCGAGCTGTTCGCCAAGGAGCACGCCGATCAGTTCACCAGCTGGCAAGCCACCAGCGAGAGCAAGGAGCGCACCGATGCGCTGGCGGAAGATCCCAATATGGTGGTGCTGTGGGGCGGTTACCCCTTCGCCAAGGATTACAACAAGCCGCGCGGTCACTTCTATGCGCTGACCGATGTACGGGAAACCCTGCGTACCGGCGCCCCGAAAACAGCCGAAGATGGCCCCCTGCCCATGGCCTGCTGGAGCTGCAAAGGCCCGGATGTGGCCCGCGTCATCGACGAGAAGGGTGAGGATGGCTACTTCAAGGGGATGTGGGCAAAAGGTGGGCCGGAAGTAGTCAACACCATCGGCTGCGCCGACTGCCACGACACCGCCTCGAAGGAGTTCAAGGAGGGCAAACCGGCCCTGCACCTCTCCCGTCCCTATGCCGATCGGGCCATGACCGCCATCGGCAAGCCGTTCAAGGAGCAGGGGCGCTTTGATCAGCAGTCCCAGGTGTGCGGCCAGTGCCACGTGGAGTACTACTTCAGCGGCCCCACCAAGGCGGTCAAATTCCCCTGGGACAAGGGCACCACGGTTGAGCAGATGGAGGCCTATTACGATGAAATCGGCTTTGCCGACTGGACTCATGCCCTCTCCAAAACCCCCATGCTGAAAGCCCAGCACCCCGAGTACGAAACCTGGCGCGCCGGCATTCACGGCCAGAACAACGTCGCCTGTGTCGATTGTCACATGCCCAAGGTGCAGAACGAGCAGGGCAAGGTCTACACCGATCACAAGGTGGGCAACCCCTTCGATCGTTTCGAGCAGACCTGCCGCAACTGCCACACCCAGAGCAAGGAGATGCTGCAAGGGATCGTCAAGCAGCGCAAAGAGGCGGTGATCGAGACCAAGCTGAAGGTCGAGAAGCAGCTGGTACACGCCCACTTTGAAGCCAAGGCGGCTTGGGATGCCGGCGCCACCGAGGCAGAGATGAAGGATATTCTGCAGGACATCCGTCACGCCCAGTGGCGCTGGGACTACGCCATCGCCTCCCACGGGGTGCAGATGCACGCCCCCGAAGTGGCCCTCAAGGTACTTGGCAGCGCGCTGGATAAAGCCGCTGACGCCCGCACCAAGCTGGCACGCCTGTTGGCCAGCAAGGGGATCAGCCACGAAATCGCCATCCCCGACATTTCCACCAAGGAGAAAGCGCAAGCGGCCCTTGGCATGGATATGAAACAGTTCAACAGCGACAAGGCCCAGTTCCTCAAGACCACGGTCCCCGCCTGGGATGCCGAGGCCAAAGCGGCCGGACGGCTGGCACAGTAACGGCGCCTGCGGGTCCGGCCAGACCAGGCCCGCAGCGGATGGAGGCTTCCTATGGGTGATTTAACGATGGATTTCTTACGACTGATGCTGATGGCAGCCATGCTGCTCACCAGCCTGCAGGGTCAGGCGGCCGAGCCGGCAGCAGCCCCTGTACCAGCTACACATGAGGTGGAATTTTTACGCAATCCCGACAAGGCCTGCACCGACTGTCACAAGGAGCAGAGCGAGGGAATGCACGGCAAGCATGGTCAGGCGACCAATCCCAACAACCTCAAGCCGGTGACCTGCACCAACTGCCACGGCCAGCCCTACCCCCAGCACCGGGAAGGGGTCAAGGATGTGATGCGCTTTAGCCACAGCCTGAAGGATAAAGAGAGCATCAAGCTTTATCCCATCAGCGAGCAGAATGGAGTCTGCATGAGCTGCCACGAGCCTAAAGAGCTGCGCGAGGCGCTCTGGGCCCACGACGTGCACGCCACCAAGCTCACCTGCACCAGCTGTCACCAGTTGCATCCGGCCAAGGAGCCCATGGTGGGGATCCCGGAAAAATCCCGCATCAAGCTCTGCGTCGACTGCCACAGCAAGCAGCATGAGGCCAGCAAGGCCCGGCAGGAGCAGTCCAAACCGGCTACCGGCAAGGAGGCCTCATGAACTGCTCTCGCCGTGACTTTATGGCGGGCATGGGCGCGGGGGCCCTTATCATGATGACGGGGCCGACTCGCTCCCTTGCCACCCCCCTTGCCCACAGCCAGACCATCGACGGGATCCGCTATGGCATGATCCACGATGAGACGGCCTGCATCGGCTGCACCGCTTGCATGGATGCCTGCCGGGAAGTCAACAAAGTGCCAGAAGGGGTCTCGCGCCTCGAGATCATCCGTTCAGGCCCGGTCGGTGAATTTCCCGACGCCGAGTACCGCTTCTTTCGCAAGTCCTGCCAGCACTGCGACAACGCCCCCTGCGTCCACGTCTGCCCCACCGGCGCCTCCCATATCCGCAAGGAGGATGGCATCGTCGATGTCGACGCGGATCTCTGCGTCGGCTGCATGTATTGTCTGGCCGCCTGCCCCTATCAGGTGCGCTTTATCAACCCGGTCACCCGGGTGGCGGACAAGTGCGACTTTTGCCGCAAGACCAACCTGGCGGCGGGCAAGGAGCCCGCCTGTGTCGAATCTTGCCCCACCAAGGCGCTGGTGTTCGGCAATCTGGATGACCCGGACAGCCCCATCGCCCAACGGCTGGCGAAGGAGACCACCTATCGCTACAAGCAGGCACTCGGCACCTCACCCAAGATGTACCGCGTGCCCAAAGGGGAGATAACGTCATGACCATGCAAGCGGCATTTTATTTTCCCTCCCTTGTCTGGGGATTTGTCCGATCGCCATCTACCGCAGTAACAGAGGGAGGAATGGATCATGTTGCATGACGCATTTCACTTCCCTTCCCTTGTCTGGGACTGGCCCATCGCTATCTATCTCTTTCTGCTCGGCATCTCCGCCGGGGCCACCACCCTCTCGGTGCTGTTGCGCCGCAAGGGGGCAGGCAGCGAGAGCGGCATCATCAAAGCGACCGCAATTCTGGCGCCAGCGAGCGTGATATTGGGGCTGCTGATCCTTATCTTCCATCTGGCCCGCCCCTGGACCTTCTGGAAGCTGATGTTCCACTACCAGTTCGACTCAGTGATGTCGATGGGGGTCATGCTGTTTCAGCTCTATATGGCGGTGCTGTTCGCCTGGCTGGCGGTGGTGTTTCGCACCGAGATCGAGACAATGCGCAGCCGGTTGCTGAAAGAGAAGTTCGCATTTGTGGATGGGCTGATTGGCTTGCTCGCCCGCATCGAACGGCTGCTGGCGCCGCTCTTGCTGCTGCTCGCCGTACTGCTGGGGGCCTACACCGGCTTTCTGCTCTCGGCGCTCAAGACCTATCCGCTGTTGAACAACCCGGTGTTGCCGGTGCTGTTTCTGGTCTCGGGCATCAGCTCCGGCATCGCCTCCACCATCTTGCTGGCGGTGACGCTCTTCAAGGAGAACCACCACAGCCAGGGGGTGAGCTTCGTGCATCGCTTCGAGCGGCCGGTGCTGGCGGTGGAGGTGCTGCTGCTGGTCTGCTTCTTTACCGGCCTCTACTTCGGTGGCGGCCAGAAAGAGGTGGCGATGTGGGCGGCCATCGGCAGCGGCTTCTGGGCTCAGGTGTTCTGGATAGGGGTGGTGGGCTTCGGCATGCTGCTGCCCCAGCTGCTGGCCCTGCTGACCCCGGCCCCCCTGCGGGAGCGAAACGGCCATCTGGTGCTGGTCTGCAGCCTGACACTGGTGGGGATCCTGCTGCTGCGCTACTTCGTGCTCTACGCCGGCCAGATGACGGTAGTTTAAAAACCGGTTCACGCTCCTGTTGCAAGGCCGTGATCAAGGCTCATGTGCTGCTCGGAATCCTCATGTATTCACATACACTCCGGTTCCTGCGCTGCTCTTTACCTTGCTGACGACCTCTCACGACGGATCGTGAACCGGTTATTGAAACTGGGGATAAGCGCCAGCCACCCCTGGGTGACTGGCGCTGGTTTGTTGCTGGCCCAATGAATTTCTGGTGATGCCACACCCGTTGCTTGGCAATGTTCTCCGCCAAAGGGAGACGACGCGGCGTGTGTGTCATGACATGAATGAGATCAAAGATTGAACCGGAGGTTATGTGCTGGCGGAGCTCGGCTATCTCTCACTGTTGCTGGCGGCGGCACTCTCCTTGCTGCAGGGCACACTGCCCTGGCTGGGATTACGGCTCGCCTCCCCGACCCTACTGCGCAGCGCCACGCCGCTGGCGCTAATCAATGCCATCCTGCTGTTAACCGCCCTGCTGCTGCTCGCCAGCTGCTTTGGCCAAGATGATTTCACCGTCAGCTATGTGGCCCAGCACGCCAACAGCGCCCTGCCGCTGGGCTTCAAGCTGGCGGCCGTGTGGGGCGGCCACGAGGGCTCCATGCTGTTCTTCGTGTTTGCGCTGGGGCTGTGGGGCGCCCTGGTGGCCCTTTGCTCCAAGCGGGTCGATCCGCTGATCACAGCTCGAGTACTGACCATCATGGGGCTGATTGTCGGGCTGTTCGGCCTCTATACCCTGATCTTCTCCAGCCCGTTTGACCGCCAGTTTCCGGGGCCGCAGGAGGGGCGCGATCTCAACCCCATGCTGCAGGATATCGGCCTTATCATCCACCCGCCCCTGCTCTATCTCGGTTACGTCGGCTTTGCAGTCAACTTCGCTTTCGCCATGGCGGCGCTCCATTCGGGCAGACTGGATGGCGCCGTGGCCCACTGGAGCCGCCCCTGGGCGCTCGGCTCCTGGGTGTTTCTCACCGCCGGCATAGTGCTGGGCTCCTGGTGGGCCTATTACGAACTGGGCTGGGGCGGCTGGTGGTTCTGGGATCCGGTAGAAAACGCCTCCCTCTTGCCCTGGCTGCTCGGCACCGCCCTGCTGCACGCCCTGATTGTCTGCGAGAAGCGCGGCGCCTACGGCCACGCCGTGCTGTTGCTCTCCATCTTCACCTTCGCCTTGAGCCTGCTCGGCACCTTCGTGGTGCGCTCCGGGGTGCTCACCTCGGTGCACGCCTTTGCAGTCGACCCCAGCCGAGGCCTCACCCTCTTGTTACTGCTCGGCTTGCTATTGACCTGCGCCCTCACCCTGTTTGCCCTGCGGGCGGACATTCGCGCCCCCTATGCCCGCTTTGGCTTGCTGTCAAAAGAGGGGCTGCTCGGCGCCGCCATCCTGCTGCTCTGCGTGGCCTGCGCCAGCGTGCTACTCGGCACCTTCTACCCCATGGTGTTCCAGTCGCTCCATCTGGGCTCGCTGTCGGTGGGCGCCCCCTATTTCAATACCATCTTCGTGCCGCTGGCCCTCTGCCTGATGGGGCTGATGACCCAGCTGCCGCGCCTGCGCTGGCAGCAGCTTGCGGCAGGTTCCCGGCTCAACTCGCTGTTGCCGCCGCTGTTTGGGCTGCTTGGCGGCGGGCTGCTTAGCCTTGCCTATCTGGAACAGGGATCGTTTTCCGGTAGCTGGATTGGCATCCTCGCCAATATGGTGAGCCTCTGGCTGATGGCCAGTCTGTTACTCCCGCTCATGCAACCGACATTGCTGCGCGAGTTCACCCTCAATCGGTTTGGCAGCTTGCTGGCCCACCTTGGGGTGGCGGTGTGCGCCCTTGGCATCGCGCAGGTGAGTGACCACAGTCAGGAGGGGGGCACAGTGCTCGGTGCCAACCAACCCTACCAGCTCGGCGCGTTCGAGTTTCGCTATGAGGGGCGCGAGCCGGTGATCGGCCCCAACTATACCGCCGAGCGGATCACGCTTAGCGTGCACAAGAACGATAAAGAGGTGGCGCGGCTGACGCCAGAGCGGCGCCACTACAGCGTGCGCACCATGAACATGAATGAACCGGGCATCGCGTGGGGACTGTTTGGCGATCTCTACGTGGTGCTGGGTGAGAAGATGGGGCCAGATGCCTATGCCATGCGGCTGCACTACAAGCCGCTGGTGCGCTGGATCTGGCTCGGCGGCCTGTTGATGATGGCAGGCGGCACCCTGCGTCTGCTCGCCCGTCGCCCCTTGCTTGCCTCCCGCCCCGTTGCGGTTGGCACCTCCCATCCCCGGCTCGAACAGGAGGCGTTATGAGATCCCGCCTGCGCCTCTTTCTTCCCTTGCTGCTGACCCTGAGCCTCGGCGCCCTGCTCTGGCTCGGCCTTGGCAACAATCCATATAGCCAGGATGAGGCGACGCTCGGGCGCACCCTGCCTGCGTGGCAGAGCGACAATCTGCTGGACGGACGTCCGATCCAGACCGCCAGCCTCAAGGGGGAGCCCTTCGTGCTCAACGTCTGGGCCAGCTGGTGCGTCAACTGCCGCGCCGAGCATCCGTTGCTCAGCGAGCTCGCGGGCACCGTGCCCCTCTACGGCCTCAACTACCGGGACAAGGGGGATGCCGCCCGCGCCTGGCTTATCCTGGCGGGCAACCCCTATCGCGCTGTGCTGGCCGACCCCGACGGCAAACTGGCGCTGGAGCTCGGCGTCTACGGCACGCCAGAGACCTATCTGTTTGATGCCGATGGTGCCCTGCTCGCCCGCCACACCGGCGAACTCACCAGAGGGATCTGGCAACGCCAGTTTGCCCCCCTGCTCGACAAGGCGCGAACTGACGCGCAAATGAAGGCCGCCACAACGGCACCCGCAATTGCGCCATCTATTGCGCCGTCTATTGCAATATCAGCTCGAGAGACACAGCCATGACGTGCCGTTCTCTTGCCTGCGCCCTGCTGGCCCTCGGCATGCTGCTGAGTGCCACTGCATATGCCAGCGGGGTCGATACCTATCAGTTTCGCCACCCCGAGCTGCAAAATCGGGCGCAACAGCTGGCCCGCGCCCTGCGCTGCCCCCAGTGCCAGAACCAGAATCTGGTAGAGTCCAACTCCCCCATCGCCCGAGATCTGCGGCTAGAGGTCTACCGCTGGGTGGACGAGGGACAGAGCGATGAGCAGGTGATCGCCCGCATGACGGAGCGCTTCGGCGATTTCGTCCGCTACGATCCCCCCTTAAAGGCCAGCACGGCGCTGCTGTGGGGCGGTCCCCTGCTGCTGTTGGGGCTGGCGCTGTTGATCCTGTTTCGCCGCCTGACACGCACAAAGGCGCAACCCATCCCTGTCGTTAAGGTAATCGATGAGTCAATCCATCAACCCGCGGCCGATCCGCGCAGCGAATTGAATCTGTTGATCATGCGTGGAGAACAAGTGGGCCTCTCCCCTGACCAACCACTCTACAGGGAGCTGAGCGCCGCCCGCCTGGCCAACACCATCCCGGCGGCTGAGCTGGCCCTGCGCGCGCAACTGGCCAACCAGCATGACAATCGCGGCCGCAATAACCGGCACGGGTGGGCCTTGTTGCTGCTTGGCATCATGGCATGCGTAGCCGTTGCAGCTGGCTATCTCAGCAGCGGCCGCTATCAGGCGTGGCAGGCTTATACATCCCGTCCCGATCCGCTGGCGGGGTTGAGCCCGCGGGATCTGCAGGACAAGGAGCTGGGGAGTCTGCATCAGAAACTTCAGCGCAATCCTGCCGATCTCGACAGCTGGGCGGCGCTCGGCCAGCTCTATCTCTATCGGGGCGAATATGACAACGCCCTGCTCGCCTACCAGCGTCTCGCTCTGCTGGAGGGGGGCGCCAGCGCGGCGACTCAAGCCGCCCAAGCCACCGTGCTCTACTATCAGGCGGGCCAGCAGCTGACTCCCGAGGCAACCCGCCTGCTGGAGAGCGCCCTCAAGCAGGACGCGGGGGAAGTAAGCGCCCTGATGCTGCTCGCCTCCGATCACTTCCTGCATGGTCGCTACAGCCAGGCCATTGCGCTGTGGCAGCAACTGCTCGATGGCGAGCGCCCTCGCATCAACCGGGCTGCACTGATCGAGGCGATCCAGACGGCAAGCATAATGGGCGGGTAACCCCTTGATTGAAGGAGGGTAATCGTGGTGATATGGCGCCGCGACCACGTAAGTGGTTCAGCACTCTCTTTCAATAGACAAGGATGTCTGAATGCAACTCACCCTGTTAAACGACTCGGGCAAATTCGATGGGCTCGATGACACCATTAGGCACGTTTTTGCCGAGACGGCGCACAAACTGAATGCCTTGTTCGATCTCTCCCAACTGGATGTCACCTTCAGTCCTTTTGCCGAGGGGGATGCTCCCGACTCGGGTATCGGTGGCTGGGCCATCAACATGTATCGAATAGAACTCCAGCTTGATCTGGAACGGCCTGATATCAAAGAGGTGATCATCACCGAATTGCCTGCCGTGCTGGCCCACGAAGTCCACCATATCGTGCAAAAGAAGAACAAGGTGGAAGCAGAAACACTGGCCGAAAACCTGATTTTTGAAGGACTGGCCTGCTACTTTGAGCAGAGGTTCAATGGTGGCACACTCCCCTCGCTGTTCAAGGAGTCTCATCACCATGACTGGCAATCGCTCCTGGCAGAGATGACGCCCTATCTATCCAGCAAGCAGTTCAACTATTTAGACTTTTTCTACTGCCGTGATAACCGGCCATTTCCCAAATATGCCGGTTACTGGGTGGGGTTCAATCTGGTGGCCAACTATCTGGCCAAAAATGGCCTGAATGAAATAGAGGTCATGGGCCTACCCGCCGAGGCGTATTTCAATTAACACGCCTTCACACTGTTCATGGGTATCGCAGAGCCCAACCCCGGAGAGAAGATCATGATCCCCATTCGCTGCAAGGCCGTCTCTGGCGTTGCCCTTACCACTGTCGATGGCGAAACCAGATTGCTGGTGATGAAACGGGTCAAGGGGGGCTTCTGGTGCCATGTGGCGGGCACGGTGGAGGCGGGTGAAACTGGCTGGCAGACCATTATTCGGGAGTTTGGCGAAGAGACGGGTATCCGAGTCACAGAGCTCTACAACGGCCAGTATCTGGAACAGTTTTACGAGGCGAGCTTGAATACGGTGGAGGTGGTGCCGGTCTTTGTGATCTATTGCCCGCCCAATCAGGCGGTGATCCTCAACGACGAGCACACCGAATATCGCTGGTGTTCCCTGGCCGAGGCCAAGGCGCTGGTGAGTTTCCCCGGCCAGAAGGCACTCTACGACCATATCTGGCACCATTTTGTCGACAACGCCCCCTCTCCCCTGATGCGGGTCGATATCCGCTGACCGCGCACGGCTTCCCCCTGTAAATGCAACACGCCCCCGGATGGGGGCGTGTTGTATCTAAAGCCAGCCAAGCGCTTTTGTTAGACCAAGCAGATGGCCTACGGCCGCTCGCCAGCGGCCAGACGGCGGTTGATATCGGCGATAACCGGGGCGATGTCGGCCAGGGTATCAATCACATAGTGTGCCCCCGCCGCCCGCAGTTTGGCCTCGGCCGGTGCGCGCCGGGCGGCGATCTCCGCCTCGCTCATGGCGACAAACTCTTCCCAGGTGGCGCCAAACTCGTTGCCGGAAACAGACAGCCCCACCGTCCACATGCCCGCGTTAAGCCCTTCGCGAATACCCGGCACGGCGTCATCCACCTTGATGCAGCGATGCACCGCGCTCACTCCCAGCTCAATTACGTTGGCCAGCGCCATCCAGGGGCCGGGGCGACCACCAGCCTTGAGATCGTCGGTGGCGACCCAGTGATCCGGGCGGTAGCCGTGATCGGCCGCCGCTGGCACCAGCGCCTCCATCACCGGACGGGGATAACCGGAGCAGGAGCCGATTTTCATCCCCTGCACCCGCAGAGCGTCCAGCACCGGCAGCACACCGGGGATGGGGGCGGCAAAGCGGGTCACGGCGGCAATCTGCAGCGGCATAAAGGTGTGATAAATGTGGTCCACCTCGGCGTGGCTCATAGGATGGCCGAAGCGGGCCTGCCAACGCGCATCCACCGAGGGCAGACGGCCCAGCGCGGCGATATGATCCCACTTGCCAAGGCCCATGGGCTGGCGTGCTTCGTCCAGGGTCACGGGAAAGTCATAGGCGCGGGCTAAGGCCTCGACGAAGATGGAGGTGGGGGCGAAGGAGCCGAAGTCGACGACGGTACCGGCCCAGTCGAGGATCAGCGCCTCCACGTCGGTGGTCGGGTGGATGGCAGTCTGCAAGTCAGTCATGGTGGTGTTCCTGTTTCGGTGAAAGTGCGATCTCGCCCAATGCGCGATCGAGAATGGAAATGGCGCGCACCAGATCGGCGCGGGCGATATTGAGCGGTGGCGAGAGCTGGATGACGTTCCCTTGGGAGACCTTGAAGCTGAGCCCCAGCTCCAGACAGCGGTAGAGCAGCCGCTCGGCGGCCTGGCTATTGCGGGTGCGACTCTGGTGATCGACCACCAGATCGAGCGCCCACAGGAGGCCGATACCGCGCACCTGCCCGATCAGCGGGTGACGTTCGGCCAACTTGCCGAGCTCGGCCGCCATAAAACGGCCATCCTCCTGCGCTTTTGCCAGCAACCCCTCTTCGCGGATGGTAGCGATGGTCGCGAGGGCCGCCGCGCAGCCGATAGGGCTCTTCTCGTGGGTGTAGTGACCGAGCGAAATAGCTGCGGCCTGATTGAAACGGTCGCGGGTGATGAGCGCCGCAAACGGTACCACCCCGCCCCCCAGCCCCTTGCCCAGACAAATGATGTCAGGCTCGATGCCGAACTCTTCAAAGCTGAACCAGTGGCCGGTGCGGCCCAGGGCATTGGGGATCTCGTCGACGATCAGCAACACCTTGTGGCGATCGCAGATCTCCCGCACCCGCTGCCAGTAGGCCTTCGAGGGCACCTGCACATCGGTGTTGCGGATAGGTTCGGCGATAAAGGCGCCGATCCCTCCCTCCTTCTCGATGACGTACTCCAGATAATCGGCGTAGTGCAGGTCATCCCCCTCCCCGCGATACCAGACGCCGCGATAACGGGTGGGGGGCGGGATGCGCTCCACTCCGGCCATCAATGGGCCCATACCGGCGCGAAAACAGGCCTCGCCGCCGACCGAGATGGCATCGAGAGAGGCGCCGTGAAAGGCATCCCAGAGGGACACCACCTTGCTGTTGCCGGTGATGAAACGGGCGAGCTTCAGGGCAATCCCCACCACCTCGCTGCCGCCGGGGGCGAACAGTACCCGGTTGAGATCGCCGGGGGCCAGTTCAGCCAGGGTGCGGGCGCAGTCGATGGCAACCTGATGGGTGTAGCGGCGGGGCGCGAACGGCAGATCGGCGAGTTGCTGCTGCACCGCGGCCACCACCCTGGGGTGACCGTGGCCCAGCTGATGGACGCTGTTGCCGTGAAAATCGAGGTAACGCTTGCCCGATACGCTGGTCAGCCAGCTCCCCTGCGTGCGCTCAAGCAGATCGAGACAGGGGGTGGAGAGGGCCTGATGGAGAAAGTAGCGGCTATCCTCCGCCAATCCCGCCTGCACCGCCTCGCTCTGACCTGCCCACCAGCGTGAGCGCCCCTCGCCGAGGTTGATATCCCCTTCGCTGTCGGCGCGGCCGCTGCCGTGCAGCTTATGGTCGTGCTGATCGCAACCGTGAGGCGCCATGCTGGTCATCACGCGTCCCCCTGCCAGTAGCAGGCGCTGGCCATGGCGGCGAGCAGATCGCGCACCCGCTCTGGGGTCACATCACCGATATTGCCGATACGGAAGCAGTCGGCTTGCGAGACCTTGCCCGGATAGATGACAAAGCCCTGCGCCTTGAGCCGCTGGTAGAAGTCGGCGAAGCGGTAGTCAGGGTGGGTCGGAGAGTAGAAGGCGGTGATGATGGGGGATTGCCATTTTTCTGGCAGCAGCGGCGCAAAGCCGAGGGCAGCCATCCCCGCCACCAGCGTGCGCTGATTTTCACTGTAACGCTGATGACGGGCGGCGATGCCCCCCTCTTCGTCCAGTTCGCGCAGGGCCTGGGCAAAGGCAAGCACGGTATGGGTGGGCGAGGTAAAGCGCCACTTGCCCCCCTGCTGCTCCATGGTCTGCCACTGGGCATGCAGGTCGAGGGAGACTGAGCGGGCGCGCCCGGCACAGGCCGCCAACGCGGCGCGGCGAGCGATGACAAAGCCAAAACCCGGCACCCCCTGAATGCACTTGTTGGCCGAGCTGATAAGAAACTCGATGCCAAGGCGTCCCATGTCGATGGGGATACCGCCAAAGCTGCTCATGGCATCGACGATCAGGCGGATGCCGCGGCGCTGGCAGAGCTCAGCCACCTCATCGAGCGGATTGAGCATGCCGGTGGTGGTCTCGCAGTGCACCATGGCCAGATGGGTGATCTCGGGGTGGCGCGCCAGCATCGCCTCGATGGCGGCGGGCTCCGGGCGGGTGGTCTCGCCGCAGTCCAGCTCATGGTGACGCAGGCCAAGGCAGCGGGCCATCTCCCCCATGCGGGCGCCGTAGGCGCCGTTGTTGATGATCAGCAGACACTCATCGATGCCTATCGCCGAGCCCAGCACGCTCTCCACCACATAGCTGCCACTCCCCTGAAGCAGCACAGCTCTGTAGTCACTTTGATATTCAGGGCCAGTTGCCAGCCGCACCAGCTCGCGGCGAATGGGCTCCACCACCCCCTGGTTGTAGTCCGCATCCCAGGTGCAGCTGTCTTGCAGCATGGCGGCGCGCACCGTGGCGGTGGTCGAGAGGGGGCCCGGGGTCAGCAGCAGGTAATCGACGGCGGCGGGGGCCGCAAGAATATGGGTCATGACTTCGCTCCTTTTGGTATATACCAGAATGAGCGCATTGTGGGTAACTGCCCCGCCAAGGTCAAAGGGGTGGCGCTATGTGCAACAAAAAATTCATTTTCAGCGCCGGGATCGCGATAATCTAGGAAATCTGAACAACAGGGGCGATGCTGGTATCTACCAACGCATGTTGATGTCGCCGTGTAACGACCGGGCAGATGACCTGCCCTGTGCCCAGCCCATTGCCCAACTCATTGCGCAACTTATTGCAAAACCAGGGATTTTCATGAGCAAACCGCAATATCTGCAGATCAAGGATGCCCTCGCCAACCAGATCCTGGCGGGGGGTCTGGCCCCCAACGACAAGCTCCCCTCCGAGCGGCTGCTGGGGGAACTCTATGGCACCACCCGGGTTACCATCCGCGAGGCACTGGTTCAGCTGGAGGCAAACGGCCTTATCTATCGGGAGGATCGCCGCGGCTGGTTTGTCACCCCGCCGCGCTTTCGCTTGAACCCCAGACGCACCTCCAACTTTCACCAGATAGTGCGGGAGCAAGGGGGTGAGCCGCGCACCGAGCTGCTGGAAAAAAGCCGCCAGGCGGTACCGCCCGCGTTGATGGTGCAGCTGCAGCTCAAGCCGTTCGACAGCCTGTTTCTGCTAAAACGGCTGCGCTACGCCAACGGACGCGCCATCTGCTACTGCGAGAACCACTGCCTGCCAGAGCGGGTGCCCGGCCTGCTGGAGCTGGATCTCAACGGCAGTCTGACCGAGATCTACCAGGCCCATTACGATCTCCACTATGCCCGCATGCAGGTGCGCTTCTTCCCCACCGCCCTGCCGGACGAAGTGGCCAAGGCGCTGGGGGCCACCGCCGGTCTGCCCGCCCTGCGCCTCGAGCGGCTCAACTTCGATCAGCACGGCCGGGTGCTCGACTTCGATCTGGAGTACTGGCGCCACGACAGTCTGGAGATCGAGGTGGATACCCAGGATTAGTCACGGGCAGATCAGGAACGGCAAATCGCACACGGGAAAACGTCACGGGGCTGTCACGGTCACGTCATAAAGATCCCCTAGCCTCTCTCGACCAATCTGGTTTATACCAAGCCAACTTATATGGAGAAGAGGATGAAACAGGGAACCCATCTGCTGGCCACCGCCGTGCTGGCTGCCATGACCGCCCCGGCACTGGCCGCGACCGATCTCACCGTCTACACCGCCTTCGAACCGGAGCAGCTCAACGAGCTGAAAACCGCGTTCGAGCGCCAGCATCCGGACATCAACATCAAGTGGGTGCGTGACTCCACCGGCGTGGTCACCGCCCGCTTGCTGGCAGAAAAAGCCCAGCCCAAAGCGGATGTGGTGTGGGGACTGGCCGCCACCAGCCTGATGCAGCTCGATCAGCAGCAGATGCTCAATGCCTATGCACCGAAAGGACTGGATAAGCTCGACAGCCGCTTTCGCGACAGCAAGGCCGAGCCGCACTGGATCGGTCTGGACGCCTTCTTCAGCGCCATCTGCTTCAACAAGGTAGAGGCAGAAAAACAGGGGATCCCGGCCCCCACCAGCTGGGCCGACCTCACCAAGCCCATCTACAAGGGCAAGGTGATCATGCCCAACCCCAGCTCCTCCGGTACCGGTTACCTGAGCGTTGTGGGCTGGCTGCAGACCATGGGCGAGCAGCAGGGCTGGCAATTCATGAACGGCCTGCATCAGAATATCGACCGTTACACCCACTCGGGCTCAGCCCCCTGCAAGCTGGCCGCCAGCGGCGAGACGGTGATCGGTATCTCCTTCGACTTCCCGGCTACCAGCCTCAAGGCCAAGGGTGCCCCCATCGAGGTGGTGTTCCCGAAAGAGGGTTCGGGCTGGGATATGGAAGCCGCCGCCATCATCAAGGGCACTCCCAAGCTGGAAGCCGCCAAACAGCTGCTCGACTTTGCCGCCACCGAACAGGCCAACGCCCTCTACAACAAGTCGTTCGCCGTGGTCGCCATTCCCGATGTAGCCCAACCGAGAGCGGGCTATCCGGCGGATATCAAAGGCCAGATGATCGACAACGACTTTAGCTGGGCAGCCCGCGAGCGCAACGCCATCCTGGCCCAGTGGAGCGCCAGCTTCGACGGCAAGACCGAAGCCAAACAGTAAGCGTGAAGGGCGGCGGTTTGTTCACGCCAGACACACCACCGCCAATAAACTGCCAGTCGAAGGCCAACAGCTGTTGGCCTTCGCTTTTTGGTTTTAACTTCCCAAGTTTGTATTGCCTTCAATTAGCGATGCTTAGTCCATTCGCACAGTGCCCAACTACTTGCTGGCGACCCGATGTCATTTGACTGTCATCAAGCTGTCATCCCCCGATCACCTGACCGTCACACTTCACCCGCAAACTGGTATATACCAAATCAGTAGCGAGTCGAACCATGACCCAGCCCTATCTGGACATTCAACATCTCAACAAGCAGTTCGGTGCTTTTCAGGCCCTTAAAGGGATCTCTCTGACCATTGAGCCAGGGGAGTTTATCTGCTTTCTCGGCCCCTCCGGCTGCGGCAAGACCACCCTGCTCAGAGCCATCGCCGGCTTGGATCTGCCGGACAGCGGCGAGATCTGGCAAGGGGGACGCAATATCTCCCAGCTGCCGCCCCAGCAGCGCGATTTTGGCATCGTGTTTCAGTCCTACGCCCTCTTCCCCAACCTGACGGTGGCGCAGAACATCGCCTTCGGCCTTGAGAATCAGGGGTTGGCGCGGGATCTCATCAAGGAGCGGGTCGATCACTGGCTGGGGCTGGTGGATCTCACGGCCCAGTCCCACAAATACCCGAGCCAAATCTCCGGCGGCCAGCAGCAGCGGGTGGCGCTGGCCCGGGCGCTCGCCCTTTCCCCCGGTCTGTTGTTGCTGGACGAACCGCTCAGCGCACTGGATGCGCTGGTGCGCACCCATCTTCGCAGCGAGATCCGCGCCCTGCAGCAGCGCCTTGGCATCACCACCATCATGGTGACCCACGATCAGGAAGAGGCGCTGACCATGGCCGATCGCATCGTGGTGATGGAGGGCGGCCGCATCGTGCAGGTGGGCACCCCGCAGGAGATCTACCACCAGCCTGCCAGCCGTTTCGTGGCAAGCTTTGTCGGCACCATGAACTTCCTCGAGACCCTGGTGCTGAGCCCCACTCAGGTGCGCCTTAACGAGCAGCCGCTGCAACTTGCCAACCGGGCCGCGGCCGGCAGCAAATTGCAGGTGGCGATCCGCCCCGAGGCGATCACCCTGAGTGCGCCGAGCGAGCTGTCTCTTGGGCAGCACGGCATCGACGCGCAGATCGATCAGGTGGAGTTTCTCGGCGCCGCCCAGCGCCTTATCTGCACCGCCGACACCTATCTGGGCCCGCAGCAGATCCTGGTGGAGCGCCCGACCCACGAGCTGCCCCGCCACGAACAGGGTGGCTGGCGCAGCGGCATGCGCTGCTCGCTGCACTGGCCCGCCGGAGCGATGCAGCTGTTTGAAGGAGATCGCCCATGACAGCCCCCTTCGCGACCTCCTCCCTGTTGCCGCCAGCGACAGCCCGCCAAGACTCTCGCTGGCAGCGGCTCTGTCGCGGCTGGAGCCGGGATCAGCTGCTGCAACTGATCCTGCTGGTGCTCGGCATCGCCCTGCTCAGCGGCGGTCTGCTGCTGCCGCTGCTCACCATGCTGCAAAAGAGCCTGCAGGATGAGAACGGCCTCTGGGTGGGCCTTGCCAACTTCAGCGCCTACTTCGACTCCCCTCATCTGGGGCGCACCATTGGCAACACCCTCTGGCTCGGGGTGCTGATCACCGCGCTGGTAGTGACTATCGCCTTTGGCTACGCCTATGCCCTCACCCGCACCTGCATGCCGGGCAAGCCCCTGTTTCGCCTCATCGGCCTTATCCCGTTATTGATGCCCTCCCTGTTGCCCGCCATCAGTCTGGTCTACTGGTTTGGCAATCAGGGGATCGCCAAGGGGCTGCTCGGCGGCGAGAGCATCTACGGCCCCATCGGTATCGTCATTGGTCTGGGCTTCTGGTGCTTCCCCCACGCCCTGATGATCCTTATCACTGCGCTCGGTCAGAGCGATGCCCGCCTCTATGAAGCCTCCCGGGTGCTGGGCAGCAGCGGCTGGCGCACCTTTGTCACCGTCACCCTGCCTAACGCCCGTTATGGCCTGCTCAGCGCCGCCATCGCCGTCTTCACCCTCACCATCTGCGACTTCGGGGTGGCCAAGGTGATTGGCGGCCAGTACAGCGTGCTGGCCACCGATATCTACCGGCAGGTGATCGGGATGCAGAACTTCTCGCTGGGCGCCGTTGCCAGCGTCACCCTGCTGCTGCCGGCACTGTTGAGCTTTGCCCTGGAGCACAGAGTGCGCAGCAAGATGCAGGAGCAGAGCAGCACCAAGGCGGTGCCCTATCAGCCCAAACCCCATCGGCTGCGGGATCTGCTGGCGCTCGGCTGGTGTACCCTCTGGGCCCTGCTGTTTCTGGCGCTGGTGGGGATGGCCGTTTACGGATCCTTGGTGCAGTTCTGGCCCTACAACCTTGGGCTGACGCTCGATCACTACGCCTTTGACAGCAACAGCGTCTATGGCTGGCAGCCCTTTACCAACACCTTGCAGCTGGGCCTCTATACCGCGCTGATCGGCACCGTGCTGGTGATGGTGCTGGCCTGGGCGCAGGAGAAGGGACGCCACTTCGCGCCGCTGCGCCAGCTGCTGCATCTGCTCGCCATGCTGTCGCTGGCGGTACCCGGCATGGTGCTGGGGCTGGGTTACATCTTCTTTTTCAACGGCAATCCACTCTTTGGCAGCCTCTATGGCACTCTGCCGCTGATGGTGCTCTCCTGCGTCATCCACTACTACACCGTGGGTCATATGACGGCGCTGACCAGCCTCAAGCAGCTGCCCAAGGAGCTGGAGCTGGTGGCCATCTCATTGCGCATTCCACTCTGGAAGGCGTTCTGGCGAGTCACCCTGCCCGCCTCCCTGCCAGCGCTCTTGGAAATCTTTATCTATCTGTTCGTCAATGCCATGACCACCACCTCGGCGGTGATCTTCCTCTATTCGAGCGACAGCGTGCTCGCCTCCATCGCCGTGCTGAACATGGAGGATTCCGGCAATACCGCCGCGGCCGCCGCCATGGCCACCCTGATCCTGCTGGCCGCCGCTACCGTCAAGCTGCTCCAGCTCTTTTTGAGCCGCGCCCTGCTGGATCGCACCCAGCGCTGGCGCCACCAATAACCTTATCGAGGAGTCATCATGTCCACTCTCCCCTTCTGGCTGGCCGAAGCGCTCGCCGCCGAACAACCCGCGCCGCCCACGCCCCTAGTCGGCAACCACGAGGCCGATGTCTGCATCGTCGGCGGCGGCTTTACCGGGCTGTGGAGCGCCATCGCCCTTAAACAGGCCGAGCCCCACCTGCACGTCATAGTGCTGGAGAAAGATCGCTGCGGCAGCGGCGCCTCCGGGCGCAACGGCGGCTGTTTGCTCACCTGGTCGGCCAAATACCTGACGTTAAAGCGCCTCTTTGGCGAGCAGCAGGCCGCCTGGCTGGTACAAAGATCCGAGCAGGCGGTGCACGAGATCGCCCGCTTCTGCGAAACGCACAACATAGAGGCAGAGCTGAGGGTCGAGGGCACCTGCTACACCGCCACCAGCGAGGCGCAGCGCGGCCTGATGGAGCCGGTATTACGGGAGCTACAGCGAGCCGACCTTAACCAGTGGCAAGTGATTGAAGAGGATAAACTGGCGAGCCAGAGCGGCTCCCACGTTCATCTGGAGGGGCTCTACAGCCCTCATGCCGGTTCGGTGCAACCGGCACTGCTGGTGCGCGGCCTGCTGCGGGTGGCGCGGGAATTGGGGGTCGAGGTCTATGAGCACTCCCCCATGCAGCGCCTTGAGGCGGGTCAGCCTGCACGGGTACAGACACCGCAGGGTGAGGTGCGTGCCAGCAAGGTGGTGCTGGCCCTCAACAGCGCCATGGTGCAGCACTTTCGCGAGTTTCGCCGCAGTATCGTGCTGGTCTCCTCCGATATGGTGATAACCGATCCCGCACCGGATGCACTGGCTGCCCAGCAGCTTGAGCACGGCCGCAGCGTGGTGGATGGCCGCACCTTTGTCCATTACTACCGCTCCACCCCGCAAGGGCGGCTGATGCTGGGCAAGGGGGGCAACACCTTCGCCTTTGCCAACCGCCATCTGGCCGAGTTTGATGCCCCGAGCCGTTATCTTGTCCCCCTCACCCGCACCCTGCGCCGCTTCTTTCCGGCGCATAAAGAGGTGCCCATCGCTGCCAGCTGGTGCGGCGCCTCCGACCGCTCGGTGGATGGCCTCCCCTTCTTCAGCCACTGGCGAGGGCAGCCCAATATCGTCTATGGCCTCGGCTATTCCGGCAACGGTGTGGCGCAAAGCTGGATCGGCGGCCAGATCCTGGCAGCCTTGGTGCGCGATGAAGTACGGGAAGCGGACAAACCGTGGCGCGACTGCGCTCTGGTAAGCGGCCCGCGTGGCTACTTCCCGCCAGAGCCATTCCGCTGGCTGGGCGCCATGGCGGTGCGCAACGCCATCAGGCGCAAGGAGCGTGCGGAAGATGAAAACCGCCCGGTGGCCTGGTATGACAAACAGCTGGCCAAACTTGCCGATGCGGCGGGCAAGGCGGATAAATAATCGCGCTGACATCGCTCTTGCACGGTTCAGCCACGTCTGGCTACAACAAGCAAAGCGCCGACCCGCACACCTTGCGGCGCCTGTTATGGCGCCGCCTTTGCCTGCACTTCCGTGCCCATAAGCAGGGCTGGCCTTGCCTGCCACACCCGTGCCGGGTCGGACTCGGCAATAGCGGCAGCGATCAGCTGCTCGCTCCAGCGACGATGCAGCAACCACATCCTCTGGCCCGCCTCCCCATCACCACGGGTGCACTGCTTGGTCACATCGGCGGTGCGATAGAAGTAGCGCACCAGACTCGTGAGCTCGGCCTCCGGCCAGCGGCAGCCAAAGTCGCGCAGCAGGGATGACCAGAAGTCAATCTGGCGCCGCTCGTGCTCCTGCTCGACCACGTGCAGTTCGGGGATGAGATCCATGGCGTGCCACAAGGCACCATAGCCGACAAAGCGACGATCAAGCTCTTCAAGCGCCAGATCCAGCAGCACCAGCACGTGCGGCCAACTGGTCGCCTGGGTTCGGATCTGCTCTTGCGCCTCACAGATAGCTGCCAGCCACCCCATAGCGAGACGGCAAATGATCGCCTCCTTGTTGGGATAGAGGTGGTAGAGCGATTTGATCCCGACACCGGCCCGATCAGCAATGGCATTGGTGTTGAGGGCGGCAAAACCTCGCTCCTGCAGCAACAGCAGGGTGGCCTGTTCAATGCGACTCGCCACCTCCTGACTGCGCTGCTGCCGGGGCTGACGCCGCATATGCAGGGCGGCAGGCACTCGTTGTTCTGACATCTTCTCTCCTTCGAACCACTGAGGTCCCCTCTTTGCCCGGGTCACGACCGGTAGTGGCTCATTGACATCCATGAGACAAGGTAAACAAAAAGTTAAATAAATGCAGTAATTACTGGATTTTTTCAGAATAGCTGCAATAAACATATCTGCTCAGATCTGCAGTAATTACTGCATTTAACCCAAGGAGAGCAGTGCAATGGATAGCAAACAGACCTCAACCCGATTTGGCATCACCCTCCTGTTGGCCGCAGGCCTGCTCGGTGGCTGCCGAAGTGACACCAATGATACGAATGGGGCAACGACCCTCTATCTCAACGGCAAGATCCACACCCAGGATGGGCAGCGTCAGGTAGCCGAGGCCATGATGGTCAGTGACGGCCAGTTTATCTATGTGGGCAACCAGGAGGGGGCCGAAGCGCTCAAGCACCCCACCACCCGAGTGGTGGATCTGCAAGGCCGAATGGTACTGCCCGGCCTGCATGACAACCATATCCATCTGCTCGGTACGGTGGCGCTGGACATGTGCGATCTCGATGGCAAACCCGTCACTCTGGATCAGCTGGCCGCCAAGATCAGCACATGCCTGCCCCGCTATGCGGCCAAACCGGGGGAGTGGCTGGTAGTCAACCAGTGGTCTCCCTACGAGGGCAATACGGCAACCGCCAGCCATGCCACCCTGCTGGCAGCCCTCGATGCCGCCGCCCCCGACAATCCGGTGGTGCTGGCCGGGGTCGATGGCCATGCCAGTGCCTACAACTCCCGCGCCCTTGCCATGGCGCAAGATAACGACGGCAACACAATCGGCTTCAATGGAACTACGCTGGCCCCCGGCGGGGCCTTCGAGCCCTTTATCCCCTATGTCGACCTGACCAGCGGAGTGGTGCGTGACACGGCCCGCAGCGCCATTCCGGTGCCCGATAGCGGCCTGCTGAGCGCCAGCGATGAGCAGGCAGCCAGCCAATACGACCAGATCCTGCCCGCCATTGCCGAGCTGATGGCCTCTCGCGGTATCACCAGCATTCAGGATGCCTGCGCCACCGACTTTATCCGCCAGCGACTACTCACCATGCAGTCACGGGATCTGCTGCATATGCGTGTCACGGCCGCCACCTGCTTTAGCGATGATGATTATCAGGGCAAACTCGATATAGAGGGGCATCTTGCCAAGGCCAGCCAAGTGAGAGAATCCTTTGCCAACAACCCGCTGATCAAGGCCGATGCAGTCAAGATCTTCCTCGACGGTGTGCTGGAAGGGGATCCCTTCACAACCCCCCCCTTCCTGCCCAATGCCGGCATGCTGGCAAACTACCACACCCCCCATCTGGCCAGAGACCCGGCTACCGATGAAGTGACCATCACAGCCGACAGCGAGGAGTCCGGCAGCAACGGGATCGTCAACTACCGGGAGGCCGACCTCACCCGCTATATAGGGGCGCTGGACAAGGCAGGCTTCAGCATCCATATGCACAGCATCGGTGATCGCACCACCCGCACGGCGCTGGATGCCCTCACCGCCGCCCGCGCCAGCAACGGTGATAGCGGCATTCCTCACACCCTGGCCCACCTGCAGGTGGTCCATCCCGATGATCAAAAACGGCTCGGCGAGCTTGGGCTCTACCTCACCTTCACCTATGCCTGGACCTCCCCCCAACTGGCCTACGACATGCTGGTCGCCTCCTTTATTCAGCCGACCCGGGTGGGCCAATCCCTGAGCGATGCCCTCTACGATCCCCTCGGTTATCTGCACGACGCCCTCTACCCAGTCGAGAGTTCACGCAAGGCGGGCGCCATACTGGTCGCTGGCAGCGATGCCCCGGTCGACAGCCGGGATCCCCGCCCCTTCGAAAATATGGCGACCGGGATCATCAAGGCTCCCCAAAGCGGCGATGACTATCGCGCCAGCCAGCGCATTACCCTGGACGAAATGCTGGCGGCCTACACCATCAATGGCGCGCGCGCGGTGCGCCAGCAGGCCATCAGCGGCTCCATCGAAACGGGCAAATCGGCCGACTTTATCGTGCTGGATCGGGATCTCTACCAGCTGGTCGCCGCCGGCAAGCCGGAGCAGATCGCCGATACCCAGGTAGTCCAGACCGTCTTTCGCGGGCAAACCATCTTTAACCAGTAGGACTCTGGTAGTAAGACAAGTCATCAGCTGCGAACAGAATGATAATACCGACCCAAGGGTCGGTATTTTTATTGCGGAGTTTTTTCTTAAGAAGACTCCTAATATTGAGAGGTTCAACACTGGCAGTCCAAAATACTTGTGGCATACTACATGACCCCAAGCGTCTGGATATGTTTTACTGCTCGCATTGAGGGCTAAGTGCTGTAATGGAGTCACAGCGCATAAAATAATTAAATAGCACGGAGGCCTTTATGAAAGATAAAGAAAAAATAGCCGTATTTATTGATGCTGATAATGCACCCGCAGGTAAAATAGACATAGTTCTTTCAGAATTAGCTAGATACGGCGTTGTAAATATTAGAAAAGCATATGGTAACTGGAAAAACCCTAATCTTAAACCATGGGAAGATGTCCTACACGACTATGCCATACAACCAGTACAACAATTTGATTTAACAAAGGGTAAAAATGCGACAGACATGGCATTAGTCATTGATGTAATGGACGTAATATATACAAAGGATATTGACATAATATGCCTTGTATCATCGGATTGTGATTTTACACCTTTAGTTACCAGAACACTTGCTGATGGGAAATTTGTCATCGGATTTGGAGAACGGAAAGCACCATTACCATTCGTTAATAGTTGTTCTCGATTTCTATATCTGGATGCCGAGCCAGTGCTGGAGCTACCCATTCAAAAACAAAGTAAAAACATAAAGGGTGACACAAAACTCATCAATTTACTCCGGCAGGCAATAGATGCTATTGGCGAAGATGATGGCTGGGCTATGCTTGGTGAGATTGGCAACCACATTTCAAACCATGCTTCATTTGATCAACGAAACTACGGATTTAGAAAGCTGAGCGATCTATTCCAGTCCATCGATCTCTTCGAGATGAAAAAAACAAATGGTTCAGTTATTTGGGTTAGAGACAAAAGAAAAGCAAAACAACTGAATAAGTCCACTCCACCCTTACAATCCGTAGCAAGTAAAAACTAATCATAAGTCTCTAGGGTCGAAGAACGACACGAATCCTGACATACGAAAATATACTCCCTAATAAAAACAGTTAATACGTTAGTGTCATCGTTAGGGAGTTATGTGAAGTGATAACAGAAAGCCATTGTCTCGTTAAATAGGTTTATGATTAATGACAACATCCTTATTTTTTTAAATGATTAACGTGAAAGCACCAACCCCAAAAAAGTCTAGCGTTAGAACAAGAGATAATAATTCCGAACACGGCAATGCCCACCAGCTCCTGACAATACCCCATCAACTGTATATAGTTTGCAAATTTCCAGAGAAGACCACCCGTTCTCCTACTAAATGTCACTATTTCACATGTGTCAGCCAAAACAATATTGGTGCCGATAAGCAAAAATCCAGCGCCGACAAAAAAGACAAGCAGCACATGACCAACCACAAGTAACTGGGCGCGCTTATCTCCATCAGAAAAAATAAAATCCAAACCAGAACATAAGCAAAGATAACGGGATCAGGTTAAACGCAATGTCACCAATACTTTGGTAGATGAAGAACTATCAAAAATTGCTGCGTTGCCAACCACAACAAGCATCATGATAAACAGCAGAAAAAACCACCTCATTGTTTCCTCCAAGCACCGAGAGCGCGGCCATAAAAATGTTAGCACCTCATCGCCTCAACTTGTGACGTCAAATATCAAGTGCGCATTATTGCGCCAACAAAAGCGGAATAAATAAGGATGTGGTTAAGCCGTAAAACAGATTTATAGGCATATTTATGTGATGGCATGCCATACCATAATGGTCGTTTCCCAGTGACCGTGGGTTGATTTATGTATTGCGTTGAAGCCTTGCTCACGATAGAAGCCAACATTATGTGTTTCACACTGCAAGTAGAGTGTCGCAACACCACGGGAAACAGCCATATTCCTGGCAACATTCATCAATTTTTTAGCGATACCTTTTCTGCGGTGTACTGCTGAAACATAGATACCACCAATCCAGAACTCATATTCAGGGTGATTTTTATTTTCCTGAATTTTAATCTCCAATGTTCCAACCAGTTCTCTATCGTCATGCGCCACCAAGCTAAATGGGATATCTCTATTTAAGGCTGTGACTTCAACCTTTTTACGTACCATCTCTTTCGTAACGCCGGGCACATGATAGGCCCATTCATCGAAATACCAGCCGACTATTGTCGATATATGATGCGGATGATCTGCAAGCAATGAAATTTCCATATATCCTTTTTCCCAAGGCAAAACATATTCTTTAATTCGCGAGAATAGATAATGATGTCCTATTATTAGGCATAAAAAGCCGCCCATCGGGCGGCACTTTTATTAGAGATAACGGGCTAACTGGAATTACCAGCCGGTCACTTCGCGCAGGGCCTTGCCGATATCGGCCAAGGAGCGGACGGTTTTCACGCCAGCATCTTCCAGCGCGGCAAACTTCTCGGCGGCAGTACCCTTGCCACCGGAGATGATGGCGCCAGCGTGGCCCATCCGCTTGCCGGGAGGGGCAGTAACACCGGCGATATAGGAGACCACCGGCTTGGTGACGTGGGCCTTGATATAGGCAGCCGCGTCCTCCTCGGCGTTGCCGCCGATCTCGCCGATCATCACGATCGCTTCGGTCTGCGGGTCGTTCTGGAACATTTCCAGAATGTCGATAAAGTTGGAACCCGGGATGGGGTCGCCACCGATACCGACGCAGGTGGACTGGCCAAAGCCCTCGTCAGTGGTCTGCTTGACCGCTTCGTAGGTCAGGGTGCCGGAGCGGGAGACGATACCCACCTTGCCCGGCTTGTGAATGTGGCCCGGCATGATGCCGATCTTGCACTCACCCGGAGTGATCACACCTGGGCAGTTGGGGCCGATCATCCGCACGCCGGTCTCTTGCAGCTTCACTTTGACGTCCAGCATATCCAGCGTCGGGATGCCTTCGGTGATGGTGACAATCAGCTTGATGCCCGCGTCGATCGCTTCCAGGATCGCGTCCTTGCAGAAAGGTGCCGGCACATAGATGACGGAGGCAGTAGCGCCGGTCGCTTCGACCGCGTCACGGACGGTGTTGAACACCGGCAGGCCCAGATGGGTGGTGCCGCCCTTGCCCGGGGAGACGCCGCCCACCAGCTGGGTACCATAGGAGAGCGCCTGCTCGGAGTGGAAAGTACCCTGACCGCCGGTAAAGCCCTGGCAGATGACTCGGGTGTCCTTGTTGATCAATACGCTCATCAGTTGGCCTCCGCTGCTTTGACGACTTGCTGCGCGGCATCGGTCAGACTCTTGGCCGCAATGATGTTGAGGCCGCTCTCGGCCAGCTTGATACCGCCCAGCTCGGCGTTGTTGCCTTCCAGACGGACCACGACGGGCACCTTGACCCCCACTTCCTTGACCGCACCGATGATGCCTTCCGCGATCATGTCGCAGCGCACGATGCCGCCGAAGATGTTGACCAGCACCGCTTTGACGTTGCTGTCGGAGAGGATGATCTTGAACGCCTCGGTTACGCGCTCCTTGGTGGCGCCGCCGCCGACGTCAAGGAAGTTGGCCGGCTTGCCGCCGTGCAGGTTGACGATGTCCATGGTGCCCATGGCCAGACCCGCGCCGTTGACCATGCAGCCGATGTTGCCATCGAGGGCCACATAGTTGAGCTCCCACTGGGCAGCGTGCGCTTCGCGGGGGTCATCCTGTGACGGGTCGTGCATCTCGCGCAGCTTGGGCTGACGATACAGTGCGTTGGCGTCGATGTTGATCTTGCCATCCAGGCAGTGCAGGTTGCCCTGCGCGGTGATCACCAGCGGGTTGATCTCCAGCAGCGCGAAGTCGCAATCCAGGAACATCTGGCCCAGACCCATGAAGATCTTGGTGAACTGTTTGATCTGATCGCCGACCAGACCCAGTTTGAAGGCCAGCTCGCGGGCCTGATAGGGCTGCGGGCCAACCAGCGGGTCCAGGGTGGCCTTGTGGATCAGATGGGGGGTTTCGTGGGCGATCTTCTCGATGTCCACGCCACCTTCGGTCGAGGCCATGAAGACCACGCGGCGCGAACCACGGTCAACCACGGCGCCCAGGTAGAGCTCTTTGGCGATGTCGGTGCAAGATTCCACCAGGATCTTGGTGACCGGCTGGCCGTTGGCGTCGGTCTGGTAGGTCACCAGATTTTTGCCAAGCCAGTTTTGGGCAAAAGCACGGATCTCATCCTTGCTCTTGGCCACTTTCACGCCGCCCGCTTTACCGCGGCCACCGGCGTGTACCTGGCATTTGACGACCCAGGTATTGCCGCCAATCTTGTCGGCCGCTTCGGCCGCTTCTTGTGGGGTAGCACAGGCATAACCTTCGGAGACCGGCAGGCCATACTCGGCAAACAGCTGTTTTGCCTGATATTCATGCAGATTCATAGATGCTCTATCCGTGTTGTAGGTATTTCCGTCCGGGGCTGGTGTTTCTCAATCCCCTGTGAATGGGGGCCTGGGCGGCCCCTCGTTATCTTTCAATCGCTCGGGTATTACTCAAACGTCCAACAGCACACTCAGCTCGGGGCGCAAACCCCTTGCCCGGGTGCCACAGGCTTAGACGTCCAGCAACAGACGGGTCGGGTCTTCCAGCAGCTCCTTGACGGAGACCAGGAAGCCTACCGATTCGCGTCCGTCGATGAGACGGTGATCGTAGGAGAGCGCCAGATACATCATCGGCAGGATCTCGACCTTGCCGTCAACGGCCATCGGGCGATCCTGGATCTTGTGCATGCCCAGAATGGCGCTCTGGGGCGGGTTGATGATCGGGGTGGACATCAGGGAGCCGAACACGCCACCGTTGGTGATGGTGAAGTTGCCGCCAGTCAGTTCATCCACGGTCAGCTTGCCGTCACGGCCCTTGCCCGCCAGATCCTTGATGGCCTTCTCAATGTCCGCCAGGCTCATGTTGTCGCAGTCGCGCAGCACCGGCGTCACCAGACCACGGGGGGTAGAGACGGCGATGCTGACGTCGAAGTAGTTGTGATAAACCACGTCATCACCATCGAGCGCCGCGTTCACTTCCGGATAGCGCTTGAGGGACTCCACCACCGCCTTCACGTAGAAGGACATAAAGCCGAGCTTGATGCCGTGCTTCTTCTCGAAGATCTCGCCGTACTGCTTGCGCAGATCCATGATGGGCTTCATGTTGACCTCGTTGAAGGTGGTCAGCATGGCGGTGGTGTTTTTCGCTTCCAGCAGACGCTCGGCGATGCGCTTACGCAGACGGGTCATCGGTACCCGCTTCTCGCTGCGACCGGCCAGTGCGGCAACCGGAGCGACCGGAGCCGCAGCAACGGGAGCGGCGGCTGCAGGCTTGCTCAGGGCCTTGATGTAGGCTTCCACATCATCCTTGGTGATGCGACCGCCCTTGCCGGTGCCGGTCAGCTTGGCCACGTCGATGTCGTGCTCGCCAATCAGACGACGCACCGAGGGACTCAGGCCATCGGCGCCATCATCGGCCACCGCTTCGGCCGGCTTCTCCTTGGTCTCTTCACCGGCTACGGCAGCCGCCTTGATGGTGGCAATCAGCTGGCGGGAGAGGACGGTCGCCCCCTCTGCCTGCAGGATGTCGCCCAGCACGCCAGCTTGCGGTGCCGGTACTTCCAGCACCACCTTGTCGGTCTCGATGTCGACCAGCACTTCATCACGGGCAACCAGATCACCCGGCTTCTTGTGCCAGGTGGCAATGGTGGCATCCGCCACTGATTCCGGCAGATCCGGTACCTTGATCTCGATAGTCATCTAATCAGTTCCTTGTTACTTCTTGTTCAGGGCTTAGGCCAGAGTAAGGGCATCTTCCACCAAGGCTTTTTGCTGCTTGGCGTGGACAGACATGTAACCGACGGCCGGCGAGGCTGACGCGGGGCGACCGGCATAACGCAGGGTGGCTCCGGTCGGCAGCACGTCATCGTAGTTGTGACGAGTGCAGTACCAGGCGCCCTGGTTTTGCGGCTCTTCCTGACACCAGACAAAATCGGTGACGTGGCTGTAATCGTCCAGAATGGCGCGCACTTCCTCTTCCGGGAAGGGGTAGAGCTGTTCGATACGCACGATCGCCACATCCTTCTGCTCCGCCTTGCGACGGGCTTCGAGCAGGTCGTAGTAGACCTTGCCGGAACAGAAGACCACCCGCTTGACTGCTTTCGGATCCAGCGCATCGATCTCGCCAATGGCGTTCTGGAAAGTACCTTCCGCCAGCTCTTCAAGCTTGCTCACCGCCAACGGGTGGCGCAGCAGGGATTTGGGCGTCATCACGATGAGCGGACGGCGCATCGGACGTACCACCTGACGACGCAGCATATGGAACACCTGCGCCGGGGTTGAGGGCACGCACACCTGCATGTTGTGCTGAGCGCACATCTGCAGATAACGCTCCAGACGGGCGGAGGAGTGCTCCGGGCCCTGCCCTTCGTAACCGTGCGGCAGCAGCATGGTCAGGCCGCACATCCGGCCCCACTTCTGCTCACCGGAGGAGAGGAACTGATCCACAACCACCTGAGCACAGTTGGCGAAGTCGCCGAACTGGGCTTCCCAGATGGTGAGGCCAGCCGGCTCGGCGCTGGCGTAACCATATTCAAAGGCCAGTACCGCGTTCTCGGTCAGCACAGAGTCATACACCTCGAACGGGCCCTGCTCGTCGTGCAGGTTGCACAGCGGGGTGTAGGTGCTGGCATCGGTCTGGCTGTGGAGTACGGCGTGGCGGTGGAAGAAGGTGCCGCGGCCGGAGTCTTCACCGGTAAAGCGGATGCGGGACCCCTTGTCCACCAGAGTGGCGTAGGCCAGGGTCTCGGCAAAGCCCCAATCCACCAGCTTCTCGCCAGCGGCCATCAGACGGCGGTCTTCGTAAATCTTCTCGACCTGACGCTGCAGCACGTGGGTCGCCGGATACTGGCTCACCCGCTCGCCGAGGCTCTTGAGGTGATCCATCGGCACAGCACTCTCATAAGCCATGTTCCAGTCGTGGCCCAGATAAGGGGTCCAGTCGACGGAGTGCAGCTCCATCGGCCGCCACTCTTTGCTTACGCGCTCGCCGCGATCCAGCGCTTCGCGATACTCGTTGACCAGTTCGGTCGCCCGCTCCTGAGCGAGGCTCCCCTCGGCCACCAGCTGATCGGCGTAGATCTTGCGCGGGGTCGGGTGCTGCTTGATCTTCTGGTACATCAGCGGCTGGGTCGCGCTCGGCTCGTCCGCTTCGTTGTGACCGTGACGACGGTAGCAGACCAGCTCGATCACCACGTCGCGTTTGAAGGTATTGCGGTAATCCAGTGCAATCTGGGTCACCAGCACCACGGCTTCCGGATCATCCCCGTTGACGTGCAGCACCGGCGCCTGCACCGCCTTGGCGATGTCGGTGCAATATTCGGTGGAGCGCAGGTCACGGATATAGGAGGTGGTGAAACCAACCTGGTTGTTGATGACGATGCGCACCGTCCCGCCCACGCCATAGGCACGGGTCTGGGACATGTTGAAGGTCTCAGCCACCACGCCCTGACCGGCCATGGCCGAGTCACCGTGAATTGTGATGGGCAACACGCTGGAGCCATCCTTGTCACCGCGACGATCCATGCGGGCACGGACCGAGCCGATGACCACGGGGTTGACGATCTCGAGGTGGGAGGGGTTGAAGGCGAGCGCCAGATGGACGTTGCCACCCGGGGTGGCGAAGTCGGAGGAGAAGCCCATGTGGTACTTCACATCACCGGTACCCCAGGATTCGCCATGCTTGCCTGCAAACTCGTCGAACAGATCCTGAGCGCGCTTGCCCAGCACGTTGATCAGCACGTTGAGGCGGCCGCGGTGGGCCATACCGATAACGGCCTCTTTGCAGCCCTGCTCACCGGCGCGACGGATCAGCTCCTTGAGCATGGGGATCATGGCGTCGCCCCCTTCCAGCGAGAAGCGCTTGGCTCCCGGGAACTTGGCGCCCAGATATTTCTCCAGCCCTTCGGCGGCGGTCAGGCTCTCGAGGAAACGGGTCTTCTCTTCGAGGGTGTAGCTCCCCTTTCCTTCAATGGATTCGAGGCGCTGTTGCAGCCAGCGCTTCTCTTCCGTGGAGGTGAGGTGCATGTAGTCGGCACCTATGCTGCCGCAATAGGTCTTCTTCAACGAGGCGTAGAGGTCGGAGAGCACCATGGTCTCGCGACCGATGGCGTAGGAACCCACATTGAAGGTGGCCTCCATATCTGCGCCCTGCAGGTTGTGGAACGCAGGATCCAGTTCGGCAACGGTTTCACGCTGCCACAGGCCCAGCGGGTCCAGATTGGCATTCTGGTGACCACGGAAACGGAAGGCATTGATCAACTGCAATACCCGCACCTGCTTGGCATCCACTTGCGGATCGGAGACGGGGGCACTGTAGCGAGAGGGATCCTTGGCCAGACGACGGAAATAATCGCGGACCTGGGAGTGGGGTTGTTCGACCGCATGGCCATTGACCTGGGGCAGCTCGCTAAACAGGCTGCGCCACTCATCGGATACGGAGTCAGGATTTTCCAGGAAGGATTCGTACAAATCCTCGATATAGCTTGCATTCGCACCAGCCAGGTGAGATGACTCCAACCAGGCCTTCATCACGCCGTTATGCATTTCTATCCCTTGTACTTCTTGTTACTGCTACGCAGCTTGTAGGGTTCAAACAGCCATCCTGCCACGGGTGGGATGGCTATCCGGAAGTCGGGCCAGCACAGGACCGGCCCAAATACTAAACAGCCCGATTGAGCAACATCGACTTGATCTGGCCAATCGCCTTGGTCGGGTTCAAGCCTTTCGGACAGACGTTCACGCAGTTCATGATGCCGTGGCAGCGGAACACGCTGAAGGCGTCGTCCAGATTACCCAGCCGTTCGGTGGTCGCGGTGTCGCGGCTGTCAGCCAGCCAGCGGTAGCCGGCAAGCAGCCCGGCCGGACCGATGAACTTGTCGGGGTTCCACCAGAAGGAGGGGCAAGAGGTGGAGCAGCAGGCACAAAGAATACACTCGTACAGGCCATCCAGCTTGGCACGCTCTTCGGGGGATTGCAGGTGCTCACGCACCGGCGGCAACTTGTCTTCATTGATGAGGAAGGGTTTGACCTTCTCCCACTGGGTGTAGAACTGGGTCATGTCGATCACCAGATCACGGATCACCGGCAGGCCGGGCAAGGGGCGGATAACGACCTTGTTGCCCTTCTTCAGCAAATCGGAGAGCGGGGTGATGCAGGCAAGACCGTTCTTGCCATTCATGTTGAGACCGTCAGATCCACAAACCCCTTCGCGGCAGGAGCGGCGGAAGGCGAGCGTGGGATCCAGCTCTTTCAACTGGATCAGTGCATCGAGCACCATCATGTCGGAACCTTCAGGAATATCAAGATGATAATCCTTCATATGGGGGACGTTATCAACATCCGGATTGTATCTGTAGACAGAGAATGTGACGTTCATAGGGCTGGCTCCGCAATCAGTAAGTCCGAACCTTGGGCGGGAACGCCTCACGGGTCTTGGGTGACATGTTGACAGCACGACGGGTCATGGACTCGGTGTCCGGATGATAGAGGCTGTGGCACAGCCAGTTCTCATCGTCGCGATCCGGGAAGTCGAAGCGGCAGTGAGCACCGCGACTCTCGGTACGGAAGTTGGCGGCAACCGCCGTGGCAAACGCCGTCTCCATCAGGTTGTCCAGCTCCAGGCACTCGATGCGCTGGGTGTTGAACTCTTTGGAGGTGTCATCCAGACGGGCTGACTTGAGGCGCTCGCGGATAACCTTGAGCTCGGCCAGCCCCTCTGCCATCGCAGCCCCTTCGCGGAACACGGAGAAGTTGTTCTGCATGCAGCGCTGCAGGTCTTTGCGGATCTGCACCGGGTCTTCCCCGTCACGGCAATTTTCCCAGCGGTTGAAGCGGGCCAGTGCGGCATCCAGATCCGACTCAGAGGCATCGCGACCATGTTCCATCTCGCCCAGAGTGTTGACCAGATGCATGCCGGCCGCGCGGCCGAACACCACCAGATCCAGCAGGGAGTTGCCACCCAGACGGTTGGCGCCGTGCACCGAGACGCAGGCAATCTCGCCCACCGCAAACAGACCGACCACCGGCACATCGTTGCCGTTCTTGTCCTGGGTCAGGCACTGGCCATTCACGTTGGTCGGCACGCCACCCATCATGTAGTGGCAGGTCGGGATGATCGGGATCGGCTCTTTGACCGGATCCACGTGGGCGAAGGTGCGAGAGAGCTCGCAGATCCCCGGCAGACGGGATTCCAGCACCTCTTTGCCGAGGTGATCCAGCTTGAGCTTGATGTGCGGGCCCCAGGGACCGTCGCAGCCACGGCCTTCACGGATCTCGATCATGATGGAGCGGGCCACCACGTCGCGGCCGGCCAAGTCCTTGGCGTTCGGGGCGTAACGCTCCATGAAGCGCTCGCCATCTTTATTGAGCAGATAGCCGCCTTCACCACGGCAGCCTTCGGTTACCAGCACCCCTGCCCCGGCGATACCGGTCGGGTGGAACTGCCACATCTCCATGTCCTGCACGCCGACGCCGGCACGCAGCGCCATACCGACGCCGTCACCTGTGTTGATGTGGGCATTGGTGGTGGACTGGTAGATACGACCGGCACCGCCAGTCGCCAGCACGGTGGCCTTGGCCTTGAAGTAGACGACTTCACCGCTCTCCATATCGATGGCGGTACAACCCACCACGTGGCCATCCTGGTTTTTCACCAGATCCAGCGCATACCACTCGGAGAAGACGGTGGTCTTGTTCTTGACGTTCTGCTGATAGAGGGTGTGCAGCAGGGCGTGACCGGTACGGTCGGCGGCCGCTGCGGTACGAGCAGCCTGCTCGCCACCGAAATTCTTGGACTGACCACCAAACGGACGCTGGTAGACAGACCCGTTATCGAAACGGGAGAAGGGCAAGCCCATGTTCTCCAGCTCATAGATAGCCTCGGGACCGGTTTTGCACATGTATTCAATGGCTTCCTGATCACCGATGTAATCGGAACCTTTTACCGTGTCATACATGTGCCACTGCCAGTTGTCGTCGTGGGCATTGCCCAGCGCAACCGTGATCCCGCCCTGAGCGGAAACAGTGTGAGAACGGGTTGGAAAAACCTTGGACAACAGAGCGCAGCTCTTGCCGGACTGGGCAATCTGCAGCGCGGCGCGCATACCGGCACCACCGGCACCAATCACCACAGCATCAAATTCACGAGTTGGAATAGTCACCTTACACACCCCACAGCACGACGAAACCCGTCATCAGATAGACAAACAGCACCACGACCAGGGCAAATTGCAGCGCCCCGCGCAGCCCTACCGGCTTGATATAGTCGGTCAACACCTGCCACAGACCGATCCAGGCATGGATCAGTACGCAGAGCAGGGCCAACAGGGTGAATACCTTGGTGAAGGTATTGGCGAAGAAACCTGTCCACACCTCGTAGGTGATGTCGTTGAACGCGACAAAACTCACCAGATAGAGGACATAGCAGGTCATGATGAGGGCGGTGGCGCGGATCAGGATGTAATCGTGAACGCCGCTGCGCCCGAAAGTTGCAGAATTGGTTACCATACAAGCACTCCCGCTAATACAGCCAGGATCGCGGTGATCACGAAGGCCACACGGGCACTCTGATTACCGGATTCCAGCTCTTCCCAATAGCCCATGTCCATGACCAGATGACGCAAACCGCCCACAATGTGGTAAGCCAGCGCAGTCAGGATCCCCCACAATACGAATTTGACCAGGAAGTTGTCCATGATGGACACCACGGTCTCAAATCCTTCGGGAGAGGCGAGTGAAGTGCCAAGCATCCACAGCAAGATGCCCAGTGCAACAAAGGTAATAACCCCTGAAACACGGTGCAGGATGGAGGCGATGGCAGTGACAGGAAAGCTGATCGTTTGTAGGTCGAGGTTGACCGGTCTCTGTTTGTTTTTCACGCTTGCCCACTCAGCTCTATTGAGCA
This sequence comes from Aeromonas sp. 602396, assembly GCF_049173735.1. Lineage (NCBI taxonomy): Bacteria > Pseudomonadati > Pseudomonadota > Gammaproteobacteria > Aeromonadales > Aeromonadaceae > Aeromonas > Aeromonas sp. 602396. Next base: position 111,520 of record NZ_JAAKSD010000010.1, on the reverse strand, counting down.
CGTTAGTTATTGTTTTAACTCACACTTGAGGGCACGGGATGGTGATTGTTGGCTATTTGTTACCAAAACACTCTGAAAAAGCCAAAACGCGAATTTTTGGTTTCACATCAGGCTTTGCCAAAGCGTTTCAAACACCAGCAGCCATGACCCACGTGGCGCAGTATATCGACGGCCTTAACCGAAGACAATCAAACAGCTACAAAGAAAACACAAAACCGCAAACTTGATCGCATATTTAATTTAACATTCCGTTAATGCCTTTAATGCCGCCCCAGCAAAATTGACATTGATAGGGAACTCTGTTTCAAATAGGGCGCTCCAGCCACCTCGGTATGGGTAACAACCTTTGCCAGCGTCATAAAAGTCGTAATAGAGTAGGACTGGAACCAAATTATAAAGAGCAAAGGAGACGTGCTATGGCTGATAAGATAGCCACCCTACACCTGCCCGGGAAAGATCCGGTTGAACTGCCGATCCTCTCTGGAACCGTTGGACCGGATGTTGTCGATGTTAGAAAGCTGGGTGGGCAAGGGTATTTCACCTTTGACCCGGGCTTTATGGCGACCGGTTCTTGCAAATCTGCCATCACCTACATTGACGGGGATCAGGGTGTCTTGCTGCACCGTGGCTACCCCATCGCCCAGTTGGCCAAAGAGTCCAACTACCTCGAAGTCTGCTATATCCTGCTCTACGGCGAGGCGCCCACCAAGGCACAGTTTGCCGATTTCCAGCGTACCGTGACCCGCCATACCATGGTGCACGAGCAGATTGCCTTCTTCTTCCGCGGCTTCCGTCGTGACTCCCACCCCATGGCCATCATGTGTGGTGTGGTGGGCGCACTCTCTGCCTTCTATCACGACGCCTTGGACATCAACAACGAACAGCACCGCGAGATCTGCGCCTTCCGCCTCATCTCCAAGATGCCGACCCTGGCGGCCATGTGTTACAAGTACTCCATCGGCCAGCCGTTCATGCATCCGCGCAACGCCCTCTCCTATGCAGGCAACTTCCTGCATATGATGTTTGCGGTACCGACCGAGGAGTACAAGGTCAATCCGGTGGTCGAACGCGCCATGGACCGCATCTTTACCCTCCATGCGGATCACGAGCAGAATGCCTCTACCTCAACCGTCCGTCTGGCTGGCTCCTCCGGTGCCAACCCGTTTGCCTGTATCGCCGCAGGTATCGCCTCCCTGTGGGGTCCGGCCCATGGTGGTGCCAACGAAGCCTGCCTGCGCATGCTGGAGGAAGTAGGCTCGGTGGATCGCATCCCCGAGTACATCGCCAAGGCCAAGGACAAGAACGATCCGTTCCGTCTGATGGGCTTCGGTCACCGTGTCTACAAGAACCATGACCCTCGTGCCACCGTGATGCGCGAAACCTGCCACGAAGTACTGACCGAGCTGCAGATCAAGGATCCGCTGCTGGACGTGGCCATGGAGCTGGAGCGCATCGCGCTCTCCGACCCCTACTTCATCGAGAAGAAACTCTACCCGAACGTGGACTTCTACTCCGGTATCATCATGAAGGCGATCGGTATCCCGATGAACATGTTCACCGTGATCTTCGCCATCTCCCGTACCATCGGCTGGATTGCCCACTGGAACGAGTTCCACTCCGATCCGGATAGCAAGATCGGCCGCCCGCGCCAGCTCTACGTGGGCCACCCGCAACGGGACTTCACGCCGCTTGATCAACGCTAATGAACTGAATCAACATGGTTTGTTACAAAGGCGGTCATTGACCGCCTTTTTGTTTGCCGCTTTAATGCCCTTTTCAGCTCAAGGAGCCCTTATGAAACCTCTGCTTGCCAGCGCCGTCCTGCTGCTCACCGCCTGTCAGGGCACCACGGTCCAACAGGGTGAGACCCTCTATATCAACAGCCAGCTGGTCGATTGCGTCGGGGTTGGCCCGATGCAGTGCATGCAGGTTCGCAGTGATGAGCAGCAGCCCTGGACGCTGTTCTACCAGAATATTGAAGGTTTCCAGTTCGAGCCGGGCTACCGGTATCAGCTCACAGTCAGCAAGGAGCAGCTCACCGATGTACCAGCCGATGCCCCCTCCCTGCGCTATCAGCTGATCAAGGTGGTGAACAAGGTCGCCAGCAAGTAACAAACACTATCAAAAAACGGGGGATGGCTGATGCCATCCCCCGTTGGTTTATGGGTACTGCGCCTCATCAGGCACGATCAGGTCGGCGCCAGCGCCATATGTAGCAGCGGATAGGGCTTGCCCTGACCATCCAGCGGCGAGCGGCCCGTCACGGTGAATCCCATCTTCAGATAGAAGCCCACCGCCTGTTCGTTCTGCTCGTTGACGTCAACCAGCGTCGCGCCGCACTGGCTGATGGCATGTGCCACCAGCAAACGCCCCACGCCACTGCCGCGCACCGCCGGTGCCACAAACAGCATCTCTATCTTGCCATCGCATAGCCCGCAAAAACCGGCAATACGCCCCTCTTCTGTGCGGGCACAGTGCAGTGTCACCGCATCGAAGTAGTGCTCCAGAATAAGCGGCTTGAGCGCGAGGATCTCGGCCTCGGGCAGGAAGTGGTGGGACACCCGCACCGAGGCCTCCCACAGCGCGATCAGGGCCGGATAATCGGCCCGCGTTGCAGTATCAATCTTCATCAATGACTCTTTGTTGCAGCCCGCAGGATGACTGTGACCTCCCCGCGAGCCAACCTGATTAGCGCGCCTGTACCGCTTGCAGCAGCACCGACATATCAGCATCAAAGTGGCGGCTGCGGATCGCTTCGCGAATATCCGCTTCGCTATAACGGCTGCCCGGGTAGACCACCACGCAGGAGGTGTCGCCCGGTTTGAGGAAGTGGGTCTCGCCAAACGGGGTATAGCGGGTGGCACCGATACTGATGAGCGCATGGGGAGGATGTCCCGCCTGCGCCAGCAGTCCCTGAATGTGCTCCGCCGGCCCCTCATCCTGCTGATGATTGAACTTGTCGATGGCCCAGTCGAGCAGCTTGCCGTGGAAGTAGCTGTAGTCGATGGCGGCGCTGTCTACCCCGTAAGCGTGCAGCTCGCCATCGCGCTCCAGATAGCAAGCGATGCGATAGTCATCGAGCTCGCAACCGGCGGCAAAACCGGAAAGCGGCAGCAGATTGGCCGCCAACCCCTTGCTCTCTTCGCCCCAGTTCTTCTTCTCGCTGATCTTCTTGGCATTGGGACGACGGATGGAGCAGTCGTTATAGGCGCCAAAGGCACGGGGATGGATCGCTACCACCTGCTTGCCGGCATACTCCAGCTCGCACCAGAGGGCCACTTCCGGCTCGATCTGCACCTTCTCGTCACCACTGACCGCCGCCTCCGGCAGGAAGATAGCCTTGTCGCTCAACGGGAATACCCCGAGCTGACCCGGATGGCCCGGCACGAAAAAGGGGAACAGCGCCTTGGGCGCCGTGGTATCCCGCACGACTACCGCCACGAAATCCGACGCTTCACCCGCCTGCTCCAGATGACCGGCGAAATTCCCCGCGACCCCGAGTCCGATAAATTTGCTCTCTGCTGCTATCTGCATCTTGCTCACCTGCATCTTGACCACGCAAGGTAGCAGGCCCGTCGCCCACTACCGCTAAAGTGGCAAGATTAAACCACAAGGGCCCCGCCTTCGCCCAGTCCGGCCCTGTCGTGGTGTGCGCCAGTCCACTTTTTTAGGGACGAGAAGGCTGTGGTGAAACAGCCATTGCGTACTCTTCCAGCTACGCTGGTCACCACGCAGGAAACAGTGCGTTTCCTGCCTCTCCCCTCTTTCTCCTTGGGACTCAACCTCATCTTTGTTAGGCTGCCTGCATGCAAAACAACGGTGCGCTTGAGTGCGCCACTGCTCATCACGGTAACCCCATCGGAGAGAAAACGGATGATCGACAAACTCGCCTGGCTCACCTTTAAAGATCGGCAACTGCTCTGCGCCCGCTCCCACGGCAAAGCCATCTACTACATCCCCGGCGGCAAGCGGGAACCGGGTGAGAGCGACGAGGCGGCGCTGATCCGCGAGATTGAGGAGGAGCTGGCTGTCACCCTGCAGCCCGATACCCTGCGCTTTGCCTGCGAGTTCAGCGCCCAGGCCGATGGCAAACCGGCAGGAGTCGAGGTGCGACTGCGCTGCTACACCGGCGAAGCGAGCGGCACCCCAATCGCCTCGGCCGAAATTGCCGAGCTGCGCTGGCTCGATAGCTCTCACCTCGATGAGCTCTCCCCCGTCTCTCGTCTGCTTTTTGCCTGGCTGGTTGAGCAGGGGTTGATCCGCTGACCCCATAGCCGGGAGCGATACAAACAAAAAAGAGGTGAGCCAATGGCTCACCTCTTTTGCTTCAGACATGGCAGCAATCAGGGCAGTATCACCGCTCGCACCTCCACCTTCGGCGAATCAAACGCATCTTGCGCGGCGATCAGTTGCAGCTCGTAAGCCTGCTGGCGCCAGGTCTCCTGCAGCACCGCATCCACCGAGGCGTTGGTGCGCTCGAACGCGCTGACCGCATCGTGACCGGCCAGCAAATTGGCCAGCATCAGGGCGCTGATAAGATCGCCAACCCCCACCGGCTGGCGGGCAAAGTCATAAAGCGGACGGGCAATCAGGTAATCCCCTTGCGGGGTGGCCAGCAGCATCTCGAAGCGGCTGGAGTCCTGCGCCGCACGACCGAGATGCTTGACCAGCACCAGCTTGACGCCGCGGGCCAGCAGCTGATGGGCAGCCGCGCGGGTCTGATCCAGATCAGCCAGATGGGTATCACAGAGGGTCTCCAGCTCCAGCAGGTTGGGGGCCATCATGTCGGCCACCGGCAGCGCCTGCTCGGTCAGGAAACGGGTGACGCCGGGAGCAACGATACACCCCTTCTCCGGGTGCCCCATCACGGGGTCGCAGAAGTAGATGGCATCGGGGTTGGCCGCCTTGACGGCGTTGACCACGGTCAGGATCTCGTCCCCCTGTTCGGCGGAGCCAAGGTAGCCGCTCAGCACGGCGTCACACTGGCTCAACACCTCGATATTGCCCAATCCTTTCACCAGCGCACTGATATGGCCTGCCGGCATCGCCATCCCCTGCCACCCCTGGGCATATTGGGTGTGGTTGGAAAACTGCACCGTGTTGATGGGCCATACATCCATACCAAGGCGGCGCATGGGGAAGACGGCCGCGCTGTTGCCGGCACAACCAAAGACCACGTGGGACTGAATAGAGAGAACGGATTTCATCGGGAATACCACAGCAAAGGATCAGCAAGGTGGGCAATATATCGGATGAAGATAACGATGCGCCACCTTGGCGCGGGATGAACAGGCAATTTCCTGACTAAAGACAGGTTTTTTGCGCCATTTGGCCCGCCTCCACAGGGTGAGCGGCGCCATGATGTGCCGCGTCCCCGTCGTCACATGCCGTTGTGCTCTACAGCATGACGGGCAAAGTGATAGACCCATCCCTCATCACAAGGCATGTCACTGGGTGGCGAAATCAGCTCAGGCAATACCGTCACCTTGCCACCAGCGGCATATTGCAGCGCCATCAGGGCGCAGAGCACCGCATCGTAGCGATCGGTGCCGACCAGCACGTCCGCAGGCAGTAAGGCCGCCAGCTCGGGCCGTGCCGGGGAGGCCTTGCCGCCCACTTTGGCCAATGCCGGATAGACCTCCAGCACGGCACGACTGGCCTTCGGGGCAACGGTCGGCACCAGTTGCAGATCAGAGAGCCGCGGCAGCATGGAGAGCGCCAGAGTGGCGTTGTTGCCGAGCCGGTCGAAGGTGGCCGACAGCGGCTTCTTGCCATACTGCTGATACAACCAGCGCTCGCAGTCACGATAGGCGTAGGGGTTGTCTATCTCCCGTTCGGGCACGGCGCAGCTGTGTGGCTGGCCGTTGAGCAGATCCCGCAAGGCACGGGGAAAGGCGAGCGGAGCATCGATACCGAGCGCCAGTTGCGGGCAGGCTTCTACCTGCATCAGGGTCAGCTCGTTTTGCAGGGCCGGACGCAACAGGGCGGCCAGATCCGGCGCCACCCGCGAGCTCAAGCGAAACAGCGGCGACACCCCGAGCCAGTGCAGGCTGTTGGAGTCGGCCTGCCAGCCCACCACGGCCACCGCCTGGGCACTGCCCTGCCAGCCACGCACATCCCAGCCGATCCCGATTGCACTCATCTGCCCTGCCGTCATCAATCACCTCTGTTCGCCTGTCACAAGTTACAAGAGGCACAGGGTAATCAGCAGAGGCCCTTAACGCAAAGCGAACTGCCTTGTCAGAACGATTTCTGGAAGTTCACCAGTGGCAAAATGGGAAACACGCCGTTGGTGGCGTAGTTGGCCAGCCCGATCTGCAAGCCATCGAGGTGCTTGGTCGCATTGATAAAGCCGATCTGGAAGGTGGTACGCTCGGCGTAATTGACGAAGCCGACGTTGGCCAACGCATTGCCCCTGGCGATATTGACCGCCCCCCAGTTAAGCCCCTGCACATTGTTGGTCAGGTTGACCAGCCCCAGATTGACGCCGGTATCCTGCCCTTCGTGCCAGTTGATGGCGTTGATGGCGACCCCGCCAAACTGGTGGCGCACCCGGCCAGCACCCAGGAATACCCCGAGCTGCAGGCCGCTGAACTGATCCACATCGGAGAGGGCGAAGATCGGCAGATCAATACCCTTCACCTGACCGGTCCGGCCGTAGAGCAGCGAGGCGCGCGCTCCTTCCACCTGATGGGACGCGGGCAAATTGACCCCGGGCAGCGAGACCTGCACCGGAGTACTGGCCTGCGCAACACCGCACAGAGTCAGGGCGCTGCATGCCAGCAGCAGGCGGGAGAGTGTCATGGGAAGTTCCTTGGGCCATTGAAAGTGGCCCGATCCTAACAGTCAAGGGAGAGTGTGGGCACACCAGCAGGGACGAGGTGCGTCACGATACGTCACGGTTGGCCCTCTCACCTCTCCATCAGGACTTGCGAAAGCGCCACCTCAAGAGCAATCGGCCACTTTTTCACAGCGAGTGGTTCCTCTTCCTTTCTTTGCCTGAGCGAACTGCCTAAAATAGTCGCCCTGCTGTATCCGGCATTCATCCATCTAGAGGATTTCCCATGGAGACGTTTCTGCTCGAAGGTCACCCCTTCGTTGCCTTGTGTGACCTTATCAAACATCAGGGGTGGGCCGATTGTGGCGGCGCCGCCAAAGCCCTCGTTGCCGAAGGGCTGGTCGAGGTGGACGGTCAGGTGGAGACCCGCAAGCGCTGCAAGATCGTGGCCGAACAGGTGGTCAACTTCAACGGCATGAAGGTCGTGGTGAAAGAGGGCGTCAGCCCGGAGATTGGCTAATCCCGTCTTGGGGAGCCACTGTCCGGCAACCCGCTAGCTGGCCTTGATCGACAGGGTCAGCACAAAACGCGCCATCGCCTCATCCCCGTTCAATGACGGACAGGTGGCTACCACCCGGATGGGGCGATTGATACGCTGACCGCTTGCCAACGACTCGTCGATCATGGCGTCAATCTCCTCCCCCGCTGCGCAGTCGAACTGCACATCCCCCTCCGGTCGTTTCAAAAACTCCCCCTGCACATCCTTGAAGGCGAAGTGCACCTTCTTGCGCCGCTGCCGCCCCTTCTCCATCACCAGCAGACCGCCTACCAGATCGGCGCCGGTCGCCAGCACACCAAAATACATGCTGCCCAGGTGGTTGCGGGTACGCCAGCCAAGGGGAATGCGAATGCGCAGCGCCTTGGCGTTCATCTCTTCGATGATCGGGGCACAAAACCCGATGACGGGAATGTAGCGCCAGGCAAACAGCCGAAGCGCCAGATTGGCTTTGAAGCGTTGCAAATCCATATGCGAACTGATCCGATGAGTTGATGTAAACAACATGTTGCCTGCATCTGCGCCATTCGACAAGCACAGGGATCACGGTTACGACCTTTTGCCCAACCCAAAAAAACAGAGGGAACCGCATCGGTTCCCTCTTTTCGCTCATGTCGCTGTTACAGCAAATGTGCCGATCAGGCGCGCTTCTCTTCCAGCCAGGCCCCCTGACTCTGCATCTCGAACAGCTGGGCATAGTGACCGCCGAGGGCCATCAACTCACCATGGGTACCCCGCTCATTCACCTGACCGCGGGAGAGCAGCAGGATCTCGTCCGCATCGACGATGGTCGAGAGGCGGTGGGCGATGGCGATGGTGGTGCGGCCACGACGGGCGGCAGAGATCGCCTGCGACAGCGCCAACTCGGTCTGGGAGTCCACGCTGGCCGTCGCTTCATCCAGAATGAGGATACGCGGATCCCCCACCAGCGCGCGGGCAAAGGAGAGCAGTTGCCGCTGACCGGCGGAGAGGTTCTTGCCCCCCTCCTCCATCAGGGTGTTGATCCCCTGTGGCAGGCTGCGCACAAAGTCGGCCAACTGCACCTCGCTCAAAGCCTGCCAGAGCCGCGCTTCGTCTATTCCGGCGCGGCCGAGACGCAGGTTCTCCGCCAGGGTGCCGACGAAGATAAAGGGATCTTGCTGCACAAGCCCGATGCTGCGGCGCACAGCCGCCAGCGACAGGGTATCCAGTGCGTGCTCATCGAAGCGGATCTGCCCCTGATCCAGCGGATAGAAGCCCATCAGCAAGCTGATGATGGTGGACTTGCCGCTGCCGGTATGGCCCACCAGCGCCAGCATCTGGCCCGGTTTTGCGGCAAAGCTGACCTCCCGCAGCACCTGTTGCTCACCATCGTAGGAGAAGCTCACCCGCTCGAAACTGACCCGCCCTTCCAGCGGGATCATCTCGCCATCGGTGCTCTCGCGGGTTTCATCGAGCAGGGCAAAGACACGCTCCCCCGCCACCATCGCCTGCTGCAGCTGGTTAAGCTGGTTGGTCATCTCGATGAGCGGCTCGATCATCCGCCCCAGATAGCTGATAAATGCGTAGAGCACCCCCACCTGAATGGCATCAGCGTGGCTCACCCCCTCGTGGGCGAACAGCGCCAACAGACCGATCAGCACCATCATGTAGAAGAGATCGATGAGCGGACGCAGCAAAATGCCGTTGATCTTGAGGCTCTTGATCCGTGCCGACCAGTGCTGCTGGTTCACCTCGGCAAAGGCGTTGGCAAAGTGGCGCTCCTGCACCATCGCCTGGATCACCGGCATCCCCTGCAGCGACTCGTTGAGGCGGCTGTTGATGTCGGAGAGCAGACTGCGGGTCGCTCGCACCACCGGCACGCTCAGTTTCTGGTAGAGCCACATCACCCCACCCACTGCGGGCAGCAGCAGGGAGCAGACCAGCATCAGCCGCAGATCCAGCAGCGCCATCGAGATGAGGATGCCGCACAACAGCACCACTTTTTGCACCAGCAAGCCGATCACCTGCACATAGAGGTTCATGATCGCCTCGGTGTCGTTGGTGATGCGGGAAATCAGCGAGCCGGAGCGATGCTTGTCAAAGTAGCGGGCCGGCAAGCGGATGGCGGTGGCAAACACCTGCTCGCGCAAGGTTTGCACCACCGCCTGGGCGATACGGTTAAAGCGCAGTGATTGCAAATAGAAGCCCGCCGCCGAGAGTACCTGCAAGCCCAGATAGCCCGCTGCAATCAGGGCTATGGTGGGCAGCACGATATTGCGAGGCGCCAGATAGTCATCGATAAAGAGCTTGATCAGCAGCGGCCCGGCCACTTCGGCGCCGGTGGCGAGCAGCAGGCAAATCCCCGCCTGGATCAGCCAGCGAGGATACTGGGCGCAGTAGGCGAGCAGTCGTTTAATGGTCGGATTCACAGGCTCTCCTCCACCGCTTCTTCGAGACGCTGATAACGCACCATATCTGCATACCAGCCATTGTGCGCCATCAGGGCACCGTGATGACCTCGCTCGCTAACGGCCCCCTGCTCTAGCACCAGGATCTCGTCGGCCTGCTCCACCGCCGTCATGCGATGGCTGACCAGGATCAGGGTGCGACGATGGGCTTTGAGAGCGTGCAGAATTTGCTGCTCGGTGTGGGCATCCACCGCCGAGAGCGCATCATCGAGCACCAGAATGGGCGCCTCCAGCAGCAGGGCGCGGGCAATAGCCAGCCGCTGTTTCTGGCCGCCAGAGAGGGTCACCCCTTTCTCCCCCACCTCGGTCTCATAGCCCTTGGGGAAACGCACAATATCATCGTGGACACAGGCAATGCGCGCCACCCGTTCGACCTCCTCGCGGCTCGCATCGGGTTTGCCCAGGGCAATATTGGCGGCGATGGTGGTGGAAAACAGGAATGGCTCCTGCGGCACATAGGCAAACTGGCTGCGCAGTGTGGCGAGCGGCAGCTGGTCAATCGGAACGCCACCCATGACAATCGAACCGTGAGTCGGATTGGCAAGGCGCATCAACAGCTTGAGCAGGGAGCTCTTGCCTGCCCCGGTGCGCCCCACCACCCCGAGCATCCCCCCTTGCTTGAGGGTAACGTCGATATCCGCAAGCAGGGTGCGCTGCTCAAGTTGATAGCTCACCCCTTTGATCTGCAAAGGAAAGGCAGAGGTAAACGCGGCCGGCTGGGCGGGCTCTTCGATATCGCTGCGCTCCCCCAGCAGGCTTTCGATACGGGAGTAGGCGGCGCTGCCCCGCTCGATGATGTTGAACAGCCAGGCGATGGCAAACATCGGCCAGATCAGCTGGCCGAGGTACATGGTGAAGCTGGTGAGCTCACCCAGAGTCAGCTCATCGCGCAGCACCAGCACACTGCCCCCCGCCACCGCGAGGAAGTAGGAGCAACCGATACAGAGATAGATGACCGGATCGAATTTGGCATCGATGCGGGCCACCGCCATATTGCGCTCCCCCGCCTGTTTGGTCAGCTCGGCAAAGCCTTCATCTTCCAGCGATTCAACCGCATAGGATTTCAACACCCGCACGCCGGAAAGGGCCTCCTGGGTCTTGTTGTTGAGCTTGGAGAAGGCCCCTTGCGCCGCCTTGAACTGGGTGTAGATCTGGGTGCCGAAGCGGTTCATGAAATAGGCCATCACCGGCAGCGGCAGCAAGGAGACCAACGTCAACTGCCAGGAGTACTGGCTGCACATGATGGAGAGCACCAATACCCCGACCATGATGGAGTCCACCAGAGTCAGCACCCCTTCGCCAGCGGTCATCTCCACAGCCTGAATGTCATTGGTGGCATGGGCCATCAGATCGCCGGTACGGTGGCGCTGATAAAAATCTGGGCTCATCCGGGTGAAATGGCTGAACAGGCGATTGCGCAACACATAGGCCAGACGGTAAGAGGCACCAAACAGCATCACCCGCCAGACGTAGCGCAGCAGATAAATCAGCACACCCAGACCAAACAGCCCCGCCAGATAGCGCATCAGGGTACCATTGTCGAGACCGCCCTTGGTGATGCCATCCACCACCCAGCCCACCACTTTGGGTGGAATAACGGTCAACAGGGCTACCATCAGTAGCAGGGAGATGGCAGCCAGATAACGGGGCCACTGCTCCTTGAAAAACCAGCTCAATCGTAGAAATACGCTCACACCACCAACCTTTAGCGCTCTCTGCCCGTGACCGCTCCAAGGAGCGGCCATCAGAGAAGCCACGCAGAAATAGAAGAATGAAAACAATCGCCTCCGGCTGGAGGCGATTCGAACGAAAGCTCATCATATCCCGAACCGGGATGGTTGAGAATAATTACTATTTAATTCACTGTGACATGCGATCATCACCTGATGAATAGGGATTATACGAATTTTCATGCTGCTCACCGGTCAACAGGAAGTGTGACACCTCTTCCCGGGTCTGGCTGAACACCTGTTGCAACTGCTCCAGATCCGTCTCGCTTAGCACCTCGTTTTGCCGCAAGCGCCACTCCAGCTCACCAGCCACCAATTGCAGACGGGCCGCCGAGATATTGGCAGACACCCCCTTGAGGGTGTGCAGTAGCTTGCTGGCCACCTCGGGCTGCTGACGGCGCAAGGCGGAACGGATCTCCCACAGATCGTCCTTGTGCTCCGACATAAACAGCTTGAACAGGATCTGCAATGCCTCCTTGTCCTGCTCCAGCCGCTTGAGGGCATCCTGCAGATCGAGGATCCCGATCATATCCGGCGGTTTCACCTCCATGATCCCCGCCTGCTCCACCCCTTGCGGCTTCACCCACTGCAGCAGGTTGTTGTAAAGATCCAGCTTGCTCACCGGCTTGGTGACGTAACCATTCATCCCCACCCCCAGGCAGCGCTCCTTGTCTCCATGCATGGCGCTGGCGGTGAGGGCTATGATGGGCACATCGTGCTTGTCGACCATTTTGCGGATCTGGCGGGTGGCATCGAGTCCGTCCAGCACCGGCATCTGCAGGTCCATCAGGATCACGTCAAAAGGCTGCTCGGCAACCCGCTCCACCGCCTCGCGACCATTGTTAACCACGCACACTACCGCATCGACCCGACGTAGATATTCGATGATGAGCTGCTGATTGACCCGGTTGTCTTCGGCCAACAGCACTCGGGTACCCTGCAACAGGGATTTGAAGTGCTGCTGATCCCCCTGAGCCTCTGCCTTGCGCAGATTGAGTTCATAAGAGCTGCCATTGAGCAACTCGTCCACCTTGGCCAGCAGGGCATTCTCGGTCATCGGCTTGGGCAGAAAATGGGTCAGCCCCATGCTGTCCATCCGGGCGTGCAGCCCCTCTCTGGCCCAGGCGCTGATCATCAGGATGGGTATCCGCCGCCACTGGCTGTGCTGATACATCTCCAGCGCCAGATCGAGTCCATCCTCCTGCCCCATGCGCCAGTCGAGGATTGCCAACCGCAGATTGGGCCCCTCTTCACGCAATAATTGACGGGCACGGGAAAGGGAGTTGACCGGCAGCACTCGCACACCCGCCCGAGTCAGGATGTCCCGAGCCAGATCCAGCACCAGTTCGTTGTCATCCATCACCATCACCAGCGGCTGGTTTTCGAAGAAAACTTTCCGTCCAGCCACACCGTAGACCGCCTGCGCCATCGGGATATCGAACTTGAACAGAGAGCCGACGCCAGGCTTGCTCTCTACGGTGATCCGCCCCCCCATCAGCTCCACCAGCCGCTGGGAAATATTGAGCCCAAGACCCGAGCCGCCATATTTGCGGGTATTGCCCGCCTCCAGCTGGGTAAACGCCTGAAACAGTTGGGTCTGCTTCTCTTCGGCAATGCCGATGCCGGTATCGCGCACACTGAAGCGGATCCGCATTGGATGGGAGTTGGCCAGATCGATGGAGACTTCGACCTCACCACGTTCGGTGAATTTGATGGCATTGTTCACCAGATTGACCAGAACCTGCCCCAGCCGCAGAGGATCCCCACGCAAGAAGACAGGCACCTCCGGCGATTTGCGAATGATCACCTCCACATGTTTGCGCTCCGCCAGATCGGCAAACATGCCCGCCAGCGAGTCGAGCTGCTCGCTGAGATCGAAGTCGATCTCCTCCAACGTCAGCTTGCCGGACTCCACCTTGGTCAGATCGAGAATGTCGTTGATAAGCAGCAGCAAGGTATCTGATGAAGACTTTATCTTGCCCAGATAGTCCCGTTGTTGCTGATCCAGCTCGGTCTGCAGTGCCAGTGAGCTGAAACCGATGATGGCATTCATGGGGGTGCGGATCTCGTGGCTCATATTGGCCAGAAAATCGCTTTTGGCCTGTGCCAGCAAGGCCGTCTGACGGGACAACTCGCTCAACTTCTGATTACGACGCCATAGGGTATAGGCCACCAGCACAAAACTGATCAAGGCACCGCCAAGCACCATTAAATAGAAGCGGTTCAGCAATGATGAAGCCCGCTCCAGCTTATCCATCTTCCAGCGCACCAGGTTATCGCTCACCTGCATATCGATGAGACGATGGCGCAGGGTATGATAAGCCATCACCTGACGACTCAAATCCTTGCTCAGGTTAACCAAGGTGATCACCTCGGGTTGCGAGCCGTAATGGGAAGCAAGAGCACGCTGCAACAAGCTCAGCTGTTGCTGATACTGGTTATCGGCGCTGTGTTGCAAAAAATGGCTGAGTTGGGCCAACTCATTGAGATCACGATGCAAGAGGCTCTCTGCCGGCGTGATAGCGCGTACCTTCTCAAGCTGATGCTGAAAGGGTTGCACGATATATTCCACCGCCTTTTCCATGCTGTACAGTCTGGCCAGCTCCATCTGGTAGAGATCCAAATCCTGCAGCAACCTCTGTGAAAGAGGCGTTTGCTCAACCTCAGCATCACTACGAACCCTGTGAACAAAGCTATCGAGGATACCGGATAACTGGACGAGCCGTTGCTGAACATTGCTATCATTGGCACTCTCACGACCAAGCAGGTAAACACTGTCGGTGTTGATCCGGTTCAGCACTGCCTCCGCTGCCTGATTCAGGCTGTATGCACGCTGCTGTTGACTAAGCAGTTGCCAGCAAAGAACCAAGAAGCCGAGCAACAAGGCAGCAACAAGCAGCAGTACCACAGGGCTCTTCCGTGATCCTTTATTCATCCCGTTTTGACTCTCTACTTATAATGGCCGCTGAATTGTCCGGCTTGAGCAGAGCTCGGAGTGGAAGTGTCCACCCCAGCCGAGCGCTGTGTTAACGTTATTTCACTATTTTAACTCTGGCACTATTTTCATCACAGCCACCAGAACCGATCTTCAAGGAGACTATTATGTCATTTATCACTACTTATTGTAGCCACTGCTTTACAAGAAACCGCCTGCCCTCCACCCATGTAACCCACTCCGCCAAATGTGGGCACTGCAAGGCGTCCCTGTTCAGCCAAACCCCTTGCCTCGGGAAGGCGGATAACTTCGATACCCTGATCAACTCCGATATTCCGGTCGTTGTCGATTTTTGGGCCAGCTGGTGCGGCCCTTGCCAGCAGTTTGCTCCAGTATTTCATGATGTTGCCCATGAACTCGAACCACGGATGCGCTTTGTCAAAGTCGATACCGAGCAGCAGAGCACCATTGCCGCCCGTTACGCCATTCGCAGCATCCCCACCCTAATGGTCTTCAAACAGGGTAAAGTGGTGAACCAGATAAATGGATCCCTGCCCAAGAACATGTTCAAGCAGTGGCTGGAACAGTTCATGGATGTTTAACTTGTGTTTCAGAAATGTTTGATTTATGTATTTATTTCCTCATTTTTATCAATGAGTGTGTGAGTAGAGACTGATTTTCAATATGTGAGCCTGTTTCAAACAAGTGAATGGATGTAATCTCGGCAACACAAAAACAACCATAAATTAACCGAGAGAACGATATGCACACATCGGCTGTACCCGCTACTCCATCTCGTTGGCTGGATATCAAGACCGGGATCGTGATCCTGGATCTGCTCCTGCTATGCATCATGCTCGCTTGGCTCCCTTTTGATCCTATGGTCAACAAGGGGCTGGGCATTCTGGTCTTTATAGCTATTCTCTGGCTGACCGAAGCGGTCAACATCACTATCACCGCGATCTCCATCCCGGTACTTGCCACCCTGCTCGGGGTGTTTGATATGAGCAAGTCGTTGACCGACTTCGCAAACCCGGTGTTGTTCCTCTTCTTTGGCGGTTTTGCCCTGGCGGCAGCGCTATCCAAACAGGGGCTAGACACCCAGATTGCCGGTAAGGTGATGCAGCTCGCCAAGGGACACCTCGGCTGGGCTGCCATCGTACTCTTCAGTATTACTGCGGCACTCTCCATGTGGATCAGCAATACCGCTACCGCCGCCATGATGATGCCGCTGGCCCTTGGCATGCTCAAAGGTCTCGACATTCACAAGGAGCGCCGCACACTGGTCTTCGTATTGCTTGGTGTTGCCTACAGCGCCAGTATTGGCGGCATCGGCACCCTGGTAGGCAGCCCGCCCAATGCCATTGCGGCCGCCCAGATGGGGCTGGGCTTCACTGACTGGCTGAAATTTGGCATTCCTGTTGTCCTCATCTTCATGCCAGTAGGCATCGGGCTGCTCTATCTGGTAACCCGCCCCAACCTCTCACATCAGGTCAGCACCGAGCGAGTGACCATAGAGTGGACCGGCCAACGCAAGGTGACCATGCTGATATTTCTGACCACAGTGCTGTTGTGGATTGGCTCCCAGCCTATTGCCCAGGCGCTGGGAGGAATACCTCAATTTGATACACTGATCGCCATGGGAGCCATCATCGCCATCGCCGTCAGCCGGGTGGCCAGCTGGGATGACATCAACCAGAACACCGACTGGGGAGTACTGATGCTGTTTGGTGGCGGCTTGACCCTGAGCGCCATCCTTAAGCAGACCGGGGCCAACGCCTTCCTGGCGGAGCACCTATCCAACGGTCTGGCCACCATGCCGATCTTCGTCATCCTGCTCTGTCTTGCCACCTTCGTGGTGTTCCTGACCGAGCTGGTATCCAACACCGCTACCGCCGCTCTGCTGGTTCCACTGTTTGCCGGAGTCGCAGAGGCACTGGGAGTCTCTCCCATTGTCGTATCCGTGCTGATCGCTGTCGGTGCCTCCTGCGCTTTCATGCTGCCAGTGGCTACCCCGCCCAACGCCATTGTCTTCGCCAGCGGCCATATCCAGCAGCGTGAAATGATGCGGGCCGGCCTGGTGCTGAACCTGGTCTTCACCGTCATTTTGACCCTGCTTGCCTATTTTATGGGCGACATACTGCATTGATGGCTGGTGGCTCGCTCGCCGGGCTCCTCAATCAACACCAGGTTCCAACAAAGCCCCGTATCATCGGGGCTTTCTCTTTTCCTGCACCCCAACGGCCATCTGTCACATCCCTGACCATCGTCAGCTTGTGCCATGCGACAGCAGCGAGAGTACACATGATGATGATGACTTCAGACTTATGAGCGATACGGGTGCCATGAGATGAGGTGTTCCCGGGAAAGGCTGGTAATAACGACATTAAAATAATATGTGATGCCCTGTACATCTATCACAGATGATCAAGCTTTTTGCAAATGGTGTACAAATATTTACGAATCCAAGCAGCTATAAAAAAACCCCGCATAGCGGGGTTCTCATATTAAGAGGTGATCAACCGATGTTGCAGGGTTTCAGCTTCCAGATACGATCCACATAGTCCTGGATGGAACGGTCTGAGTTGAACTTACCCATGGTGGCCGAGTTGATGATAGCCTTCTTCGCCCACAGCGCCGGATCCCGATACCAAGTATCGATCAGCTTGTGTGCATCCGAGTAGGACTGGAAGTCCGCCAAGGTCAGGTAAGGGTCTCCCCCTTCCAGCAAAGAGCGCTTGATGGAGGCCAGCTCACCCGGACGACCCGGCGTGAAGTAGTCGGTATCAAACCAGTCCAGCACGGCCTTGAGCTCGGAGTTGGCATAGTAGAAGTCGTACGGATTATAACCGCGCGCCTTCAGCGACTTCACTTCGTCCACGTTCAGACCGAAGATGGCACAGTTTTCGGCCCCCGCCTCTTCGGCGATCTCGATGTTGGCTCCATCCAGCGTCCCGATGGTGATTGCACCGTTGAGTGCCATCTTCATGTTGCCGGTACCGGATGCTTCGTAACCAGCAGTAGAGATCTGCTCGGAGACATCTGCCGCCGGGATCAACTTCTCGGCCAGACTCACGCGGTAGTTCGGCATGAACACCACTTTCAGCTTGCCCTGGATACGAGCATCGTTGTTGACCCGATCCGCCAGCTTGTTGATGGCATAGATGATGTCTTTGGCCAGCTTGTAACCGGGCGCCGCTTTGGAGCCGAAGATAAACACACGCGGATGCATGTCATAGTCCGGGTTGGCCAGCAGACGACGATAGAGTGCCATGATGTGAATAAGGTTCAGTTGCTGGCGCTTGTACTCGTGCAGACGCTTGATCTGAACGTCAAAGATCGCCTCGGCACTGACATCGATACCGGTTTCGTCTTTGATGACCTTGACCAGCTTCTCTTTGTTATGACGTTTGATGGTCATGAACTGCTGCTGGAACGCCTTGTCGTCGGCAAATTTCACCACGCCACGCAGTTTGTCCAGTTGCAGCGGCCACTCCTTGCCCACCACTTCGTTGTAGAGACCCGCCAGCTCCGGGTTGCAGGCCAGCAGCCAGCGACGCGGGGTTACCCCGTTGGTCACGTTGCACATTTTTTCCGGCCACAGCTCGGCATACTCGGGGAAGAGATCTTCCTTCACCAGCTTGGAGTGGATCTCGGCCACACCGTTCACCTTGGACGAACCGATCACGCACAGGTTGCCCATGCGAACCTTGCGCACGGCCCCCTCTTCGATGATGGAGAGCTTGGCCTTGATGGCGTCGTTGCCCGGCCACTTGGGCTCCACCAACTCGTTCAGGAAGCGGGCGTTGATCTCGTAAATCACCTCCAGATGGCGAGGCAGTACTTTCTCGAACAGGCTGACCGACCACTTCTCCAGCGCTTCCGGCAGCAGAGTGTGGTTGGTATAAGAGAAGACCTGATAGCAGATGGCCCAAGCGGCATCCCAGTTCAGATCTTCCTCGTCAACCAGTACCCGCATCAGTTCCGGGATGGCGACAGTCGGGTGAGTATCGTTGAGCTGAATGGCAATTTGCGCGGCAAAGTTGCTGAAGTCGGCGCCATGCACCCGCTTGTAGCGGCGCATGATGTCCTTGATGGAGCAAGCACAGAAGAAGTACTGCTGGATCAGACGCAGCTCTTTACCGGCATCGGTCTCATCGTTCGGATAGAGTACCTTGGATATGGTCTCGGCCTGGGCTTTCTCAGCCTGGGAGTCGATATAACCACCGGCGTTGAATACGTCCCAGTCGAAAAACTCGGAGGCGCGGGATTCCCACAAACGCAGGATGTTGACGGTGTGACCGCCAAAACCGACCACCGGAATATCCCAAGGCACCCCTTTAATCTTGCGACCGGCGTGCCACACCTTCTTCAGGCCGCCATTGTCACCAAACACGGTCTCGACGTAGCCATAGAGCGGCACTTCTTGCACCGACTCGGGACGGCAGATCTCCCAGGGGTTGCCATATTCACGCCAGGAGTCTGGGCGCTCAATCTGGCGACCATCCTGAATTTCCTGACGGAACAGACCGTGTTCGTAGTGGATACCGTAACCAACCGCCGGATAGTTCAGGGTGGCCAGCGAGTCGATAAAGCAGGCAGCCAGACGACCCAGGCCGCCGTTGCCAAGTGCCATATCCGGCTCTTGTTCGCACAGGTCGGTCAGTTCCAGGCCGAGTTCGCCCAGCGCCTCTTCGCAAGTCTTGTAGAGGGAGAGGTTGTGCAGGTTGTTGGAGGTCAATCTTCCCATCAGGAATTCAGCAGAGAGGTAGTGAATCGCACGAGTATCTTTCTTGAAATGAGTCTGCTGAGTGCGGGTCAGGCGCTCGTACACCTGTTCATTGACGGCCGCCGCAGTGGCTTTCCACCACGCTTCGGGAGAGGCTTTCTGTTCGCTTGTTCCCAAGGTAGAACGCAGGTGACGCACGATACTCGCCTTGAGCTGATCTTTATCCAGTTGGAGATCCTGGTCTGTCTTCTTCTTGGTAGCCATAAACCATATTCCTTCGTTACAAATAAAATTGTTATCCCGCTTGCGGGACCGGCGCTGTTGTTATCTCAAAATATGTACCGGCGTGAGAATACTAACTAAAGCGGCAGAATTAAAAGTTAACGCAAGTCACACTTTAACCGATAAAAACAGCCTGAAAAGCTTGAAAACCCTTTCCTTAAATTGATCGCACAAAAACAAACATTCCCTTTATTATCATAAGCTTAATGAAAAAATAAAAATATTCTGGCATGAATAGGTTTTCAGAGATTGCCAAGCCTTGAAAATCCCTGAAAATAGGCAGCAAGACGGCACATTGAAACCGGTTTCAATGTGCCTGAAAAATTACCGTATAAATATGAAGCAATCATTGCATCCTTAAAGATGTGCTTTGAACTGATTGCTCAATGGATCGTAATGGTACCCAATCTGATCCAGACGCCCTGCCAACTGCTCTTCACTCATATCGTAATAGGCCAGCAACTCCTCCAACCCGTCACACTCAAGCCTTAGCTTCTCATTGATGATGCCCAGCAAGATGTTGGCATCAAGACGTTGCAAGGTACTGATATCCATGGCGGCACCTCCTGTAAATGACCTGTATAACCATGGGTGGTTACGCAAGGTTTGTCCATAGTACGAAAAACACCCAGCCAGTTTTATATTAAATAACTTTTAAAAACATAGTCTTACTAACGTCACATGCTAACACCATCACATTTTTCAGCAAAAACACCTTGTCACTGCCACAGGATAGAACTACTGTATACAAATACAGCTTGGATATTCATACAGGAATCCCATATATGAACCAGCCCCTGCACTCACTGCCCTTTGCGATGAATCGTGTCATGAGCAAGCCCTGGCCAACCAGAACCGCCTGCAAAGCGGAGTTGGCTCATGATGGTGTGACTATCCAGTCTGATGATCAGTTTCTGAGCGAACTGAGCAAGTTAGGTGACTCTCATACCGGCTGGATCTTGTTGATCGCCCCGCCGGGACGCCCCACAGTCAGCCGTCTCGAAGAGCGAGGTATCGATCCCAAGAGAGTGCTGGTGGTACATAGCCCCAAAATCAAGAACTGGCAGCAAACCCTAGAGCGCAGTCTGGGCAATGGTCACTGCGCCGCCGTATTTACCTGGCTACCCGAGCAGATCGAGCTGGATCACGTCAAGCTGCAGCGACTGGGACAGCAATCTGGCGTACTCACCCGCTTCTTTGGCGCGAAACGGACTAACCTCGGCACACCTCTGCTGGCCTATTCAGAGCAAGATATCTATCTCAATCATTAAGACAAAAAACGAACGCCTACGCAGGCTCTCCCGCGGGTCGCAGTGACAGAAGGGCGCAAACAATATGTGACCAGCGGCTTTATTTGAAAGACAAGCTTGCAACAGCCTGACGGTAGGCATCGGAGATCATTTGACCCTGCTTGCTGCAAGCAGACAAACATCAAAAGATGTAACGGATAAAGAAGCAGAAAATAAAACCTGAACTGGACAATCATGCAGCCCAAGTATTCAAACCTGCGGGACTTCCTGCCCACCAGCGAACCCGTTTGAGCAATATGATGAGGCTGAAAGTCATTGCATTCATTTGAGCTGATCACGACAATTTGCCCACCGGAGTGACCCTCTCCTTGAAATACCGGGTAACAAGGGGTATAACCACGCGTTTTATCAGGTGTAATAAGTGAGCGGTATGATGCAAGCCCCCTTTTGGCAGACCAAGAGTCTGCAGCAGATGACTGAATCCGAATGGGAATCCCTCTGCGATGGTTGCGGAAAATGCTGCCTCAACAAGCTGATCGATGAAGATACCGACGAACTGGTTTTCACCAATGTCGCCTGCAATTTGCTTAACACCAAGACCTGTCAGTGCTCTGATTACGCCAATCGTTTCAAAAAAGAGCCTGACTGTCTGCAGATCACCCATGACAAGATCACCGAATATGACTGGCTCCCCTCAACCTGCGCATATCGCCTGCTGTCTGAAGGTGACGCTCTTCCAGAATGGCATCCTCTGCTGACCGGCAGTCGTTCCGCGATGCATCAGGCTGGTCAATCCGTCCGTGGCAAAGTCATTCACGAGGATCAGGCGGGTGAATGGATCGATCACATCATCACCTGGGCCAGCTGACACGCTCAACCCGCTATTCTCCAAAGACAAGGGCTTATGGGTATTGCTTGATACCCGCGATGGCGCCTCTGTTCACCCCTTAAACCTGATCAGCTGTTCCACGAGCCATAGCAACACTGATGCAATGGCAGGCAGAGCAACCGCCTATCCCCTTAGAGCGCGAATAAAGCATAATCGCATTACAGACGGGGCCCAGGTCAATCCTGGTGAGCCCCTCCCCTTGATCCTCTTCAAATCCCCAGTAACAACTGTTGTGGTTGCGATGGAACTGGGGGCGATTCACAGGGGATGATTACTCCCCCTGAATCGCACGCATAAAAAAACCGGCGCCTTGGCGCCGGTTTTTGCTCACTATGTCTCGATTACAGAGAAGCAGTGAAGGTACGGGTGATGACGTCTTGCTGTTGCTCTTTGGTCAAAGAGTTGAAGCGAACGGCATAACCGGATACGCGGATGGTCAACTGCGGATATTTCTCCGGGTTTTCCATGGCGTCCAGCAGCATTTCACGGTTCATCACGTTAACGTTCAGGTGCTGACCACCTTCTACGTTGGATTCGTGGTGGAAGTAACCGTCCATCAGGCCAGCCAGGTTGGCTTTCTGGGCTTCCATATCTTTACCCAGTGCGTTCGGAACGATGGAGAAGGTATAGGAGATACCATCTTTAGCGTAAGCGAACGGCAGCTTGGCTACGGAAGTCAGGGAAGCAACAGCACCCTTCTGGTCACGACCGTGCATCGGGTTGGCACCCGGGCCGAACGGAGCACCAGCACGACGGCCATCCGGGGTGTTACCGGTCTTCTTGCCATATACCACGTTGGAGGTGATGGTCAGAACAGACTGGGTAGCAACAGCACCACGGTAGGTGTTCAGCTTCTGAATCTTCTTCATGAAGCGCTCAACCAGGTCACAGGCGATATCATCGACGCGAGCGTCGTTGTTACCGAACTGCGGGTATTCGCCTTCGATTTCGAAGTCGATGGCAACGCCATCTTCGTCACGAATCGGCTTGACCTTGGCGTACTTGATGGCAGACAGGGAGTCAGCGGCTACAGACAGACCAGCGATACCACACGCCATGGTGCGATATACGTCACGGTCGTGCAGCGCCATCAGAGAGGCTTCGTAGCTGTACTTGTCGTGCATGTAGTGGATGATGTTCAGCGCAGCAACGTATTGCTTGGCCAGCCAATCCATGAAGTGGTCCAGACGATCCATTACGTCGTTGTAGTCGAGGTACTCGGACTTGACCATCTCGGTTTTCGGACCGACCTGGATCTTGAGCTTCTCGTCCATACCACCGTTGATTGCATACAGCATGGTCTTGGCCAGGTTGGCACGAGCACCGAAGAACTGCATCTGCTTGCCAACGATCATCGGGGATACACAGCAAGCGATGGCGTAGTCATCGTTGTTGAAATCCGGACGCATCAGATCGTCGTTCTCGTACTGAACGGAAGAGGTCTCGATGGATACCTTGGCACAGTACTTCTTGAAACCGACCGGCAGCTTCTCGGACCACAGGATGGTCAGGTTCGGCTCAGGGGACGGGCCCATGGTGTACAGGGTGTTCAGCATACGGAAGCTGTTCTTGGTGACCAGAGTACGGCCATCAACGCCCATACCAGCCAGGGTCTCGGTCGCCCACATCGGGTCGCCGGAGAACAGTGAATCGTATTCCGGAGTACGCAGGAAGCGAACCATACGCAGCTTCATGACCATGTGGTCCATCAGCTCCTGGGCTTCTTGCTCGGTGATCAGGCCTTTCTGCAGGTCACGCTCGATGTAGATATCCAGGAAGCTGGAGGTACGACCGAAGGACATGGCAGCACCGTTCTGGGACTTGACTGCCGCCAGGTAGGCGAAGTAGGTCCACTGTACGGCTTCTTTGGCGTTCTTGGCCGGTACGGAGATATCGCAACCGTACTTGGCAGCCATCACCTTCATCTGTGCCAGGGCACGGTGCTGCTCGGAGATCTCTTCGCGCAGACGGATGGTGGCTTCCAAGTTGACGCCGTTTTCCAGGTCAGCTTGCAGGGACTTGAACTGGGCCAGTTTGTCGGCCATCAGGAAGTCAACACCGTACAGAGCAACACGACGGTAGTCACCGATGATACGGCCACGGCCGTAGGCATCCGGCAGACCGGTGATAACACCAGACTTGCGGCAGTTCAGGATGTCTTTGGTGTAAACGTCAAACACGCCCTGGTTGTGAGTCTTGCGGTATTCGGTGAAGATCTTCTCGACCATCGGGTCCAGTTGACGACCGTACACTTCGCAAGAAGTTTTAACCATCTTGATACCGCCGTTGGCGATGATGGCGCGCTTCAGCGGCTTGTCAGTCTGCAGACCAACGATCTGCTCCAGGCTCTGATCGATATAACCGGCATCGTGTGCGGTAATGGTGGAGGGCAGGTCAGTATCAAAATCAACCGGCGCATGAGTGCGGTTTTCGATTTTGATCCCTTCCATGACCTTGTCCCACAGCTTGGTGGTCGCTTCGGTCGCGCCAGCCAGGAAGGACTCGTCACCTTCATACGGGGTGTAGTTCTTCTGGATGAAGTCACGGGTGTTGACAGAGGTCTGCCATTCACCGGCCGCGAAGCCTTCCCATGCTTTTTGGAACTGTTCGTTAAGTTCTGCCATTTTTCATTACCTCACACGGTATTGATGTAGTATCCCGCAATCATCCTTAATGATGACGACGGAAGATAAACCAGTAAGTCAGACCAACCATCACGCCACCACCGATGATATTGCCGATGGTCACGGGGATGAGGTTGTGTAGGACGAAGTTGGATACGGTCAGGTCAGCAAAGGTTGCCGGATCCTGGCCGATGGCCTGCCAAAATTCCGGACTAGCCACGCTGTGGATAGCGATACCAACCGGAATCATAAACATGTTTGCGATGCTGTGCTCGAAACCTGAGGCAACGAACATGGCAACCGGCAGCAGCATAACCACTACCTTGTCAGTCGCGCTGCGGGCACCAAAGGCCATCCATGCAGCAAGACATACCATCAGGTTACAGAGGATACCCAGCGCCACCGCTTCGAAGAAGGTGTGGTGAATTTTGTGTTGGGCCACTTTGAGGGCGTTAAGGCCCCACTGACCGTCTGCTGCCGTGTACTCGGCAGAAACGATGATCAGCGCCACCATCAGCAGACCGCCAATCAGGTTACCGAAGTAGACCAGACCCCAATTCTTGAGCAGCTGAGCCCAGCTGATGCGATTGGCAGCCTTGGCCACCAGTGTCAGGGTGGTGGAGGTGAACAGCTCGGCACCGAGCAGCACACAGAGAATAAGTCCGAGAGAGAAGCAGAGACCGCCCACCAACTTGGCCATACCCCAAGGCATGGAGCCGGTTCCGGTCGTCACTGTGATGTAGAAGATAAATGCGATGGCGATGAAAGCGCCTGCGGTAATGGCCAGTGGAATGACCTTGTATGCCGGCTTGGTAGCCTTGGCATAGGTGATGTCTTCAGCCAGTGCAGCGATGGCTTCGGGCTTGAGACAATCGAATGGAGATTCAGCTTTCAATTATTTTCTACCTGAATGTTTTGCCTGTTGAAATCATAACAAAGGGCCAAATAGCCAAAATTGACATTGATCAAGTTTATCAGAGTGCGAATGTAATTTTACTACAAATATTTTAGTGCGATGGCTACGCCACTTTACACCAGGTATCAGCTGAAACAGAAATATCACATTTTTAATGCAATGATTTTAAAGAATTTATTTTCGATCATGGAAATATGGTATTGGCAAGATATCTTTGCAGATCGACAGCACATCCCCTGCCCTGCCATCAACCCCCTTAGGGGTATTTTTTGTTTTTTATTTCATCTTTGAATAACTATCCCGTGCCTTGCCGCACGATAAACAGAAGGGGCCACTCGGCCCCTTCCTTTACAGCAACGATCACGCCCAGTGATGGGCTCGCTTGGCCTTCTGCAGCTTCTCGTAAGCCGCCAGCAGCTTCTGGTGCAGCGGGAACTGGGAGAGCGACAGGTCGGCCGCCTCCAGCCCGTGGAAGCGTGCTTCGCCAGTGGCGTTAGCCCATGCCTGTGCCAGCGTCTCTTCGCCATACATGCGAGTGAAGACGGCGCGATACTGCTCCGGATCCCGCTCCTCGTCGAGGAACAACTCGACGCAGGCACGCAGGGCGCGGTAGTAACTGGCACGCTCGGCAGTGAACACTGACTGGTTGAACTCCATGGTCCAATCGATGAGATCGAGAGCAGTCTCCAGCTCACCGGCGGCCAGCGCCAGCATGGCTTTCAGCTCGCCAACGCGCAGGGTGTGCAGCGCGGTACCCTTGGCAGCGGCGATGCCCAGCAGCTCGCGTACACGGGTACGCTCGTCGTGCCCCTCTTCATCCAGTTGATCAAACAACGCCATGTACTGCTCGGCATCCCAATCCAGTGATGGCAGTGCCAGGATCACTTCGCGCAGGTTGGCGCCCATATTGTTGTTGGCCAGCAGCAGATCTTCGGCCGGATAGATGTCGGACATGCCCGGCACCAGGATGCGGCAGGCGTAGACACCCAGATGCTCGTAGTCGGCGATATAGACCGGCTGCTCCAACTCGTGGAAGATGCCGATCAGGTGATCGAACTCCTCCTGCGAGGTGCCACGAAAATCCCAGTCGGCAAACTCGAAGTCCGCATCCTGCTTGAACAGGTCCCAGCTGATAAGGCCCGAGGAGTCGATGAAGTGGGTCTCGAGGTTGTGGTGATCCGCCACCTGCTCGTTGTCGAATGACGGCGGCACAAACACGTCGAGATCCTTGAGACCGCGGCCCTGCAGCAGCTCGGTGACGGTACGCTCGAAGGCCACTTCGAAGCGCGGGTGGGCACCGAAGGAGGCAAAGCAGGTGCCATTGCTCGGGTTGAGCAGCACCACACAGATGACCGGATAGCGGCCACCCAGAGAGGCATCGAAGCTGTAAATGGGGAAGCCTTCCGCTTCGAGGGCGGCGATGGAGGCGGCAATCCCCGGATAACGGGCAATGACCTCGTCCGGGATCAACGGCAAGCTGATGGCCTCGGCGATGATCTTGTTCTTCACGTGGCGCTCGAACACCTCGGAGAGCGCCTGGGTGCGCGCTTCGGTCTTGGTGTTGCCGGCGCTCATGCCGTTGGAGACATAGAGGTTGCCGATGATGTTCATCGGGATGTAGACGGTCTCGTGATCGGACTGACGCTCGAACGGCAGGGCGACGATACCGCGCTCTTCGTTGTTTGACTGCAGATCCACCAGCATGTCGGCGGTCACTTCACCATCCGGGTTGTAAAACTTGCGGGTGAAGCTGTCGAGCAGACCGGCCGGGAACTGGTCACCCTCGATGGGGAACCACTTTTCGTTCGGGTAGTGAACGAAATCGCCGTTGGCGACCTGCTCGCCCAGATAGAAGTCGGCGAAGAAGTAGTTGGTGGAGAGACGCTCGAAATATTCGCCAAGGGCAGAAGCGAGGGCCGCCTTCTTGCTGGCACCCTTGCCGTTGGTAAAGCAGAGGACGCACTCTTTGTCGCGAATATGCACCGACCAAACGTTCGGCACGGGGTTGAGCCAGGAGGCCTCTTCGATATCAAACCCTAAGGCTTGCAGCTTGGTCTGGAAGCGTTCGATGGAGTCTTCCAGCGCCGCGTCCTTGCCGGGAATAAAAGTGTGGTCAGTCATCACGATATCCTGATTTTTATTGGCTCATGTTCGGCCGCAGATAATAGCAGGGGTCGGCGGCTTTGGCAGGACAAAAATCAGCAAACAGGGATGAGTCGCACGGAGAGAAACCGGCTTGCCCCCGCTCCCCCGCCAAAAACAGCGCAGGCCCGGGGATTGCCCGGGCCCGCTGGTTACGCGACGCGATAAACCGTCAGAGCTGCTTGCCCTGGCTCGCAATCACTTGGCTGTACCAGTGGAAGCTCGCCTTCTTGATCCGGCGAAGGGAGCCCCCCTGCTCGTCACGCTCCACATAGACGAAGCCGTAGCGCTTCTGATAGCCGTTGAGCCAGCTCAGGATGTCGGTGAACGACC
The DNA here is from genome assembly GCF_049173735.1 of Aeromonas sp. 602396. NCBI lineage: Bacteria > Pseudomonadati > Pseudomonadota > Gammaproteobacteria > Aeromonadales > Aeromonadaceae > Aeromonas > Aeromonas sp. 602396. The sequence goes on along the minus strand of NZ_JAAKSD010000010.1, from coordinate 83,927 downwards.
AGGCGCAGTAGCCGAGCAATTCCACCCCATCCTGCATCGCCTCCTGGCACGCCTTGACGTGGCTGCGCAGGTAATCGATGCGGTACGCATCATTCACCTTGTCGCCCGCCTCCAGCTTGTCGAACTCGCCAAGACCGTTCTCGGTGATCATCAGCGGCAGACCATAGCGGGAAGAGAGGCGACGCAGGGCGATACGCATCCCGGTCGGATCGATGGCCCAGTCCCAGTTACTGGTCTCAAGGTGTGGATTGGGCGCCGTCTTGTAGAGGCCGGGGATGCCGCTCGATGGCGTAGTACCCTTCTTGCCGGTGGTGTTGATCCGCTGCAGGGTCTGACCGCCCAAGGGGTTATCTGTGTAGGTCAGGGTGTAGTAGTAGTTGACGCCGATGTAGTCGGGCGTCCCCTCTCGCAGCAACTCCATATCGCCCGGCAGGATCTCCGGCGCCTCGCCGTTTTCTCGCAAGTAAGCGAGCGCCGCCTGGGGATAGCGGCCAAAGCAGTAGGCATCCAGCCACCAGAGGTTGTTGAACTCCTCGGCGTTCTCATAGGCCAGCATATCTTTCGGATCGCACGACGCCGGATAGGCAGGGGAGTAGGCAAAACTCGGGCCGATGAGGCCATTTGGCACATACTGGCGAAAGGCCTTGATCACCCGAGCATTGGCCAGAAACGCGATGTGGTTGGCGGCAAAGAAGCGCTTGCGATCCTGCACGGCAGGCGGATGGGTGCCGAGCTGATAGGCATTGGTCAGGTTGTAATTCTGCTCGTTGAGAGAGACCCAGTACTTCACCTTGCCGGCAAAACGCTGATAGAGGGTCACGCAGTAGCGCTCGAAATCCTCGATAATGCGTCGGTCTTCCCAGCCGCCGTACTCATCCTGCAGCGCCTGCGGCAGATCCCAGTGATAAAGGGTCAGCACCGGTTCGATCTGGTGGGCCAAGAGGGTGTCGATCAGCTTCTCGTAGAAGGCCAGCCCCGCCTCGTTCACCTCCCCCCGACCGGTGGGATAGATGCGCGGCCAGCTCACCGAGAAGCGGTAAGCCTTGAGCCCCATCTCGGCCATCAGCGCCACGTCCTCTTCCATGCGGTGGTAGTGATCCACCGCCACATCGCCGTTGCTCCCCTCAAAGGTCTTGCCCGGCAGCTTGGTGAAGAGATCCCACACCGAGGGCCCCTTGCCATCGGCATTCCAGCCTCCCTCCACCTGATAGGCGGCGGAGGCGGCGCCCCACAGAAAATCGCTCGGGAAGTCGTTGAACTTGTGGTGATGCATCTGGTGTTGCTCCTTCTGCGCTGATGGTGTCAGCCATCTCTGATAACTCGGCGCCCCCGTGCCGGGGCATCCGAAATGAATTGGCATAAGCATCCATCACTTCTAAAATTCCGTCCAATGACAAATTTGACCACTCAACATTCCCAACAGGAATGAAAGGAGCCCTGATGGAGCTACGGGATCTGAAAGCTTTCGTCACTCTGGGGGAAGTGCTGCACTTCGGCCAAGCAGCGGTACGTCAGCATGTTACCCAGTCGGCCCTGAGCAAACAGATAAGGCGGCTTGAGGAGGAGCTGGGCGGCGAGCTGTTCGAGCGCAACGCCAGTACCACTCGCCTCACCGGACTGGGCAGGGCGCTGTATGAGGATGCCAGCGCTGTGGTCATCCAGAGCGAGCAGCTCTCGCGCACCGCCCGCGACGTGCTGGCGGGCAATGTCGGCACCCTGCGCATCGGCTTTGGCGTGGCCACCAAGATCCTGGTGCCCGCCGCCATCGCCCGCTTTCGCGCCGAGCGGCCGCAGGTCACCATAGAGCTCAACGATCTCTCCACCCACCACCAGTTGCTGGCGCTCAGTGAAGGCAAGCTGGATCTCGGTTTTTGCCGCCTGCCCGCCCCCAAGGGGTGGCACGCCCTGCCGGTGGTCGAAGCCCACTTTGTCGCCGTGCTGCCCGCCAGCTACCGCGATGTGAGGGAATTGGCGGATCTGGTGGACAAGCCGCTGGCGATCCTGCGTCGGGACAAGGCCCCGTCGTTTTACGATCACCTGATGAACTATCTGGCCCAGAGCGGGCTGCGTTTTCGCGATATCCAGTACGTCAACGACTTCGCCGCAGGCGTCGCCACCGCGGCGGCAGAGATCGCCTGGACCCTGGTCCCCTCCTCCACCACCATAGAGCACCCGGATGTACTCACCCTCCCCCTTAGAGATGGGGAAGCCTGCTGGACCATTGGCCTTATCCGTCCGCCCCACAGCAAGGGGCCCTTGATCGATGCCTTCTGGGCAACCATCGCCGATATGACGCCAAGATAGACACGCCGTTGGCAAACAGCAGATGGCAGCCGCGCATCAACGATAGCGTTCGACGATACGCGCCAACTCGCCGCTTTGTCGCAGCTGTTGCAGGGCACTGTTGAACTCGGTTATCCGGGTATTGAAGCGGGAGTGTTTGCCGATGCAGAGGTTAAACGGTGTCGACTCAAGCACGAGTGGCACCTCAACCACCTGATTGGCCAGCCCCAGCTTGTTGAGTTTGAAGCGTGCGACCAGTGGGTCTGTCACCATCAGATCCCCCCGACCCGCCGCCAGCATTTTGAAGACGTTATCAACATTGATGGTCTGATGAACGGTGAAGCTGGCCAGATTCTCCTTGCCCCAGCCGTTACCGAAATAGTCGAGAAAGGTGAACGCCCTGAGATCGCCCAGATGTTTGGCTTGCAGGAACTCCTGCATATGGGGATGAGCACGCGGCGTAAATATCGTCAGAGTCGTCGTGGTGACCGGCTCTTCCACAACCAGGGTATAGCTGCGCCGCTCCCGGGTGGCGATGGTTACAAAACCATCGGCCTGCGCCAGACGCACCATTTTTTGCGCCCGTTGCCACGGATAGCCTTCGTGGTGCACCCGCAGCCCCATCTGCGCTGCCACCCGATCCATCACATCGATCATCAGCCCGCGCATCTTGCCCTGTTCATCACGCCACGAATATGGGGCAAAGTCGTCAAAATAGACCAGCTTCAACTCGGCCGCTGGCGCCGCCCAGACACTCTGCCACATCAGCAATCCCCACAGGATTGCGATTCTCATACCAACACCCATGGCCGCGACTCCATCCACTCCTGCCACCTCTGAGCCTAGTGCAAAGCGGGCTGCGGCAAGGTTCAGGATCCAGTGGAAAAAGTGGCCAACGAAAAAAAAGAGAGGAAGCAGTGGCTTCCCCTCTCTCGTTCGTTTGTCAGCACACCACCTTATCGATGGCGGTCACGGCTTGCCGGTTACGCCAGCTCGGCCCGCAGCGCCTTGGTGGCATCGACCATCACCTTGAGGGCGGCTTCTGTCTCTTCCCAGCCGCGGGTCTTGAGGCCGCAATCCGGGTTGACCCAGAGCCGCTCGGCCGGGATCTGTTTGGCCGCCTTGCGCAGCAACCCCTCAATCCAGCTCTGGCTCGGCACGTTTGGCGAATGGATATCGTAGACGCCGGGGCCTATCTCGTTGGGGTAGTTGAAGCGCTCGAACGCTTCGAGCAGCTGCATCTGGCTGCGGCTCGTCTCGATGGTGATCACATCCGCATCCAGCGCCGCCACCGCCTCGATGATGAGGTTGAAGTCGCTGTAACACATGTGAGTGTGGATCTGGGTGCTATCCGCCACCGGACTGGCACTCAGACGGAAGGCCCGCACTGCCCAGTCGAGATAAGCCTGATGATCCTGCTTGCGCAGGGGCAAGCCTTCACGGATCGCCGGTTCGTCGATCTGGATGATCTTGATGCCGGCGGCTTCCAGGTCTGCCACCTCGTCGCGAATGGCCAGCCCGATTTGCAGGGCGGACTGCTCGCGGCTCACGTCTTCCCGCGGGAAGGACCAGCAGAGGATGGTCACAGGGCCAGTCAGCATCCCCTTCACCGGCTTGTCGGTCAGGCTCTGGGCAAATCGGGTCCATTCGAGCGTCATGGGAGTCGGGCGGTCAATATCGCGGGTGATCACCGGCGGCTTGACGCAGCGTGAGCCATAGCTCTGTACCCAACCGAAGCGGGTGATGGCAAAGCCATCCAGCAGCTCACCGAAATACTCCACCATGTCGTTGCGCTCGGCCTCGCCATGTACCAGCACGTCCAGCCCGATGGCCTCCTGACGCGCGATGGCATCGCGGATCTCCGCCTTAATGCCCGCCTCGTAGGCGCTATCATCGATGCGACCAGCACGCCAATCCTGCCGCAATACCCGGATCTGCGAGGTCTGCGGGAAGGAGCCGATGGTGGTGGTCGGCAGCAGCGGCAGTTTGAGATCCGAGCGCTGCAGCTCGGCCCTGACCGGATAGGGGCTGTGGCGATCAAAATCGCTGTTGGTGAGGCTGGCGAGCCGTGACTGCACCGCTTTTTTGTGCACCCGGCTGTCGGACTCCCGATCCACGATGGGCTGGCTGTAGGCGGTGATTTTGTCGAGCTCGCCCCCATCCAGATACTCTCTGAGCAGTCCCAACTCGAAACATTTTTGCAAGGCGAAGGCGAACCAGCTGCGGGTCTGGGGATCCAGCTCCTGCTCCAGAGTCAAATCCACCGGGCTGTGCAGCAATGAGCAGGATGAGGCCACCCAGAGCCGCTCGCCGAGCTTGGCTTTCAGTGCCTTCAGAGTCGGCGCCAGCTTGGCCAGATTGGCACGCCAGACGTTGCGGCCGTTGATCACCCCGGCTGAGATGACCCACTGGGCGGGCAGATGCGGCAACAGGGTCTCCAGCTGCTCGGGGGCGGCCACCAGATCCAGATGCAGGCCATCTACCTTGAGGCTGGTGATGATGTCGCGCTGATGGGCCACCGAGCCGAAATAGGTGGTGAGCAACAGCTTGCAGGGGCCGCTCAAGCGCTCGTAGGCGTTGAGGTAGGCCAGCCGCCACTCGTCCGGCAAGTCCAGCGTCAGCGCAGGTTCATCGATCTGTACCCACTCCACTCCCTGGGCGGCCAACTTGGCCAGGATCTCCTGATAGACGATGAGCAGGCGATCGAGCAGTTCAAGGCGGGAGAAGCCGCTCTCTTTCTCCTTGCCGAGCCACAGATAAGAGACCGGTCCCAGCAGCACCGCCTTGACCGGCAGCCCCAGTGCTTTGGCCTCTTCTACCTCGTCAAACAGCTGGCTCCAGCCCAGCTTGAAGCGCTGATCACGGCTGAATTCCGGCACCAGATAGTGATAGTTGGTGTTGAACCATTTGGTCATCTCGGCGGCGGCCGCCGCTGGGCCGGTCGGCGCACGGCCCCGGGCCACCCGGAACAGGGTGTCGAGATCGGTCTCGCCATGGCGGTGACGGGCAGGCACCGCATCCACCAGCAGGCTGGTACCGAGCACCTGATCATACCAGGCAAAGTCACCCACCGGCAGCAGATTGACCCCGGCGCCGTGCTGGGCCTGCCAGTGGCGCTCACGCAGCGTCTTGCCCACGGCAACAAGTTCGGCCTGAGTGGTCTCGCCACGCCAGTAGGATTCGAGGGCAAATTTCAGCTCGCGCTTGGCGCCGATACGGGGGAAGCCCAGGGTGTGTGCTCGTGTCATAGGTTCATTTCCTTATGCTCATTCATCTGATGGGAAACTGGATGATTTAGCCATCCAGATGTTTACACATCCAAAATGACAAGATAAGGTGACGCTGGCTATTGAATCCTCTTCAAGTGGCTCTCAAATAATCCTCAACTGACCGCCAGTCAGGTTCACCGCGAGGATACAGAGGCCGATTTTTACAGGTGCAAGAGGTGCCGGAGTCAAGAAGCGCAGCAGGTCACCGCCGACCGCAACCTCAGCGCCATACGCAATCTCACAAGGAGCCATCTTATGGCAGTGCCAAGCAATGCAGGGATAGAGATCAAACACTTGAAAACATTGACCGCGCTGGCCGAGCAGGGCTCGCTGGCCGGTGCGGCGCTGACCCTCAACCTCACCCAGTCCGCCCTCTCCCACCAGCTCAAAGAGCTGGAGACCCGCCTCAATCTGGAGCTTTACCTGCGCAAAAGCCGCCCGCTGGTGCTGACCGCGGCAGGCAGCCAGCTGCTCGCCTTTGCCCGTCAGGTACTGCCCGCCCTGGCCCAAACCGAGAAACAGCTGCAGGCCTTGCAGAGCGGCGATGCGGGAAGGCTGCATTTGGCGCTCGATTGCCACAGTTGCATCCAGTGGCTGCTGCCGCTGTTGCCCGATTTTCGCCGCCAGTGGCCCGGGGTAGATCTGGAGGTGGAGTCAGTGCCGGGCTTTGATGCCATCAATGCCCTGCTCGGCGGCCAACTCGACCTGCTGCTCACCTCCGATGTGCAGGCCCGGGGCGATCTCCACTTCGAGCCGCTGTTTGCCTTTGATCTGACTCTGGTGATGGCGCCGGATCACCCCCTCTGCCACCGGAGCCACATCGAGCCGGGCGATCTGGGGGCGGAGGTGCTGCTGGTCTATCCGGTGGAGCGCAGCCGCATGGATATCTTCAACCGCTTTTTGCAACCCGCCGGGGTGGAGCCCGCCCGCTGCAAGCCGGTGGACAACACCTCGGTGATGCTGCAGATGGCCGCCGCCGGCCTCGGGGTCGCCGCCCTGCCGCGCTGGGCCAGCAACGAGTTTGTCAGACAGGGGATGCTCTGCGCCCGCCCCCTCGGCAGTGGTATTCGTCGCCATATGTACGGTGCGGTGCGGGCCGCCGATCGGGATCAAGCCTGCCTGCAGAGCCTGTTCGAGCGCATTCGCCGCAAGATGGAGGGATAACCCCTTCAGCGGGGCTGGCCGACCTCTGCGAGCAGTGCAGGCAACTTTGCCTTGATAAAGTCGATGAGGGCTCTGACCGCCGGTGACAGGCCGCGCCGCGCTGGGTAGAGCATCACCAGCTTGCCATCTTTGGGACGCCACTCGGGCAGCAGTTGTTGCAGCCGCCCATCCGCCAGCTCATTCACGCAGGCGTAAAGTGGCAAGCCCACCATTCCTAGCCCCGCCAGCGCCGCCTGCTTGAGGGTTTGCATATTGTCGCTGCGCAACAGCACATTGACCGCCACCTCCTCACTCTCCCCACTATCGTGCCGCAGCCGCAACAGATCGGCCTGACGCTCCAGCGAGCTGAAGAGCAGGGCATCCTCTCCCTCCAGCTGGCGCGGATGCATCAATGCACCGTGGCGAGAGAGCCACGTTGGGGCAGCCAGCACGCCCCACTGCACCGTGCAGAGCGGCACCTGCACCAGACTGGAGGGGGGCTGCTCGAAGGCCACCCCGCGGATCACTACATCCAGCCCCTCCTCCAGCAGATCCACCTGCCGGTTGCTGGCTTGCACGGCGAGCCTCACCTTGGGGTATTGCACCATAAACGCGGGCAGCAAACGGGCAAGCAGCGCATCGGCAATGGTAATGGGCACGCTGATCCGCACCAGACCGCTCGGCTCCTGCTGCCGTTGCCGCACAGCCGCCTCTCCCGCCTGCGCTTCGGCCAGCATCGCCTGACAGTGGCGATAGAGCACCTCACCGGCATCGGTCAGGCTGAGTTGGCGCGAGGTACGTTGCAGCAGCCGGGTATCCAGCCGCTCCTCCAGCAGCCGGATCCGGCGCGAGATCCGCGACTTGGGCACGCCAAGCGCCCGCGCGGCGGCAGTGAATCCCTGTCGTTGCACCACATGGGTGAAGAGATAGAGATCATTCAAATCAAGTTCCAGTGGTGTCATCGGGCAGCCTTGGTCAGGGTGAGGTGCATTCACATCGTTCCACAAATGGAACGATAAGAACCTATTTCACCAGATTGTCGCCATTTTTGCAGCCATCATAATGGCCCTGTCCCCATCAGACGGTTGCTGCGCGGGCAATCCGCCCCACCAGCAAGGGCCGTTTGACTGTTCCGATATCACAAGGAGTTCACCATGAAACTGCGACAAATCTGCTCTGCCACCCTGCTCGGTCTGGCGACCCTGACCGCCACGCTGGCCACTACAGCGACACCGGCCATGGCCGCCGAGGCTGCCAGCCATCCGACCGTATCACCCAACCGCTATCTGGAGATGCTCTCCCGAGACAATGCGGTACTGCTGCTGGTCGACCATCAGGTCGGCTTGCTGAGCGGCGTGCGCGACACCACGGTGGGCGAGCTCAAGCACAACGTGGTGGCGCTGGCCAACGCCGCCCGCGCCCTCGGCGTGCCGGTGATCGTGACCGCGACCATGCCCGATGGCATGTGGGGCCCCACCATGCCCGAACTGACCAGTGCCCTGCCGGATGTGAAGGTGATCAACCGCACCGTCATCAACGCCTGGGACGATCCCGCCGTGCGCGCCGCCATTGAGCAGACCGGCCGCAAACAGCTGATCATCGCCGGGGTATCCCTCGAGATCTGCGCCAGCTTCCCGGCCCTCTCTGCCAAGGCTGCCGGCTATGATGCCCGGGTGGTGCTCGATGCCTCCGGCACCTTCAACGAAGCCAAGCGCACCACAGGTCTGCAACGCTTGCTGGGGGCCGGTATCCCGGTCACCGACTACGCCTCCGCCGCTGTCGAGATGCTGCGCAGCAACGTCGACCCCAAGGCACACGATGTCTACAGCGCCCTCGACATGCCTTTCGCCACCCTGGTGTGGCAGATGCAAGAGGGTGCCAAGAAGTCGTAACTCGCCTCGCCTTCGGTCAGATGACCGAAGGCATCTTCTATCTTCTGGAGGATCCATTGATGACCAGACGCCTGACTCTCTCTGCCCCCGTCAAGGGCCAACCGCTGCACATTGGCAACGGCTTTGCAGCCAGCCATTTTGGCGAACATTTTTTCAACGGTCTGATAGACCCCGTGGTAATGGTGGATCACTTCCAGATGACCGCACCCACCTTCGAGCCCCACCCCCATGCCGGGATCTCTGCCGTCACCTATCTGTTCGAAGATTCGACGAGCCCCCACGTCAACTACGACTCCCTCGGCAATCAGGGCCCCATCGAACCGGGAGCGCTCCACTGGCTGGCGGCCGGACGCGGGGCCGTGCATACCGAACAGCCGGAGGGGGCATCGCCCTACGTCCACGCCCTGCAGATCTTCGTCAACCTGCCTGCTCGTCAGAAGATGACGTCGCCTTTTGCCATCCACGCAGCCGCTGCCACCATCCCCGAGTTTCATGGCGAAGGGGTGCGAATACGGGTGGTCGCAGGCCACAGCAACGGGATAACGGCACCACACTCGGTAGAACTGCCCCAACCCTTTACCCTGCTCGATGGGCATTGCGCGCCCGGCAGCCGCTTCACCCATCTGCTGGCGGCAGGCTGGAATGCCATGATCTATCCCCTGACCGGATCGCTGACCCTGCAGGCGGAGGGTGAGCGGCACCTCATCCCGGCGGGTCACGGGATGGGTGTCAGCCTCTCTGCCGATGGCAGCGAGGCGGTGGCTCTGCAACTGGAGGCCACCGAGCCCTGCCACTTCGTGCTGCTCTCAGGCCAGGCGCTCAATGAACCCCTGGTCAAACATGGCCCCTTCGTGATGAATAGCCACGACGCCATTGCAGATCGGCTGCATGCCTATCAGCGCGGCGAATTTGGTCAGCTCAACGATGAGTGGCTGCGCAACGGCCAATATCGACCATGAGCACGCTCGCTGGCCACCAGCCACAAAGCACGCGCTGGCCTCTGGTCTTCCTCGCCATTTTTGCCGGTGCCAGCGGCGCCCTCTGCCTTGGCAAAGTGCCCGCCGTACTCGGCATACTGCGCAGCGAACTGGGGCTGACACTGGTCGAAGCCAGCTATCTCGCCTCAGCTTTCAATACGCTGGCGATCCTCTGCAGCCTCTTTCTCGGCCTGCTGCTGACTCGCTGGAGTGGGCGGCAAACCGGGGTTGTCGGGCTACTGGTTATCGTCACAGGCGGTGCGTTGGCGCTGCCCGCCACCGGGCTGGCCATGATGCTGCTGTCGCGCATTGTCGAGGGGATTGGCTTTTTGCTGATCTCGGTGGCCATGCCCGCCTTTATCGTGGCGGTGACCCGGGAGGAGGATAAACGGCTGGCCTTGAGCCTGTGGACGGTCAACCTGCCTCTCGGGGCGGCGGCGGGTATGCTGCTCACCCCCTGGCTCACGGCGCAAGGTGGCTGGCGACTGGCCTGGCTGCTCCTGATGATCCCGCAACTCTCTGTCCTGTTGCTTCTGCTCGCCAGTCGCTCGGCAGATGGGCTGCGGGTCTGGGCACCCCAAAACTCGATCAACTCGGGCCACCCGCTGCGCCAACTCACGGTACTCCGACAACTGACACTCTGGCGCTACGGGTTGGCGTTCATGCTCTACAGCCTGATGCTTTGGGCGCTCTTTGTCTGGCTGCCGACCATGTTGCAAGGCAGCCCCGGGATTGGCCAAAACCAGATCGCCCTGCTCTCGGCGCTGGCGGTGGTCGCCAATATTCCCGGCAACCTGATGGGGGCATGGCTGCTGCGCCGGGGCGTGGCGCGAGATCGGCTCATCTGCTGGGCACTGAGTCTGATGGCGCTGTGCGGCATGCTCGCCTTCTGGCCCGGCCTGTCGCCGTGGTGGGCCTATGGATTGTGCCTCGTCCTCTCCCTGTCGGGTGGTATGGCGCCGCCGGCTATCCTCTCGTCTGCGCAGGGAGTGAGTCAGGGGCCGGTACAACTGGCCATCGTGCAGGGATTTTTTGTCCAGCTCGCCAACCTCGGTCAGCTGCTTGGCCCCCTGTTGCTGGCGGCCCTGATGACGGACAACGGCCAATGGGGGAGCGCTCGCTGGCTCTTTCTGGGCGGCTTGCTGCTGGCAATCGGACTCTATCTGTGGCGCCGCCAGCCCATTGGCGGGCAAGAGCCCAACTGACAGCTAGGCCAAGCTGCATTGATATGTGTCAGGAAGTGCCTGCGAAGTAGCTGCGTAGCGCCTCCACCACCCGCCGCACCTTCTCCGGGATCTCCCGCTGCGGCGTGATAGCGTGGATCTCCATCGGCTGCACCCGAAAACCGGGCAACAGTTCGAGCAGACGCCCCTGCGCCAGATCCTCGCCAATTTCTCCCTCCGGTTGCAGCGAGATCCCCTGCCCCGCCAGCGCAAACTGGCGCAGGGGCAACACGTTATTGCAGAGCACCTTGGCCTTGAACCTCACCCTGTGCTCGCCCCCCTTCTCGTCAAGCAGCAGCAAACCGTTGCCCAGCATGTCGCCACAGAGCCAGTCGTGGGTGGCCAGATCGGCGGGCGTGCGCGGCGCTCCCTTGCGCGCCAGATAGGCGGGGGCGGCGCAGAGCAGCATCCGGGTCTGCCCCAGTTTGCGGGCCACCAGGGTCGAGTCAGGCAAGGTGCCGACCCGCAGCGCCACGTCGATCCGCTCGGCAATCAGATCCCGCTTCTCGTCGTCGGCGATGATCTGGATGGTGAGGCCGGGGTGGGCCTGCAGCAGCGGTGAGAGGGCCAGCGCCAGCGGCTGGCCCGCCATCCCCACCGGGGCGGTGATCCGCACTTCACCGAGCAGGGCGTCGCGCACCTCCGAGAGGCGCAGTTCGGTCTCGCTCAGAGTCTGCTGCAACGCCCGACACCCTTGCCACACCACCTCTCCCGCCTCGGTCAGACTGAGACGACGGGTGGAGCGATGGAGCAGGGGCAGTCCGAGCAGGCTTTCGAGCTGGCTGATATGCTGACTGACGGCGGAGGGGGTCATGCCAAGGGATTTGGCCGCCCCTGTCATGCTGCCCGCTTCCACCACAGCGGCGAAGATGGCGTAACGTCTGAGCTGTTCCATTATTAAATCCAGCTTATAAGTGAATGCATTTTTGAGGTGATTATTAAATCATAAATGGCGGCGTAGGATAGCCCCATTCCAACAGTGAAGGAGAGTTCCCCATGAAGATTGCCCTGATCGGTGCCAGTGGTTTTGTCGGTTCAGCCATCCTGAACGAAGCCATCAGCCGCGGCCATCACGTCACCGCCATCGTCCGCGATGTCAGCAAGGTGGCCGCCCATCCGCAGGTCACCGCCGTGGCGGTAGATGCCCAAAACCCGCAGGCATTGGCCGAGGTGCTCAAGGGGCACGATCGGGTGATCAGCGCCTACAACCCGGGCTGGACCACACCGGATATCTACGACCAGTACCTCAAGGGCGCCAACGCGATCGTCGCAGCAGCCAAAGCGGCCAACAGCTGGCTGCTGGTAGTAGGTGGCGCCGGCAGTCTGGAGGTTGCCCCCGGCGTGCAACTGGTGGATACCCCTGAGTTTCCGGCCGAGTGGAAACAGGGGGCGCTGGCGGCCCGCGACGGTCTCACCGCCCTGCGTCATGAAACCACCCTCGACTGGCGCTTTGTCTCTCCCCCGGTGTTCCTCGAACCGGGCGAGAAGCGCGGCGGCTATCGGATTGGTGGCGATCAGGTGCTGTTCAGCGGCGAACAGCCTGCCGGGATCACCGCCGGTGATCTGGCTGACGGTGTGCTGAACGAGGTGGAAAAACCGGCTCACCAGCGCCAGCGCTTTACCCTGGGTTACTGAGAGCCAGCAATCGGTTAAGGCCAGAATGCACGGTCACTCGCCTGTGCTTTCGGTCAGGTGAAAAACCGCTCAACCAGAAGGGAGGCATCCGCCTCCCTTCTGTTTTGGCCATTTTCTGTTTTGGTCATTTTTGCCGCTGGCAGCTTGCCTCTGGTTATCACTCTCCTTCCCATCATTTCCCATTCCGCCCTTAATGGCTGCGCAAAAAGCAGCTACTCCATTACACACCGAATTCCATTTCGAATTTTGTATATAACTAAGAATAATTTGTTGTTTCCGTCTTATAACACCGAACAGTAGCATCCCCTTCATTCCAGATGGCGCCACACCGCAAGCGCAAACAGCCACACTGTCGCGCCATCCCGTTTGCCGCTCATCAGACCTGCCCGCACCAGAGGCAGCAGAAGAGATGGCGCCAGAGATAACGAAAGAGTGAGGAGGTGCACATGGAACATTCACCACTGCCGATCATCGATCTGGCTGCCCTCAACGGGGCACCCGACCTGCGTCGCCCTATGTTGGCCAAGCTGGCTGCGGCCGCCCGCGACGTCGGCTTTTTCTATCTGACAGGGCATGGCCTGAGTGACGCCGAGCAGCGAGAGACTCTGGCGCTGGCAGAGCGCTTCTTTGCCCTGCCGGAGCAGGAGAAGCTGACGGTGCAGATGGTCAACAGCCCCCACTTTCGCGGCTACAACCGGGTCGGTGCCGAGCTGACACGCCAGCGGCCGGATCTGCGTGAGCAGTTCGATATCATGAACGAGGCGCAAGCCCTGCCTGCGGCCCTGATCCGTGAACCCTGGCAGCGGCTGGTCGGCCCCAACCAGTGGCCAACCGCCCTGCCAGAGATGAAAGCCCATCTGCTGGCGTGGCAAGATCGGCTGAGCGATATCACCCTCACCCTGCTGGCCGCTTTTGCCGAGGTGCTGGAGCAACCGGCCCAAGTGTTTGACGACAGTATTCGCGGCGCCCCCTACCAGCACATGAAGCTGATTCACTACCCTGGGCAAGAGGCGGGCAGCAGCAGTCAGGGGGTCGGCGCCCACAAGGATCCCGGCTACCTGACGCTGGTGATGCAGGACAATCACTCGGGGCTTGAGGTCGAGACGGCCGACGGCTGGATCTCCGCGCCCCCCCTGCCCGGAGCGCTGGTGGTCAATATCGGCGAGCTGCTGGAGCTGGCCTCCAACGGCTATCTCAAGGCGACCCTGCATCGGGTGGTGAGCCCGCCGCCCGGCGTCTCGCGCCTCTCCTGCGCCTTCTTTATGGCGGCGCGGCTCGATGCCACCGTGCCCCTGCTCAGCCTCTCCCCAGAGCTGGCAGCGCAGGCGCAAGGGCCGGAGAGTGACCCGACCAACCCGCTCTTTAATCAGGTGGGGGAGAACGTGCTCAAGGGGCGGCTGCGCTCCCACCCGGATGTGACGGCGCGGCACTATGGGCCGGTGGAACCAACTCGCCTCCCGCGCACTGAAAGCGAAGCGATACCGGCCTAAGCAGCGTAAAGATCCGCAGGCGGGTATATGCATAAGCCACAAGCCGCATGCACATACCCGCGCTGACAAAAACAACAAGCAACGAACAACAAAACAAGTCATGGCCAGAGCCTGGCCATCACGGAGCAACACGATGAAATTCAAGACCATGAGCGTACACAGCGGCCAGCGGATCGACCCACAGACCGGTGCCCTCACCACCCCGCTCTACCAGAGCAGCACCTTCAGCTACTTCAACGCCCAGGCGGGCAAGGAGCGCTTTGCAGGTCAGGCCCCCGGCTTTATCTACAGCCGCTTTGGCAACCCCACCACCGCCGAGCTGGAGCAGAAGCTGGCAGCCCTCGAAGGGGCCGACGAGGCGCTGGTGGTGGCGAGCGGCATGGCGGCGGTGAGCGCCATCATGTATGCCCTGGCCGACAGCGGCGATGAGGTGGCCTATATCGGCCCGCTCTACGGCGGCACCGATGCCTTCTTGAAGCAGACCTTCAGCCGCGCTGGCATCAAGGTCACCGCCTACGAGAGCGATCGGGATCTGCTGGCCAATATCCGCCCTGCCACCAAGGTGGTACTGTTCGAAACCCTGACCAACCCCACCCTCAAGGTGGTGGATCCGCGGCTGGTGGTGGAAGCGGCCCGCAAGGTGGGCGCCATTACGGTATGTGACAACACCTTCCTCACCCCCTACCTGCTGCGTCCGCTGGAACTCGGGGTCGATGTAGTGATGCACAGCGGCACCAAATATCTGGGCGGCCACGGCGACATCATCGCCGGAGTGGTAGCGGGATCTCACGCCCTGATGAAGTCGATCCGCACCGTGGCCCTCAAACATATCGGCTCCCCAATCGGCCCGCAGGAGGCCTACCTGCTGCAGCGCGGGGTCAAGACCCTGCCCCTGCGGATGGATGCCCACCTGCACAATGCGCAGAAAGTGGCCGAGTTTCTGGCCGCCCATCCGGCGGTGAAGAAGGTGATCTACCCGGGGCTTGCCAGCCATCCGGGCCACGATGCCCTAGGCGCCTTCGCCAGCGGCTTTGGCGGCATGGTGAGCATTGAGCTGGAAGGCGGGTTTGAGCGCTGCGCTACCCTGCTCGATAACCTGCAACTGTTCGTGCAGGCGGTGAGTCTGGGGGATCTCGAGAGTCTCGCTTGCCATCCGGCCAGTACCACCCACGCCGCCATGGACGAGGCGAGCCGCCTCGCCGCTGGGGTCAACGACGACCTCATCCGCTTCAGCATCGGGGTGGAAGATGCAGACGATCTCATCGCCGATCTGGCCGCTGCGCTGGCGCAGATCTAACCGGACACGCTTTTTACTCCCCGACAAAACAGCGGCGAGTGATATGCCTCAAACACAACAACGGCCCATCAAGGGCCGTTGTTGTTTGTTGCGCTATGGAAAGACGGGAGTTACTCCTCCCACACCACCACCTGGGATGAGGGCCAGCGATCCCCGACCTGGGCGTACTTTTGCTCCAGCAGGTGACGCTTGATCTTCATGGTGGGAGTCAGCACACCGTTTTCGATATTCCAGGGAGTCTTCACTACCAGAATGCCGCGAATTTTGGCATGAGATTCCAGCTGATCGTTGACCCGTACCCGCGCCGCTTCCAGTCTGGCGTTGACCTCCTCCCGATTGCCCTTCATGGCGCTCTCGGCCAGTTGCACCAGCGCAATGGGCTGGGGCATGCCGTAGCCAATCACGCAGAGCTGTTCGATAATGGGCTCCTGCCCCAGCAGTCCCTCGATGGGCACCGGCGCCACATACTTGCCCTTGGCGGTCTTGAACACATCCTTCATCCGGCCGGTGATGGTGAGATAACCCTCCTTGTCCAGCTTGCCCATGTCGCCGGTGTGGAGCCACCCCTCGGCATCGATGGCCTCGGCGCTGTGCTCAGGATCCTTGTAGTAACCCAGCATCATCCCTTCGCAGCGGCAGAGGATCTCCCCCTCGTCAGAGATCTTGATGGTCACCCCGATCCCCGCCTTGCCGACGGTGCCGATCTTGTCGGCGCGGAATGGGTAGTTGATGGTGGAGTAGGCGTGGTTCTCGGTCATGCCCCAGGCTTCCGTCACCTTGAGGCCGATGCTCAGATACCACTCAAGCAGCGCAGGGGAGACAGGCGCGGAGCCGCAGCCGAGTACCCGTGCCTGATCCAGCCCCAGCCCCTTTTGCAGCTTGCGTTTGATAAGGCCGGAGATAAGCGGGATCTTGAGCAGCAACGCCAGTTTGTTCTGGGGCAGCTTCTCGTGGATCTTGATGCGGAACATGGCCCACAGCCGTGGCACCGAGATAAAGACGGTGGGACGGCAGCGTTTGACATCTTCGATAAAGGTGTCGAGGGATTCGGGGAACGCGATGGTAGCGCCGCCATAGAGGCTGCCGCCGTAGATGTAGACCCGCTCGGTAATGTGGGCCAGCGGCAGGTAGGAGAAGCCCCTATCGGCCTGGCTCAGGCTCACCGTCTCCACCAGCTTCTCGCACGACCAGGCGTAACGCTCGACGCTCAACATGGCCCCTTTCGGCTTGCCGGTACTGCCGGAGGTGTAGACCAGACTCAGCAGGGAGTCAGGGGCCTGCACCGGGCTGTCAGGGATCGGCTCATGCGCCTCCAGCAGATCGTCCCACTGGTGGCTGGCCGGCATGGTATCGTAGGGGAAGGCGATGCGCAGCAGATCGGCGGGTACGCCCGCCTCCTGACTCTTCCAGTCATCCAGCTTGCCGACGAAGATCGCCTTGGCTTCGCTGTGGCGCAGCACATATTCGATGGTGTCGACGTTGGCAGTCGGGTAGATGGGCACGCTCACATACTGCCCCATCTGCATCGCCAGATCGGCGATAAACCACTGGGCGCAGTTCTTGGAGAGCAGCGCCACCTTGTCACCGGCCACCAGACCGAGGTGACGCAAGGCCGTCACCATCCGCCGCGCTTCATCGGCCACTTCACCCCAGGTGAAATCGACATATTCGCGGTTGATGGTTTGACGCAGGTAGGTTCGATCAGGACACTGCCGCTCCCAGTGATAGAGCATCTCGAGCGGCAGTTTATTGGCAATGCGTGAGGAGGAGGCCATAGTTTAATCCCTGAAACAAAAGGCGAAACTTATTATTAACCTTTCACTAACTTCAGGGGAAGGATAAACTCAAACTTCAGTTTGAATTGTGTATCCGATCAAGCTTCTGCGTCTTGTTGCAAACGACTCCACATCGCCTGCACCAGTTTTTCATCCTCTTCAGATAGCTCACCTTGCAAGATCGCCTCGTTGAGGCTGCGCAGCACATAGCTCTTGACGTCCCGCACCAGGGTCTTGCCTTCCAGCTCGGCCCGGGCAACGGCCAATGAGATATGACCTCGCAGGTAACCCCCCGCAAACAGCTCATCGTCGGTCGCGGTAGCAACCATGCTGTCGATCAGTCCCAACAACTTGTGCTCAAAATCGTGAATCGTCATGTAACGCAGCCTCATTTGCGGCAAAAAATTCGGGGGTATGGAACCGCAATCCGGTTGATTGCAGCTCTCTGGCGCCAGGCCAGCAGCGTCCTTGGCGTCCTATTCCGGGTTGGCCACCGGGTAGATGACCTGATCCTTGTATCCCGTGGTTATTCGCAGATAACCACGCAACGCCCGGTTTAATTCGGGATCATCGGTGTCCACCAGCAGCGGCCTGCCCGCAAGGGCGGCAAGCTTGGCTTTGGTTGCCAGCACCTGGATATTCTCCAGCCCGACACACCGAATCACCTCAGGACTCAATTGCTGATTTCCGCGCCCGAACAGATGTCCCTGTCCGCCTATCAGGGTAATGATCAGTCGGCAGCGACGGCCGCGGATCCGGGTCAGGATCTCGGCGGCGCTGAGATCCTGCCCGATAAGTCGGCCATTTTCCACCAGATCCACACCGAGCAAAGTATTTTCCAGACCGAGCTCTGCCATACAGGCTGCCACCGTGCTGCCGGAGCCCATCAGATAGAGGGTATCGGGCTCCATCTGCTCCACCACACCGGCGGCGAGATCCGCCAACACCAGCTCTTCGGACTCCTTGCCCCCCTGTTTTACCGCCTGTACGTAACGCAGATCGCCGGGCACCTTCAGCTGGCCGTAGTGGCGGGCCCGCACCTTGCCCGCGCGAAACGCCTCCTCGTCGATGTCGCGCACCTCGGCATCGATCAGGCTGAGCAGTTCCCCTGCGATCATCCGCGCCACCACCCGTCCGCTGGCGGCGGGCGTCACCCCGTAGACGCCGGAGTGGATCTTGCACCCCGCGGGAATGCCAAGCACATGGCAAGACTCCCCCACCGCGGCGCAAATATCCCGCGCCGTGCCATCGCCACCGGCAAACAGCAGCAGATCGACCCCGGCTTCGCGCATCAACTCGGCGGCGTGGCGGGTATCATCGGCCGAGGTGCTCTCCCCGACCGGTTGATAGATGACCCGACAGGGCAACCCCAGCTCGCGGGCCACCGCCTCCCCCATCTCTCCCGCCACCGTCAGCAGTTCGAACGGGATGCTCAGCTCGCACAGTGGCAACAGAGCTTGCCGCGCTCGATCTTGTGCTCTGGGCACGGCACCACGAGCAAGCGCCTCATCCACCACGCCGTCACTCCCCTTGAGCCCCACTGCGCCGCCAATCCCGGCGACAGGATTAATAATGAACCCTAATCGAAACATGCCTGCCTCCCTTGCGATGGCCCCCATTTTTATCTTTTCCCCCCTCTGGGACAAGCAGTGGCGCCCCTGCTAGAATGCGCTGCTTCAATTTTCCAACCAATTTTCAACCAAGGTTCAATCATGCTGGAATGGGTTCTTGATCCCTCTGCTTGGGTCGCACTCGCCACCCTTACCCTGCTCGAGATCGTGCTGGGCATCGACAACATCATCTTTATCTCCATCCTGGTAGGTCGCCTGCCGGAGGCTCAGCGCCAAAAAGCGCGCATTCTGGGTCTGGGGCTCGCCATGGGCACCCGGATCCTGTTGCTGCTCTCGCTCGCCTGGGTGATGCGTCTCACCGAACCGCTCTTCACAGTGCTGAACGAGGCTATCTCGGGCCGCGATCTCATCCTGCTGCTGGGTGGTCTGTTCCTTATCGGCAAGAGTACCCACGAGATCCACGCCACTCTGGAAGGGGCGGCCGAGCCGGAGAGCGTCAGCAAAGCGGCCTCGGGCTTTATCAGCACCCTGATCCAGATCGCCATTCTGGACATAGTGTTCAGCCTGGACTCGGTGATCACTGCGGTCGGCATGGCCGATCACGTGCCGGTGATGGTGCTGGCCATCATGATCGCCGTCTTCATCATGATGTTTGCCGCCAAGTCTATTGGCGATTTCGTCGATGACCACCCCACCATCAAGATGCTGGCCCTCTCCTTCCTCACCCTGGTGGGGTTTGCCCTGATGGCGGAGGGGATGGATCTGCACATACCGAAAGGCTACATCTACTTCGCCATGGCCTTCTCGCTGGTGGTGGAGATGATCAACATCCGCTTGCGCAAGCACAGCGAGGTCGACACAGGGAAGTAGTGTCGCCGGATCAAAAAGAGCGCCTCTCGGGGCGCTCTTTTGTTATGCACACGGCATGCTGCCGGATAGAGATCACTGGTTGGCAATCACAATGGCAACCCGGCGGTTTTCTGCTCGTCCGGCTGCGCTCTTGTTGTCCGCAACCGGGGCCGTCTCACCGCGGCCACGGATCTCAAGATTGGCGGGCATCATCCCCACCGAGATCAGCACATCTGCCACCGATTGGGCTCGTTTCAGAGAGAGCTGCTGGTTGTAGCTGCTCTCGCCCGTATTGTCGGTATGGCCATCCACCCTCGCCTTGTCGAGCCCGACCCCAAGCAGGGCCTTGCCCAGTTTTTCCACTATCAGCCGGGTCTGCGGATTGAGTTCACCCACATTGTTGGCAAACAGCACCCGGTTGGCCAGATCCAGTGTCCAGCCCTCATCGGTCAGATAGAAACCTTGCTCCTTCAATACTGCCAGCTGTTCCGGGGTCAACCCCCTGGGGGTGCTCTGACAACCCACCAGCAGAGAGAACAACAGGCCCAGCACGACAGCCTTGATGGAGAGGGATAGTTTCATTGTTATGACTCCTTTACACCTTGACTCACGCCGATTTGGCGGCCTCAACCTCCTCACGGCGTGTACGTTTTGCCAAATACATGGCTTTGTCTGCCAGCTCGCACAGCTCGCTGGCGCGGGTCCCGGGTTGATGGATGGCAAAACCGATGCTGATCCCTGCCACCAGTTGCTGTCCATCCCGCAATACCACAGGATCACTCATCGCCTGCTGAATGCGGTCGATCACCTCTTCCACATCCTGCCCCAGATGCACAGGTGTCAGCAGTATGGCGAACTCATCCCCCCCCAGCCGGCAGACCAGATCTCCGGGGCGCAGCTGATGCTGTACCCGCCGGGAGAGGGTCACCAGCACATCGTCACCGGCGTTGTGCCCCAGGGTGTCGTTAATCTGTTTGAAACGATCGCAATCGAGATAAAGCAGGGCGAACGGGGCCCCCCCCTCGCTTACCTCCCCAATGGCATGCTCGAGGCGAGCTTCGAATAACGCCCGGTTGGGCAACCCGGTCAACGCATCATGGGTCGCCTGGTGGAGCAGACTGGCGTTCTCCCGCGCCTGATGAGCCTGCCAGGCTTGCAGCTCATCCAGCAGGGCGTTGAAATCCTCTCCCAGTTCATTGAGCTCGACGATATCGGCCGGTGGCGCCCGCATCCCCAGAGTGCGTTGTCGACGCACCGAGTGGGCGACCTGTGCCAGTTGTCGCAGTGGCGAGGTGATCGCGACCTGCATCCGCCCGGCGACATAGAAGGCGCCCATCACACTCAACACCAGGCAAATCACCATCACCAGCAGCACCGAGAGCAAGAACAGCAACAGATACTCGCCATGACCGCGCAGCTCTATGGTGGCAATCAGCTCACCGCCCCGCAGCATGGGATAGGTGACCGGCCCCGGTAACAGCAGGCGGGCAAGATAATCTTCGACTGTGGCCAGCGGATTGCTGACGGGACGAACCCATTTAGCGAGCTGTTGACCATTGGCCAGCACGATACTGGCTTCGGCCACCTCCTCATGGGCGACAATACCGCCAAGCGCCTCGCTCGCTGCCTCTTCATCGTGGAACACCACCGCAGCCTCGGCGCTGTAGCTGATGGCGCGGGCCACCAGCTCCAGATTGTGATCGGCGTAGAAGCGTACTACCAGCAAAGCAACCAGGGTAAAGAAGAGTCCCGCCACGCTGACGGCCGTGATGGCGGCCACCAGATGGGTTCGCCCCAGGCTCTGACGTAGGGTCGGACGACGGGGATCCGCGCTGACCTGTCGTCTCATGGGACCCCCTTGTCGGCACGGGCCAGCTTGAGCACAGCGGGATGTACTCGTACGCCGCTCAGGGCCAGGGCATCGAGGTTCACTTTAAACCGCACTCGCACGCTGTCCGGCGAGGTCTGCAGGCAGAACACCGAGCTGGTGGAACAGTCGTGGTTGTATTCGCTGATGCTGAGCACTGAATGACCCTGCAAGCGCGCAAACAACGCAATCCGGGTCGGCTCGTCGACGACTCCGAGATAGAGCACATCGCAATTATCACTGATGGCCGGATCACTCGCGTCGTAGCGATTGACCTGCACGGCACGGCCATTGGCCTGACGATCGATGGTAAAGAGGGC
Source organism: Aeromonas sp. 602396 (assembly GCF_049173735.1). Taxonomy (NCBI): domain Bacteria; kingdom Pseudomonadati; phylum Pseudomonadota; class Gammaproteobacteria; order Aeromonadales; family Aeromonadaceae; genus Aeromonas; species Aeromonas sp. 602396. The sequence continues at coordinate 62,336 of NZ_JAAKSD010000010.1, read as the reverse complement.
TCCGGCATACTCCGTCGGCGCCGCCACACATAGGCGCAGCACCGCAGGCTCGGTGGGCCAGCGAGTGTAACTCAGGATATCGAGCACCAGCTCCCTGACCGCCGTCGCCCGGCTCTCTGCGGCCGTTTCCGCCAGCGCGCGGGGCAACAGCAGGCCAAACGCAACCAACAGGAGCGCCAGACGGGCAGTTAAACGGGGGGAAAAGAGTAACAGCATGATCGGGAAGTGGCCGCCTTGACAACACCGCTGCAGTGGCATAGCGGTTCGGGTACATGTATCCAGATAGTAAGTTGGTGGACACTGGCCTGACAAGTCTCCCGAAGCCCTCCCGCCCGGAAGCCGTGTAAAGAAAACAGAGAGCCCGTCTGGTGACGGGCTCTCTGTTGGCTGGCATCCGGAACAACTTACTTCTTGCTGATGCCATATTCCCGCAGCTTGTTGGCGATGGCGGTATGCGACACACCCAGGCGTTTGGCCAGCTGACGGGTCGACGGGAAGGCGGGATAGAGCCGGGCCAGCAGCTGGCTCTCGAAGCGCTTCACCGCATCGTCGAGATTCCCCTCAAACCACTCGTCGATCAGCGGCATGGTATCGGCCGCCACCGGCAGGTCGATCTGCTCAGGCCCCAGCTCATCCCCTTCCAGCAGGGTCATGGCGCGGTAGAGACAGTTGCGCAGCTGACGCACGTTGCCCGGCCAGCGGTAGGCGGTCAGGTAGTCGGCCATGTTGCGGGTAAAGCGCGGACGGGGTCGCTGCAACTCGCTGGCAAAGCGGGAGACAAACTGCTGGGCCAGCACCATGATGTCTGCCTTGCGCTCGCGCAGGGGGGGCAGCGCCAGACTGAGCACGTTGAGGCGATAGTAGAGATCCTCGCGGAAGGTTCCTTCGTGCACCAGATCCAGCAACTGCTTCTGGGTGGTGCAGATGAAACGCACGTTGACCTTCACCTCTTGCTCGTCACCGACCCGGCGGAACACCCCATCCTGCAGCACCCGCAAAAACTTGGTCTGCAGATGGGGAGACATGTCGCCAATCTCGTCCAGCATCAGGGTGCCGCCGCTCGCCAGCTCCAGCACGCCGCGCTTACCCTCGGTGTTGTTGCCAAAGGCGCCGGGGGCATAACCAAACAGCTCGCTCTCGGCCACGTTATCGGGCATGGCGGCGCAGTTGAGGGCCATAAAGGGGTGGCTGGAGCGCAGGCTGGCACCGTGACAGGCACGGGCCAGCAGCTCCTTGCCGGTACCGGTCTCACCGACAATCAGCAGCGGCGCGTCCTGCATCGCCAGTTTTCGCGCTTGCGACAGTACCTCTTTCATCTTGGGGCTCTCGGCCTGCAGATGCTCGAAGCCCCCCACTTCCACCGCATGAAGCGCGCTGAAGTGCAGGCCGACCCGACGGGCAGATTTGAGCACCACCACGGCACCGGCCAGCGCCTGCTTGCCGCGGGCTTCTGCAACGAACAGCGGCATCAGATCTGCCAGATACTCTTCGCCATTGAAACTGAGCTTGCAGGTCTGCGGCTTGATCTCGCTCGCCTCCAGCCAGCGGGTGAAGGAGAAACCCTTAACCAGCGAACCGAGCGCCACGCCGCGCACCTCCTCCACCGGCAAGCCGAGGGTGGTGAGGGCCGACTGGTTGGCCTGGGTCACCTTGCCCTTGCTGTCGAGGGAGAAGACCAGATCCGGCAGCGCCTTGAGCAGCGCCTCGATTTCGTGGTGCTCTCGCTCGGAAGGCATGTAGGGGATGGTCTTTACGTCGTAGACGCCGGGAATGCGGCGGATCTCCGGCATCAGGTGCTGAAAATCACTGAACTCCAGCTCGGGAAAGTTGAGATAGATGATGCCTGAGGTATCGATTTCGATGCCGCGCAGATCGATATTGTGCTCCACCAGGCGGTCGAGCAGTTCCCGGGTCAGGCCCAGGCGGTCTTCACAGCTGACTTCAAGACGCATTCGGGACACACTTCCTAGCTAACTCTATGAATGAGCGGATAATACAGTCTCGATCCCCCCAGTGCGAGCGCCAGCCCATAAAAATGCGGGCCCGCCCCGCTTTCGCAGGCAGGCCCGGGTCAACCGATGACGCTGGTGTGGGGCGCCATTACCGGAGCAACTGATCGGTACGCGCCGCCATGATGAAGTCGTTACGATGCAAGCCGCCGATCTTGTGGGTCCACCAGCTGACGGTCACCTTACCCCACTCGGTCAGAATGGCCGGATGGTGGAACTCCGCCTCCGCCAGCTCGCCCAGGCGGTTGGTAAAGGCCAGCGCCTCCTTGAAGTTGCGAAACGTAAATTCCCGCCGCAGTTGCAGCGCCCCCTCCTCCACCAGCGGCTGCCAGTCGGGAATAAGCTGCATCAGCTCACGCAGCTCCTCATCGCTCACCTTGGGGGCATCGGCGCGACACGCTTCACACTGTTGGCTGGCCAGTTCGGACATGGGTTACTCCTGCTTGAATTAATGAAAAATTAATGAAAATGAAATAGGGTTGTTTGCTTTTGGTCAGCTCGCCTGTTTGCCAGCGGGAACCTCAAAACGTGGCGGATAGAGGCCAAGCCGACTGGCCTCCGCCAGAGCAGCCATGATCTCCTCCCCGGTCAGCTGGTAGAGATGATCGAGACTCGGCAGCACAAAATAGGTGGGCTGCATGATGTCGATGCGATACGGGGTGCGCAGCACAGTCAGTAGATCGAAGGGTTGCAGCAGCGGTTTGCCACAGAGGGCATAGGCGGTCTCGCCGATGGAGGAGAGAATACCGCCGCCGTAGATACGTAGCCCGTCCGGCGTTGCCAAGAGGCCAAACTCCACGGTGAACCAGTAGAGACGGGCCAGAAAGACCCGCTGCTCCTTGCTCGCCTGCTGGCCAAGCTGGCCATAGAGGTGGGTGAAGTGGGCAAAGGCCGGATTGGTCAGCATGGCGCAGTGGCCAAAGATCTCGTGAAAGATATCGGGCTCTTGCAGGTAGTCGAGCTCGTCCCGGCGCCGGATAAAGGTCGCCACCGGAAACTGGCGATTGGCCAGCAGGGCGAAGAAGCGATCGAACGAGATAAGCGCGGGCACCGCCGCCACCGACCAGCCGGTCGCAGGCTGCAAGACGGCGTTGATCTCGGCCAGCTGGGGGATGCGATCACGGGGCAGCCCCAGTCTGTCGAGACCGGCCAGATATTCGTTACACCCCTTGCCATCGAGGGCGGCGAACTGGCGTTCGATCAGGATCTGCCAGGTGCCATGCTCCTCGTTGCTGTAGTGGATCACCCCGTCAGCATCCGGCTGGTGGGCGGTGTAAAAGGTTGCCATAGCGGTTCCATCCTCTGGCGCCACATCAGGCGCCTTGCCGTTTCATCACGACTTCACTGTAACGAAATGGCAACAAAAAAAGCAGCCGACCCATGAGTCGGCTGCCTGAAACAGTTGTAAATAAATTGTGACAACCCGCTAACCAATCCCCACTACAGCTTGACCATGATATGGCGCGGCACAGTGTAATCCTCCAGCGCATAGAGGGAGAGATCCTTGCCGTAACCCGACATCTTCATGCCGCCGTGGGGCATCTCGGAGGTGAGCATGAAGTGGGTATTGATCCAGGTGCAGCCATATTGCAGGTGGCTGGCCACCTTGCTGGCGAGGCTCAGATCTTTGGTCCAGACCGACGAGGCGAGGCCATAGTCCGAGTCGTTGGCCCACTGCACCACCTGCTCGGCATCGTTGAAACGGGTCACCGACACCACAGGGCCAAACACCTCGCGGCGCACGATCTCATCCTCCTGACGGGCCCCGACAATCAGGGTCGGCTCGAAGAAGAAGCCGTTGCTTGGGCGGATCTTGCCCCCCGCCGTCACCTCCACATGACCGCTGCTCTGGGCCCGCTCGACAAAGCTGGCGACCCGGTTGCGCTGTCTGTCCGAAATAAGCGGCCCCATCTCCACCCCCTCCTCGTACTGGCTTCCCACCTTGATGGAGGCCACCGCATCGGTCATGGCGGCGACGAACTTGTCGTAGATCTTGCCCTGGGCATAGATACGGCAGGCGGCGGTGCAATCCTGGCCTGCGTTGTAGAAACCGAAGGTGCGAATGCCCGCCACCACCGCCTCCAGATCCGCATCGTCGAAAATGATGACCGGCGCCTTGCCTCCCAGCTCAAGGTGGGTGCGCTTCATGGTGCGGGCGGCGCTCTGCAGGATCTTCTGGCCGGTGGCGATATCGCCGGTGAGCGACACCATCCGCACCAGCGGGTGCTCCACCAGCGGCGCCCCCACGCTTTCGCCTCGCCCGCAGATGACGTTGATAACGCCACGGGGGAAGATCTCGCTGGCCAGTTCGGCAAGGCGTAAAGCAGTGAGCGGGGTCTGCTCGGAGGGTTTGAGCACCACCGTATTGCCCGCCGCCAGCACCGGCGCCATCTTCCAGGCCGCCATCATCAGCGGGTAGTTCCAGGGGGCGATACTGCCCACAACACCTATGGGGTCGCGGCGGATCATGCTGGTGTGCCCCTCGAGATACTCCCCCGCCAGCGGCCCTTGCAGGCAGCGGGCCGCCCCGGCAAAGAAGCGGAAGCAGTCCACCACCGCGGGCAGCTCGTCGTTGAGCACTGCCAGATAGGGTTTGCCGCAGTTGAGGGATTCGAGCGCCGCGAACTCCTCGGCGTGGCGCTCGACGAGATCCGCCAGACGCAGCAGCAGGTTGCTGCGGCTTGCCGGGGTGGTGCGGCTCCACTGGGCGAAGGCGCGCTGGGCACCGTTCACCGCCCGGTTCACCTGTTCGAACGAGGCTTCGGGCACGGCGGCGATCTGTTCGCCGTTGGCCGGGTTGAGAATGGGTTCGGCCTGCCCCTCGCCGGTCACAAACTGGCCATCAATCAAGAGTTGGGTAGAGAGTTTCATGGTTGCATCCTTGCGCACGCGTTGAGTCATCATTTGCCACTGCCAGCGACATCATGGGTGTCGCGAGTGAGGTAGTAGGCAAGCAAAATAGGGATAGTGGTGAAGGCCACTATGATGAGGGCCACCACGTTGGTGACCGGCCTGTCACGGGGACGGATCAGCTCCTGATACATCCAGATGGGCAGGGTGGTCTGCTGGCCCGCCGTAAAGGTGGTGACGATCACTTCGTCAAAACTCAGGGCAAAGGCCAGCATGCCCCCCGCCAGCAGCGCCGTGGCCAGATTGGGCAGGATCACGTAGCGCAGGGTCTGGAAGCCGTCTGCCCCGAGATCCATCGACGCCTCGATGAGGCTCTGGTTGGTGCGGCGAAAACGGGCCAGCGCATTGTTGTAGACCACCACCACACAGAAGGTGGCGTGGCCGATAACGATGGTCCAGAAGCTGAACGGGATCTCCATCAAGCCGTAGGCAGAGCGCAGCGCGATACCGGTGACGATACCGGGCAGCGCGATGGGCAGCACCAGCAGCAGTGACACCACCTCCTGACCGAAGAAGCGGCTGCGAGCAATGGCCCCTGCTGCCAAGGTGCCGAGGATCATGGCCGCCAGTGTCGCCAGCCCCGCGACCTCCAGTGACAGCTGGATGGCACGCCACACATCGGGGCGATTGAGGGTCACCTCGAACCACTTGAGGGTGAGCCCGGGGGGCGGAAACTGGTAACTCTTGCTCTCGCTGGTGAAGGCGTAGAGGAAGATAAACAGAATGGGAAAGTGCAGGAACAGAAGGCCACCGATGGCGGCGTACTTGAGCAGCCCCGAAGGGCGCTCTCCCTGACGGCTCACTGAGCTAGCTGACATGACGGCCTCCTTGCTGCCGGTTCAAAGCGATTGATTCAAAGCGCATCAAAAGCCCCCAGTCTTTTCGCAATCGCCAGATAGATGGCGATGATAAGGATCGGCACCAGCGAGAAGGCGGCGGCAAAGGGCAGATTGCCCGCCGTTCCCTGCTGCATGTAGACCACCTGACCGATATACATGGTCGAGTTGCCGATGATGCCGGGGATGATGTAATCACCGAGGGTCAGCGAGAAGGTGAAAATGGAGCCCGCCACCACACCGGGCAACGCCAGCGGCAGGATCAGGTTGCGAAAGGTCTGGGCGGGTGTCGCCCCCAGATCGCTGCTCGCCTCCAAGAGGGATCGCGGTATACGCTCCACCGCCGCCTGAATGGGCAGGATCATGAAGGGCAGCCAGACATAGACGAACACGATAAAGGTGCCGAGCCGCGAGAAGGAGAGCGACGGGCCACCTATCACCGGCAAGGAGAGGATGGCATCGAGCAGCCACTCCAGCCCCATGCTGTCGGCCAGCCAGCTCACTACCCCCTCCTTGGCCAAAACAAGCTTCCAGGCGTAGACCCGCACCAGATAGCTGGACCAGAGCGGCAGCATGATCCCTACATAGAACAGCGCCCGGGTCTTGCCACTGGTGTAGCGTGCCATGTAGTAGGCCACCGGAAAACCGAGCAGGGCACAGGCCAGGGTCACCAGCAGCGACATGCCGACGGTGCGGCCGATCACATCCAGATTCTCCGGTCGCAGCAGGGCGACGAAGTTTTGCAGGCCCAGCTCGTGGCGCACCTGACCGCTGAACTCGTCCAGCCCGAACAGAGAGTTGGAGAGCAGCATCAGCAAGGAGCCGACATAGATGATGCCGAGCCACAGCAGCGGCGGCCCCAGCAGGATCGCCAGCAGCAGGCCGGGTCGACCATAGAGCAGGGTCGAGAGGCGCCGCAGCGGCCTGAAACGGGCAGGTTCGGGCTGATGGTTCATGGCAAGACTCGCACTGTGAGGGGTACTCATGGCAGAGCCCCTTGATGGGCGGCGCTCAGGCGATGGATGGCCTGCTCCGGCCAGCTGAGGCTGACCCTGCTGCCACGGGCCAGACGGGCCTGCCCCTCATTGGGGTGGTTGACGATGATCTCGAGCTGCTCCCCGAGATCAACCCGATAACGGACGAAGGGGCCCAGATACTCCACCTCGCGGATCTCTCCCGACCAGCCCGGCGCACCCGCCTCAGCGAGCCGGATCCGCTCCGGGCGCACCATCATCTGGCTGCCGTCACCGCACAGCCGTCTGGCCTGCTCCCCTTCGAACAGATTGACGGTGCCGACAAAGCGGGCCACAAACGGCGTCGCCGGAGCGTCGTAGATGGTATCGGGGGCGGCTATCTGCTCAATCTTGCCCTGACTGAAGATGCAGATCCGGTCGCTCATGGAGAGCGCCTCCTGCTGATCGTGGGTGACGAAGATAAAGGTGATGCCCAACTGGCGTTGCAGCGCCTTGAGCTCAAGCTGCATCTGCTCGCGCAGTTTGAGATCGAGGGCCCCCAGCGGCTCGTCCAGCAGCAGGATGCGTGGCTGGTTGATAAGCGCCCGGGCGATGGCGATGCGCTGGCGCTGGCCGCCGGAGAGCTGGCTCGGGCGGCGCTTGCCGACCCCGGGCAGTCGCACCAGCTCCAGCATCTCGTCCACCTTGCGGTAACGCTGTGCCTTGGCGACCCCCTTGAGCATCAGGCCATAGCCGATGTTGTCGCGCACATCCATGTTGGGAAACAGGGCATAGTCCTGAAACACGGTGTTGAGGTTGCGATCATAGGGCGGCACGGTGGAGCAGGGTTCGCCAAACAGGCGGATCTCCCCGTCACTCGGGTACTCGAAGCCCGCGATCATCCGCAGGCAAGTGGTCTTGCCGGAACCGCTCGGCCCCAGCAGGGTAAAGAATTCCCCGGAGGGGATCTGGAAAGAGATGTCATCGACCGCCTTCACCTCGCCATAGTGGCGGCTGACCCGGTCAAATTGTACGGCGTTCATGGGGCGTCCTTGTCTGTGCTGGGATGGGCCGGACTCCTGTCCGGCCCGCTTGATTATCCGCTCTCGGCAGTCATGCAGAGTCGGAGCGCCTTAGCGACCGCCCAGAATGGCGATATAGTCGGAGACCCAGCGGTAATAGGGCACGCAAGTTCCCTGGCTCTTGCACTGGGAGACCGGAGTGCGCCAGAAGCGAACCCGATCGAAGTTGTCGATACCGTTGGTTTTGCACCCGGTCGGGCCCAGCAGGGCATTGCCTTCGCAGGCGGCAGGCACTACAGGCACCGAGCCAAACCAGGCGGCGAGATCCCCCTGCAGCTTGTTGCTCAGGGAGTGCTCCAGCCACTTGTAAGCGCAGGTGAGGTTCTTGGCATCGCTGTGCACCATGCTGGTATCGGCCCAACCGGTCACTCCCTCTTTCGGCACAGTGGTGGCGATGGGCTGCTTGTCGGCAATCAGGGCATTGGCCTGGAACGGCCAGGAGCCTGACGCAACCACCCCTTCGTTCTTGAAGTCATCGATCTGGACGAAGGCATCATGCCAGTAGCGTCCCACCAGCTGGCGCTGCGTGCGCAGCAGATCGAGGGAGGCCTTGTACTGCTCCTCGTTCAGCTCGTAAGGGTCTTTGATGCCCAGGGCGGGCTGATGGGTCATCAGATAGAGGGCGGCATCGGCGATGTGGATCGGGCCGTCAAAGGCCTGCACCCGCCCCTTGTTGGACTTGCCATCCGCCAGGATCTGCTCCTCGAACACCACGTTCCAGGAGTCCGGTGCCTTGGGGAACACCTTGGTGTTGTACATCAGGATATTGCCGCCCCACTGGTAGGGCACGCCATAGTGCTTGCCATCCACAGTGTGCCAGGGGGCATTTTGCAGCCGGGGATCAATCTTGCTGTAACTCGGGATGAGCGCCAGATTGAGCGCCTGCACCTTGCCACCGGCAATCAGACGCAGACTGGCATCGCCGGAGGCGGTCACCAGATCGAAGCCCCCCTCGTTCATCAACGCCACCATCTCGTCCGAGGTGGCCGCCGTTTTGACGTTCACCTTGCAGCCGGTCTCTTTCTCGAAGCCGGTCACCCAGTCGTAGTTCTTGTCGGTCTCGCCACGCTCAACGTAGCCAGCCCAGGCCACGATATTGAGCTGGCCTTCACCCTTGCCGAGCTCGGTCGGGGCAGCCTGGGTCTGGCCTGCCAGCAGCGCCGGAACAAGAGCCAGCATCAGAGGGGTCAATTTCATCATGCACTCCTTGCATTGTGTTGACTTGCATCAGGTGAAGGAACGCCACCATAGGCGTTAACATCCTGTTAACCAGCAATGAGCTTAGGGGAGTGGCAATACGATGAATATTTCAATTTTTGGTGGCTCAGGTATCAGCTAAATCGATATCGAGTGCAGATGAATCTGATTTTTGGTGGCTACCCCGCAAGAGATGGCTAGCGAGGGAGCGCCTGACGGGCCCGCAACCGGCTCTGATCCCGCGCAATATCGATAAATTCCCGCGCCGTCCAATCCAGCCGAGAGCCACGGCGCCACACCAGCCCGATATCGATGGCGGGAATGGGCTCCTTGATGGAGCGCGCCTCGACCCGCTCCTGCTCCAGCGACCAAGGGCGATAGGCAAAATCGGGCAGCAGGGCGACCCCGAGCTGACTCGCCACCAGACTGCGCACCGCCTCCACCGACGCGGTGCGCAGTACGATGCGGGGGGAGATGCCGTAGCGGCGCAGGCCGCCACCGATGATCTGATCGAGCTGATCGGCGGTCAGCGAGATCATCGGCTCCTCCCCCAGCGCGGTGAGCGAGAGGGTCGACTCGGCGCAGAGCGGGTGGTTGGCGGCCAGCCAGAGCCGCAGCGGCGAACGGGTCAGCAACTCGGTATCAAACGCCTCTTGCCGGATGGTGCGGTTGGTCATCAGGATCCCCACATCCACCTCGCCGTTGACGATCTGGTGCTCCAGAAAAGGCTGTTCATCCTCCTTCACCTCGATCTGTACCGCCGGAAAGGCACGGCGAAAGCGGCCAAGCGCCTCTGAGAGGTAGTAACCCGCCACCAAGGTGGTCACGCCGATGGTGAGTCGCCCCTGATCCTGCTGGGCCACCGCTTTGAGGGAGTGGCTCGCCTCGGTCATGGCGCCGAGAATGCGGCGGGCGTGGAGCAAAAACTGGTGCCCCTGAGTGGTGAGGGTGACGCCGCGCGGATTGCGCTCGAATAGCGGGGCGCCGAGCTCGGTCTCCAGCTCGCGAATGGCGCTGGTGACCGCCGACTGGGAGATATGCAACTCGGCGGCGGCACGACTCACTGAGAAGCTGTCGGCCACGGCCACAAAATAACGGATCTGGCGAAAGGTAAAGTTCATCGGGCATCCTTGCCGATTGGTACTATTGGTGTGATTGGTAAGATTGACTGCCAGCTTAACCGTAAACGGGCGTCTCGCCAAAACCGGGCACTGCTGCCAACTCAATGATCTGCCGATTAAAACCATGCCCCTGCGGCTTGGCGAGCACGACAGGGGCATGGGTCATCGCAGCAAGGTGCAGACAGGGCTATCAGGATTTGTTGAGATACCCCGCCAGCTGGCCGATCAGCCGCTTGCGCAGCTCGCCGAGTTTGGGTTTCTCGTCCGCACACCAGGGCAGCGGGCGGCACGCCTCTATGGTGCGCAGGCCAAGGCGAGCGGTGAGCAGCCCGGCCCCCACCCCTTGTGCGGCGCGGGCAGAGAGCTTGGCGGCAAACTCGGCGCCCAGCAAGTCCATCCCCACCTCGGTCACCAGCTCGGTGGCACCGGCGTAGAGCATGTTGCGAAACACCTGACGAATAAGGCGAATACGGCTCCAGTAGCCAAGTTCGATGGCATAGACATCGGCGATATCTTCGATCATCCGCAGGTTGCGCCACAGCATCAGCATCATGTCGACGGTGGCGAGCGGGCTGAGCGCCACCAGCACGGCGGCCTCCCCCGACCATTTGGCCACCCGCGCCTGCGCCAGCTTGTCGCGTTCGCTCAATACCAGCTGACTGTAAAGGGTCAGCACCTCCCGATCGCTGTGGCTCTCGTCGAGCTGGGCCAGCCAGGTTTGATACCCCTCGCGCCCCTTGTCGCCACTTTTGACCGCCAACCCTTCGCAAAAGGCCTGCCCCTGCCCGACTCCCTGATGGGCCAGCAGATCTTCTGCCCGCGAGCGCACATCCTGGCGCCGCTTGAGGGTGCGCAGCCGCAGCCACTCGCGCCCCACCACGCTGGCGGTCCCCGCCGCCACCAGCGCCGAGGCCGCCAGCCAGGCGCTGCCCCAGAGCGGGGTGGTGAGGAATTGATCGTAAAGAAAGGCGCCATACTGGCCCAACGAGAGCAGACCGACTGCCCCAAGCCCCCAAGCCAGCAGCCGATGGCGGCGGCGCGGTTTGCTGACGAGGGCGCTCTCCACCTCGGTGAACTCGTCCAGCTCGTCGAGGCGCTCGAAGCTCGCCTCCTCCAGCCGCTGGGCCGGTGCGGGCGGTCGCTCGTCACTGGCCACCGTCAAGGCTGGCTCAAGGATCACCTTGCCCTGCAACGGTGGCCGCTCTTTTATCTGATCGTTCATCGCCTTATTCTCCTGAAAACAGTCTCCTGCGGGCGGCGCAGGAAACAAACCCGAGCCGCACACCGTTATTCGAGGTGATCCCCGAGCAGAAACTCCAGCGCCGCATCGAGCCGGATATGGGGCAGCGCCTGATGGGCGCTCATGGGCATGGGGCGAAACGCCTGAAAATCAAAGCCCTGACTGTTCCACCACTGCGCGGGCGGAATATGGGGCGGCACTTCACCCGGGAACAGCAGCAGCGGCTCACCGCTCAGACTGGTGCCGCGGATGGCGGGGAACTCGCGGCCATTGGCCACCCCCTTGCCCACTTCGGTCGCCTTGATGGCGGCAAGCGCCAAGCACTCAGTGGTGATCCCCTCAAAACGGGCTTGGCCGCGGCCGCTGCGCACCAGATGCTGCAGCAGTGAGACCATGGGCGCATGTTGTTCGGGGGTGACGTGATCGGCCTTGCTCGCCACAAACAGCAGCTTGTCGATACGGGGCGAGAAGAGTCGCCGCCACCAGTTGCTCTTGCCGTAGGCAAAGCTCTCCATGATGCGGGCGATGGCCTGCTGCATATCGCCAAAGCTGGCTGCCCCTGCGTTAAGCGGCTGCAGGCAATCCACCAGCACGATCTGGCGATCAAAGCCGGCAAAGTGCTGCTCATAAAAACCCTGCACCAGATGCTGTTTGTACTGCTCGAAGCGCTGCTTGAGAGTGGCGTAAAGAGTGCCATCGGCGGGATCGCTGGCAGGCATCTCCCACACCCAGGGGACAAATTGCAGCATGGGGGCACCGGCATACTCCCCCGGCAACACGAAGCGACCGGGTTGAATAAGGTGCAATCCCAGCTCCTGTTTGCAGGCATGCAGATAGGTGGTGTAGCGCTCGGCCAGCTCAGCCACCGGCCGCTCTTCGAAGCGCTGATCGACCTGCCACCCGGGTGTCAGCCAGCTGGCGGCAAGTGCCTGCAGCTCTGGGCGACGAAGCTGCTCGCGCACCTGTTCGCTCCACTGCTCGTAGCTCATCTCAAGGAGCGGCAAGTCGAGCAGCCACTCCCCGGGGTAGTCCACCAGATCCACGTAGAGGGTGGAGATCTCCCCCAGATGCTTGCGCAGAGGATGACGGGTGCGATAGCGAATTTCGAGACGCACTTCGGCCACGCCGCGGGTGGGCTCGGGCCAGGCTGGTGGAACGCCAAACAGGGAGTCGAGGCCACGTTCGTAGGCAAAGGTGGGAATGTGGGCATTGAGCTGCGGCACCCGGCGGGCGCCGAGGATACGCCCCTGACGCAGGGCATCCCACAACGGCAAACGGCCGTCGATGGCCGCGTGTTCCAGCTGGTTGACCAGTGCCGTGATAAAGGCGGTCTTGCCGCTGCGAGAGAGGCCGGTCACCGCCAGCCGGATATGGCGATCCCGCACCCGGTTCACCACGTCGTTCGCCTTGTGTTGCAGGCGAGTCAACTTCTGTTCCAGTTTATTGAGTATCAAGGCTTGATCCGTTCTCCCTTGGTGGTTGCATCCGGCGTGATTGGCCGTGCGAGAGGTCGACCGCTTATCCACGTCTGGATAGTTGTCGTCGATGGTGGATCATCACAGAAGATTCCACCATCGACATTGAGTGTTTTGGCAAGCACTACAGCTTGCGAAACTCCCGCTGCAGGGTGAACTCCCTGGAGGTCACCAGCTTCTCGATCCGCTGAACTCTGGGCTCCAGCGCGTCAAGTTCCTGCGCGATGCGGCCCAGCGCCTGATGAGGGGTGATCCCCGCCTGCCAGCTGCGCGCTTTCATCCGCACCTCGGCAAAGTCGGCATCCTCTTGCGAGTAGAGGGTGACCGGCTTTTTATCGAGCAGGAACCAGGCAGCGATATAGGCGGTGAAGGTGATGAAACCGGCGAAGATAAGGCCACTGATGGCGAGCAGCCGCACGATCCAGGTCTCCACCCCGAAATACTCTGCCAAACCGGCACAGATCCCGGCTATCTTGCCGCGCTGGGGATCGCGATAGAGGTTACGCCCTTCACGACTGACACTGCTCATACCTTGTTCCTCCAACCGGGTACTTCCGCGTCCAGAATCGACTCCAGCGCGCCCACTCGCTCCTGCATCTTCTCGGTGCGAGCCAGCAGCCCTTGCAGCTGTTCCCGCTCGCTATCGGCAAGACCGGCGCCAATCCGCCCCTTGGCACGATAGTGCAGCACCAGCCAGATGGGGGCCACCACCACCATGAAGACCACCATGGGAACCATCAATACGCCCAGCAGATCTTCCATCTGTTACTCCCCCTGTTTGCCTTCGCTTTTGCTGTCGCCCTGACCCAGCTTCTGGCGCATGGCTTCCAGCTCACGGCTTATCTGATCGTCCACTTCCAGCTCGGCAAACTGCTGCGCCAGCGCCTTGTCGGACTGACCCAGATCGGCGCGCGCTTCCATTTCGTCGATGCGACGCTCCATCCGCTCAAACTTGCTCACCACAGCCTGGCTCTCGCCACGGGCTACCTGGCTCTGCACATTGAGACGGCTGCTGGCCGCTTCGGTGCGAATGGCCATCGCCTTTTGACGGGCGCGGGCATCTTCCAGCTTGGCTTCGAGCTGGCGGATCTCCTCACCCAGCTTCTCGATACCGCTGTCGACCGCTTGCTGCTCGCGGTAGAGGGTCTCTGACAACTCGGTCTGTTTCTTCTTCTCGATAAGGGCGGCGCGGGCCAGATCTTCACGCCCTTTGGTCAGGGCCAGCTCGGCCTTGGCTTGCCACTCGTCGACCCGCTCCTGATGACGGGCGACCTGACGACCAATCTCTTTCTGGCTGGCGAGGAAGCGGGCCAGATTGGAACGTTCCTTGACCAGCTCGTCCTCCATCTCCTGGATGATCAGGCGCACCATTTTCTGGGGATCTTCTGCCTTGTCGAGCAGAGCCGTCAGGTTGGAATTGATGATGTCGGCCAGACGGGAAAAAATACTCATGATTGCACTCCTGTTATTGGCATGGCGTTGTTTCTCCATTGACAATGGCAACTTGTGTGCCAATCTGGAACAAAATTTAACTTGTTGATTTATATGGGGCAGAATAGCCGAATTGCAAGATGCCTCGCGCAAGAGATGATTAAAATCACCAACTTTTGGTAAGATTGACCAGCTTTTACAACTGACAGGGATCACTATGACCACGGCCACGGAAAGCCTGCTGGGGGAATCCAACGCATTTCTCGAGATCATTGAGCAGGCCTCACGGCTCGCCCCGCTGCGCAAACCCGTGCTGATCATCGGTGAGCGGGGGACGGGCAAGGAGCTGATCGCCCACCGCCTACATTATCTCTCGGCGCGCTGGGATCAAAGCTTTGTCACCATCAACTGCGCCACCCTGAGCGAGAGCCTGCTGGAGACCGAGCTGTTCGGTCACGAAGCGGGATCGTTTACCGGCGCCGCCAAGCGCCACCAAGGCCGCTTCGAGCGGGCCGATGGCGGCACCCTGTTCCTTGACGAGCTGGCCACCACCAGCGCCCGGGTGCAGGAGAAGCTGCTGCGAGTCATCGAGTATGGCGAGTTCGAGCGGGTGGGTGGGGCCAAGCCCCTCAAGGTGGATGTGCGACTGGTCTGCGCCACCAACGAGGATCTCCCTGCGCTGGCCGACAAGGGGCAGTTTCGCCACGATCTGCTCGACCGGCTCGCGTTTGATGTGATCACCCTCCCCCCCTTGCGGGAGCGGCGGGAAGATATCCTGATGCTGGCGGAGCACTTCGCCCACACCATGACCCGGGAGCTGGGCTATCCGCTGTTTGCCGGTTTCTCGCGCAAGGCAACCCAGCTGCTGCTGGATTACCACTGGCCGGGCAACGTGCGGGAGCTGAAGAACGTGGTGGAGCGAAGTATCTATCGTCAGGGCAATCCCCAGCTGCCGCTCTCGACCCTGGTGCTCAACCCGTTTGATTCCCCCTGGCGACCACAGGTCACGCAACCTGCGCAAGAGGCCCGAAGCGAGGTACAATCTGCATCCCCCCTCGCCTTACCGCTCGATCTCAAGCAGGCGGTGGCGGAGTACGAGATTAATTTACTCAAGCAAGCAATGCAGCAATCCCAGTATAATCAGCGCAAAGCCGCTCAACTGCTGGCCTTAAGCTATCACCAGTTCCGTGGCATGCTACGCAAATATCAGCTGCTGGATGGCGATAACGATGCAGAACAAGAGTGAAGGAGCGCGGTTGATGCCGACTCCAGCAACACGCCAGCCTTCGCGCTGGCACATTTGTATCAAAACGTGCGTACAAAACCCCTATAAGAACATGGTTCAACAATGAGAATGCTCACACCCTTGCTGCTGGGTATGCTGGTGCTGGTCACCGGCTGCCAGAAGCAACCCGAGGCCTCCAAAACCGGACTCATCTATTGTGCTGAGGGATCCCCCCTCTCCTTCAATCCCCATGTTTCCAACTCCGGGGTGACACTGGATGCCAGTGCCCGTCCGCTCTACGACCGCCTGCTGGAGGTGAACCCCAACACCCTGGCGCTGGAGCCGGCGCTCGCCACCAACTGGCATGTCAGCGAGGATGGCCTCACCTATACCCTGACCCTGCGCAAGGGGGTGACGTTTCACCATACCCCCTGGTTCAAGCCCACCCGCACTTTCAATGCCGATGACGTGGTCTTCACCTATGCCCGCCAGCTGGACGAGCAGCACCCCTATCATCAGGTTTCCGGCGGCGATTACCCCTACTTCTACAGCTTGGGGCAAGATCTGCTGATCAAGCGGGTGAGCAAGAAGGGGCCGCAGACGGTAGTGTTCGAGCTGAACCAGCCAAACGCCTCCTTCCTCGCCACCCTGGCCAGCGACTATGCGGTGATCCTCTCCGCCGAATACGCCGAGCAGATGTTGCAGGCGGGCACGCCAGCCCTGCTGGATAGCCGCCCCATCGGCACCGGGCCGTTCAGCTTCAAGGAGTATCGCCACAACGAGTTCATTCGCTATCTGCGCCACCCCGGCTACTGGGGCGG
This sequence comes from Aeromonas sp. 602396, assembly GCF_049173735.1. Lineage (NCBI taxonomy): Bacteria > Pseudomonadati > Pseudomonadota > Gammaproteobacteria > Aeromonadales > Aeromonadaceae > Aeromonas > Aeromonas sp. 602396. The sequence goes on along the minus strand of NZ_JAAKSD010000010.1, from coordinate 46,036 downwards.
CGATGCCAAGATTGAACAGCTGGTCTACGACATCACCCCCAAATCCGCCAAACGGCTGGCCAAGCTGCTGACCGGCGAGTGCGACGTGATGAGCACCCCTTCCGCCAGCCAGCTCTCGGTGATCAAGCAAAATCCGGCGCTGAGCCTCTCGGTCCAGTCGGGGATGAACGTGGCCTTTTTGGCCCTCAATACCCGCAAGCCGCCATTCAACAACGTCAAGGTGCGTCAGGCCATTGCCAGCGCCATCAACATCGACAACCTGTTGCAGGCGGTCTATTTCGATACCGGCCTGCCCGCCAACAGCCTGCTGCCGACCCTCTCATGGGGGTACAACCCCAGCCTGCCCGAGCGCAAACCCGACCTGAAACGGGCGCGCCAGCTGCTCAAGGAGGCGGGTCTGGAGAAAGGGTTCGAGATGCAGGTGCTGGTACAGCCAGACGCCCGCCCCTACAACCCGGATGCGGTCAAGACCGCCCAGCTGATCCGCAGCGATCTGGCCAAGGTCGGGATCAAGCTCAAGATCGTGCAACGGGAGTGGCCGGTGATCGAAGGCCGCCTCACCAAGGGGCAGTACGACAGCCTGCTCTCCGGATGGATTGCCGACAACGCCGATCCGGACAACTTCTTCCGCCAGCTGCTGAGCTGCTCGGCAGTGGAGCGCGGCAACAACTACAGCCGCTGGTGTAGCCCGGCCTTCGATCAGCTGCTGGATGATGCGGTCACCACGCCCCAGCTCTCGTTCCGGCTGCGTAACTACTACTATGCCCAGACCCTGCTTAACGAACAGCTGCCGCTGATCCCGCTGGCACACGCCTTGCGTACCCAGGTCAGCCGCAGCGACATCGAGGGGCTGACGCTGATGCCCTTTGGCGGCACCTCCTTCAACCAGGCTCACAGGGAGTAAGCATGCTTCTATACACCTTGCGCCGCATCAACCTGCTGCTCATCACCCTGCTGGCGCTGACCTTTGTCGCCTATCTGCTGGACTATCGGCTGATCGGCAATCAGCTCAGCTTCTGGAGCGGCTATCCCGACTTCCTGCGCCGCATTTTCGCAGGTGACCTGGGGCTCTCCAGCGTCTCCGGGCTACCGGTGCTGGACGAGATCCGCCACTACTTCCCGGCGACCCTGATCCTCTGTCTGGCGGCGTTCGCCATCTCATTGCTGGTGGGCATTCCTCTCGGCACCCTGGCGGCCCTGTCCCAGGGCAAGACGCTGGATCTCTCCATCATGGCTGCCGGTCTTATCGGCTATGCGGTGCCGGTGTTCTGGCTGGCGCTGCTGGTGGTAATGCTCTTTTCGCTGGATCTCGGCTGGTTGCCAGCCTCCGGGCAGATCAGCCTGCTCTACGACGTGCCCCCCATCACGGGCATCGCGGTGATCGATGTGCTGCTCAGCAACGAACCCTGGCGGCAAGCGGCGCTGCACGATGCCCTGCGCCACCTCATTCTCCCATCACTGGTGCTGGCGGTGGTGCCCACCACCGAGGTGATCCGCCATGTGCGCAGCTCCCTCATCGACGTGATGAAGCAGAACTACATCAAGGCGGCGGCGAGCCGGGGCCTTTCCAAGGCGCAGATCGTCTGGCGCCATGGTCTGAAGAACGCCCTGCCGCCGGTACTGCCGCTGCTGGGTCTGCAACTGGGTAGCGTGCTCACCTCCGCCATGATCACCGAGGTGGTGTTCGAGTGGCACGGGATCGGCCGCTGGCTCATCAGCAGCATCGCCCTGCAGGATTACGCCGCCATTCGCGGCGCGACTCTGGTGGTGGCCAGTTTCGTGATCCTGACCAGCGTCAGCACCGAGTTGCTGACCACCCTTATCTATCCGGCACGGCGCAAAGAGTTGTATGCCAAACAAGATTGAACGCGCTCATGGCGTGACCAGGAGCCAGGTATCCTATGCAAGATAAATCGAACATCTATCCCGAGCTCAAGATCCTCTCGCCCCTTGAGCAGACGTGGGCCTCCTACAGCCGCAATCCGTTGGCGATGGCGGGGCTCTGGTGCTTTTTGCTGTTGCTGCTCATCACGCTGGTGGGGCCGCTGGTCGTCCCCTACGGCATCGATGAACAGCACACCGACAAGCTGCTGCTCGCCCCCTCGTGGGCGGCGACCGGCAACATCGACTACTTCCTCGGCACCGATGATTTGGGGCGCGACATGCTCTCCCGGCTGGTGGTGGGGGCACGTCTCACCTTCGGCTGTGCCCTTGTCGTGGTGGTGATCGCCATGGTGGTGGGCTCCGCCATCGGCATACTCGGCGGCATGAGCAAGGGGCTGAAATCGAGCGTGCTGCACCACCTGCTCGATACCCTGCTCTCCATCCCCTCCCTGCTGATGGCCATCATCATGGTTGCCATTCTGGGGCCGGGCCTTGGCAATACCCTGATTGCCATTACGCTCGCTTTGATCCCGCCCTTTATCCGGGCCACCTATAACGCAGTGCATGCCGAGATGCAGAAGGAGTACATCATTGCCAGTCGGCTCGATGGCTCGCCCCCCTTCAGGATCATGCGGCTGGCTATTTTGCCCAATATCGTCGAGACCCTGGTGGCCCAGACCACCCGCACCTTGTCGGCGGCCATTCTCGATATCTCGGCGGTCGGGTTTCTCGGTCTCGGCGCCCAGTCTCCCCAACCTGAGTGGGGCACCATGCTGGCCGATTCGAGCGATCTTATCTATCTCGCACCCTGGACCGTCACTTTGCCGGGCATGGCTATCCTGTTCAGCGTGCTGGCCACCAACCTGGTTGGTGAAGGCATCCGCGAAGCACTCAAAGAGGGGAATGACTGATGCCGCTGCTCGATATTCGCAATCTCACCATCGAGATCGACACACCGCAAGGCAAGGTCAAGGCGGTGGACAAGGTGAGCCTGACCCTGACCGAGGGGGAGATCCGCGGTCTGGTGGGTGAATCCGGCTCAGGTAAAAGTCTGATCGCCAAGGTGATCGTCGGCATCGAGAAGGACAACTGGACGGTACGTGCCGACCGGATGCGCTTCAACGACATGGATCTGCTGAGCATGCCTCCCAAGGAGCGCCGTCGCATCATGGGTCGCGAGATCGCCATGATCTTCCAGGACCCCATCAGCTGTCTCGACCCCTCCGAGGAGATCGGCACCCAGCTGGAAGAGGCAATCCCGACCGATTCGTTCGAGGGGCAATTCTGGCAACGCTTCCAGTGGCGCAAGAAGAAGGCCATCGCCCTGCTGCACCGGGTCGGCGTCAAGGATCACCGCAAGGTGATGCGCGCCTATCCCCATGAGCTGTCGGATGGCATGTGCCAGAAGGTGATGATCGCCATGGCCATTGCCAACCAGCCGCGTCTGCTGGTAGCCGACGAGCCCACCAGCGCCATGGAGTCCACCACCCACTCCCAGATCCTGCGACTCCTGGACAAGATGAACAAGCTGGGCAATACCACCATCCTGATCATCAGTAACGACATCGCCGCCATCGCCAACCTGACCGATACCATCAACGTGATGTACTGCGGCCAGATGGTGGAAGTGGGCACCCGGGAGCAGATCCTTGAGACCCCGCATCACCCCTATACCGATGCCCTGCTCAAATCGATCCCCGACTTTGACAAGCTGGTGCGCCACAAGTCGCGCCTCGAGACCCTGCCCGGCGTCATCCCGCCACTGCAACACCTGCCCATCGGCTGCCGTCTGGGGCCGCGCTGCCCCTACGCCCAGAAGCAGTGCGTGCAGACTCCTTTGATGAACAAGATCAAGGGCCATCAGTTCAGCTGTCACTTCCCGCTGAACATGGAGGAGCCGAAAAAATGATGACCGTTAATGCCCCCATGAAGGAGCCCCGCTTGTGATCGAGCCATCCCTGTTGCAGGTCAGAGGCCTTAGCAAAACCTACCAGAACCGTACCGGTCTGTTTCGTCGTCAGGCAGTAGAGGCGATCAAGCCCCTCTCGTTCGATCTCGAAGTGGGCCAGACCCTCGCCATCGTCGGCGAAGCTGGCTCCGGCAAGAGTACCCTCGCCCGCATTCTAGCCGGCATGATCGAACCCACCAGCGGCGACATCGCCATCGACGGCCAACTGATGGTGCATGGCGATTACCAGACTCGCTGCAAACTGCTGCGGATGATTTTTCAGGATCCCAACACCTCGCTGAACCGCAAGATCCGGGTCGGCCAGATCCTGGAAACCCCGCTGCGTCTCAACACCGAGATGACCGAGGAGGAGCGCCGTGAGAAGGTGGTGCAAACCCTGCGCATGGTGGGGATGCTGCCGGACCACGCCCTGTTCTATCCGCAGATGCTCTCCTCCGGTCAGCAACAGCGGGTGGCGCTGGCACGCGCGCTGATCCTCAACCCCAAGATAGTGGTGGCCGATGAGGCGCTCTCCACCCTGGATATCTCGGTACGCTCCCAGATCATCAATCTGCTGCTGGATATGCAGGAGACCATGGGACTGAGTTATGTGCTGGTAGCCAACGATCTGGGCATCGTCAGCCATATCAGCGACGAGGTGCTGGTAATGCACGAAGGTCGGGTGGTGGAGCGCGGCAAGACTCTCAAGGTGTTTGCCGATCCCCAGCATGAGGTGACTCGCCGTCTCATCCAGAACTACAACAACGAATACCGCAAATAGAGAGGCGCTGGCCGCTCCCTTGCCGCTGTGTTTCGCCGAGCTCACTCGGCGAGATCAAAAAAGCCCACTGCATGCAGTGGGCTTTCTGTTACCGGCGTTGCTGCTTAGGCTTGCAGCAGCAGACGGTTGATACGGGAGACGAAGCTCGCCGGATCGTTCAGCCCGCCCTGCTCGGCCAGCTGGGCCTGTTCGTGCAGCAGGGTGACCCACTCACCGAACAGAGCCTCGTCTTCAATGGTGTCGAGTTTCTTCACCAGCGCATGGTCGGGGTTGAGCTCCAGAATGTACTTCTGCTCCGGTACCGGCTGGCCGGCCGCACGCATGAGCTTGATCATCTGGGTGCTCATACCGTAGGCGTCAGTGACGATGCAAGAGGGTGAATCGGTCAGACGGTGAGTGACACGCACCTCTTTCACTGCATCGCCCAGGCTCTTCTTGACCCGCTCCACCAGACCGGCGTTAGCTTTTTCGGCCTCTTCCTGCGCCTGCTTGGAGGCTTCATCTTCCAGATCGCCGAGATCCAGTTCGCCACGGGTGACGGAGATGAGCTGCTTGCCGTCGAACTCGGTCAGGTGGCTCATCAGCCACTCGTCCACTCGCTCCCACATCAGCAGCACTTCGACACCCTTCTTGCGGAAGATCTCGAGATGCGGGCTGTTCTTGGCAGCGGCATAGGAGTCGGCGGTGATGTAGTAAATCTTCTGCTGACCTTCCTTCATGCGGCCAACGTAATCCTCGAGAGAGACTGTCTGGGCTTCGCCCTCGCCAGCGGTGCTGGCAAAGCGCAGGAGCTTCGCGATCTCTTCGCGGTTGGCGTAATCCTCGGCCGGGCCCTCTTTGAGCACGTTACCGAACTCTTTCCAGAACTTGGCGTACTTCTCGGCATCGTCTTTCGCCAGCTTGGAGAGCATGGTCAGGACGCGCTTGGAGCAAGCCTTGCGCAGGGAGGCGGTCACCTTGTTGTCCTGCAGGATTTCACGGCTAACGTTGAGCGGCAGATCGTTGGAGTCCAGCACCCCTTTGACAAAGCGCAGGTAAGTCGGCATAAACTGCTCGGCGTCGTCCATGATAAAGACGCGCTGTACGTAGAGCTTCAGACCGTGCTTCTGCTCGCGGTTATAGAGGTCAAACGGTGCGCGGGCCGGTACGTAGAGCAGGCTGGTATACTCCTGCGCCCCTTCCACCCGGTTGTGACCCCACAGAAGCGGGTCTTCAAAGTCGTGGGCGACGTGCTTGTAGAACTCCTGATACTCCTCGTCCTTGATATCTTTCGGGTTACGGGTCCACAGTGCAGTCGCGCGGTTGACCTGCTCCCACTCGCCCGGGGTGCCGACGATGGTCTCACCATCCTCTTCCCGATCCGGGGTACCCTCTTTGTACATTTCCACCGGCACGCTGATGTGGTCGGAGTATTTGCTCACCACGGAGCGCAGACGCCAGTCGTCGAGGAACTCGTCCTCTTCGGCACGCAGGTGCAGGATAACATCGGTACCGCGACCCTCTTTGGTCACGTCAGCCACGGTGAAGGAGCCTTCCCCTTCCGATTCCCACTGTACGCCCTGCTCCGGCGCGGTGCCGGCGGCGCGGGAGACCACGGTCACCTTGTCGGCCACGATAAAGGCGGAGTAGAAACCGACCCCGAACTGACCGATCAGCTGGGAATCCTTACCCTGATCGCCGGAGAGGTTTTTGAAGAATTCGGCGGTGCCGGACTTGGCGATGGTACCCAGATGCTCGATCACCTGATCACGGGTCATACCGATCCCGTTATCGGAGATGGTCAGGGTACGCTTCTCTTTGTCCACCACCAGGCGCACACGCAACTGGCCGTCGTTTTCAAACAAAGAGGCATCGGAAAGCGCCTTGAAGCGCAGCTTGTCCGCCGCATCGGATGCGTTGGAGATCAGCTCGCGCAGGAATACTTCTTTGTTGGAGTAGAGGCTGTGAGCCATCAGGCTCAGCAGTTGTTTGACTTCAGTCTGAAAGCCGTGGGTTTCGGCATGAACACTTTGGGTCATGGACCAATCCTCAGAAACATCGGGTTGAACATATGCCCAACCTAGATGGGGACGGCCAATCAAATATCAAGGGGGCGAATGTGCAATCCTGCTCATTCGCCCCCTTTTTCCATTCAACTGCCGATTTTCTGATCAAGCCGCAATGATACAGCCCTATCCCGCCCCTTATTTGAGGCGCTGACGCCCCATCAGGGAGTGGGAGAGCGTGGTGCCATCCACCAGCTCCAGCTCTCCGCCCACCGGCACACCGTGGGCGATGCGGCTCACCTCTACCCCGGCAGCACGGGCCATATCAGCGATATACCAGGCGGTAGCATCCCCCTCGATGGTGGGATTAGTAGCGAGGATCAGCTCACTGATGTGCTCTTCCTTCAGACGGCGCTCGAGAATATCGAGCCCCAGCTCCTCCGGGCCGATGCCGTCCAGCGGCGACAGATGGCCCATCAGCACAAAGTAACGACCGGAAAACTGACCGGTCTGCTCGATGGCCGCCACGTCCGCCGGGCTCTCCACCACGCAGAGCAGGCCATTCTCTTCCCGCTTGGGATTGGCGCAGATATCGCAGCGATCGTTCTCGGTAAAGGTGCGACAGTGGCTGCAGTGACCAATCTCGGTCAGGGCGCGAGAGAGCAGCTGGGCCAGACGCAAACCGCCGCTGCGCTCACGCTCGAGCAGGGTAAAAGCCATCCGCTGGGCAGACTTGGGCCCCACCCCCGGCAATACCTGCAGGGCTTTCATCATCTCATCGAGCAGGGGACTGAACTTCATAACACTCCTTACACGGGCCTGCCCCTCGCCACCACCAGGGCCACGACGGGTCAGCAAAACAGGATAACGCCAATGGCGCAGGACTATACCCGAGCCGGCCCATGACTGCCATTTGCTTTGCTGGCCAGCGCAAAAACGCGGCGCTTATACTTGGTCAAAGACAAACGGGTGGTGTAATAAAAGATCGCTCCCCTCATCAGGACAAGGAGGTTAAATGGAGACACAACATATAAAGCCTCTGGTCCGCCGAAACGGACTAACCCTGATCTGGGCCGGGGGGCTCATCACCAGCCTGATGCTATTACTACTCTGGTTGCTTGTGGAAGGCCCGGTGCTCCCGGCCTATATATTGTTGCTACTGAGTGGCATGATGATAACCTTGATAGGCTGGTTCAAGCTCAATGAGCCCCCGATCAGCCTATCCCTATGCCAGCACTCCCTCCACTATCACCACAAATATGGCGGCTGGGCACTGAAGTGGCACAACATCCAGCGTATCGATCAACCCAGAATCCATGTTGGTTGGGATCTCCAGCCCCTGCCCTATATCGGTTTCAAGATAAAACAGTATGACGAGTTTCTGACACTGATCACTCCCAGACTGGCCGTGCATCTGTTGACAGAGCAGCGCCCTGTGTTGCTGCATGCCCTGCATAATGAGCAGCTCCATGGGCAGCCAGTGCATACAAATGACCCCTTACAAGGCATCGACTGGCTGGAGGAGAGTCACTTTTGCTCCCCGCAAGGGCTGCACTACGATGGCGCATTGGCCATGCTGGCTCAACGGATGATTCGCATGCGCCACTTGCTCGGTTATGACCTGTTGATCCCGGTAGGCAGCCTGGATCGGGAACCGGATGATTTCCTCAAACTGCTGCGCCAATACAGGCAGGAGGCGATCGTCTCTCCACTACCTTCATCAGAGCCACACGCTCAATAACCCCCCTGCCAAGTGGTTGTCGCTACGTCCCAGGCACTAAACGGTGAGCTATCCAACGCGGTTGTAACACCCATTAGACGATTGCAGAGAGTGCTGATGAGAACTACCGATTCCCATAACACTAAATACTCATACCCTGAAGTAACCACCCTTCACCATGTGGTGCGGTGTTTATTTGAACAGTTAACTGCCATGGGTCATGGCAGTTAAAGAGGCTCATTTTTCGACATTGGATGCCAAAACGCTCAAGCGCTCTTGGCAACACGTTTTTATTTGTAATGGCTAACCAAAATCTAATTACCATACAAGTAACCCGAATTGCCGACGCACCTCCTACAGCGAATCATCACTTTTATTTAAGCCTTATTTTTTATACACTTAAATACATGTCGGGAGATTATTGGATGGCTTTTCCCTCAGATAACGAAGGATGTCGAGCCGAGTAAAACCAATCAGGAAGCAGAACACGTGTCCTCGAGAAGCAAACAAACCGTCAAGCTTGATGATGTCGCGGCCCTGGCCAAGGTGTCCCCCTCGACAGTCTCACTTTATGTACGTCATCCAGACAAGGTAAAAGCCAATACCGGCCATAAAATTCAGCGTGCCATTGATGAATTGGGTTATGTGCACAACAAAATTGCCAGTCAGTTTACTGCCGGGCGAAGCTCGGCAATGGCAATTATCGTTCCTTCCATTTCCAATATTACCTTTAGTACCTTTGTCCAGCAGATTGAACATATCGTGAGTGATGCAGGTTTTCAGCTCTATATCGCATCTCATGATCACTCAATGGAAAAAGAGGAGCAGCAGATCCGCTCCATTTTACAATGGTCTCCTGCCGCCATAACCCTCACTGGCGCGAAGCACAGTGATACTACGATTCGTATGCTGGAGCACAGTGCGGTGCCTGTGGTTCAAGCATGGCAAATCGGTGAAGCCAGTCCGTTTGTCGCGCAGGTCGGTATAGATCATTTTCAGGTGGGTTACGATGCCGCATCTTACCTGATACGCTCCGGCTGCCATAAAATTGCCTATTTCACGACCCGTTTTAACGATGACGTGCGTGCGCAGAGCCGCTACAGCGGCTTTTGCCAGGCACTTGAGACGGCGGGTATGGATCCCTTGTTGGTCGAAATCCCTTACAGCGACAATATTTACCCCGCCGCACGCGAACTACTCATCAAGACACTGCTCAAAGAGCGCAAACTCGACGGCATTTTTGCATCAAACGATACCATTGGTACTGCATTGCTGATGGAGGCGATTGCACGCAATATCCCGGTACCAGAGCAACTATCTATCATCGGGTTTGGCGATTTTCCAGGCAGCGGCTATCTGGCCCCCGTGACCTTGTCCAGTATCAATATCAATATTCACTCTGTTGCCAGCCAAGCTGCATCTATGATGTTGCGGATGGCTCGCGATCCCGATTATAAAGGCGAGATCATTGATGCAGGATTTGACTTGATCCCCAGACAGAGTACCCGGTTTGTTTTGTGACCAAGCCAATATAGTCACACCATGAACCATCACAAAACCATGGCCTTGATAAATAGCCCATAAAGATAAATGCCCCCCATGTATCTACCAGAACACTATCCATTGCGTCAGATATTTTTAAGCAGGGCACCAGTCACTGCCAGCGCTACAAGGTTTTGGTTAAGTAATATCGCTGATGAAACACCGGGCACTTTTCCAACGTCATCACGACGGAATAACCCCTCGCTTGGTAAAAAGGCTTTGCTTGAAAACTAAAAGTATCGAGCTGTGAAAAACGGCAGCCGCGCTCTAGGGCAGCCTGCTCCATTGCTGCCAATAACCGGCCTCCTACACCGCGCCCCCGCAGACTGCGGGCCACCCACAGATACTCGATATAGAGCCAGTTGCCGTAGGTATGGCCGCTGCATCCTCCGGCACGACGTTGCTGCTCATCCTGATAGAAGATGGCAAGTGGGCGACGTATCTGTTCACCGACAAACTCACGATTGGTTTTGATCAGGTTGTCTCGTAAAAAATCTATGTCGTCCTGGCTGGGGTTTTGCACAACGTCAAGAGTGTCAATCATGCTGCTCTGCTCCTCTGTTGAAACATAATGGCCGTGAACATTGTCACGGCCATGGGTTATCCGGGTCGCATCCTCTATAGCGAACGCCGGTGCGATTTACGCCAGATCCTTTAGCTCGGCAAACAGCGAAGCCCAGGGACTTTTGGCACGATAGAACACCGGGGGCTGGCCAATCGGTGCAGGCAGAGTGACCCGCTGGCCCCCTGTAAAGCGCTGGCCGCTCCAGACATGCGTCCACTGCTCACCTGCAGGCAGGTAAGTTGTCCACTCACGCACATCCCCTTGGTGAACCGGTGCCACCAGCAACTCTGACCCATAGAGGTATTGATCCTGTATGACGTAGACCTCGGGATCATGTTCAAAATGCAGCATCATGGCACGTTGAACCGGATACCCTTTCTCAGCCGCTTCATCCACCAGGCTACGTAAGTAAGGAGTCAGGTGGCAATAAACTCGGGTCATCCGGGCAAAATGCGCCAACGTGCTGCCATCCTGGTCAAACTGGAAGTTCTCATCAGGGCGGTTACCTTCGTGGGTACGCATGACTGGGGTAAAGGCAGCCATTTCAACCCAGCGGTCAAACAGCTCCTTGGTTCGACGGTTGCCAAACAGTGAGGTGTAGCCACCGATATCCGAGTGGTGATACGCGTTCCCCAACATACCGGAGGAGAGCGCCCCCGAGATCACCGTGACCAGACCGTCGTGACGGCTGAAATCGACACATTGATCGCCTGCCCACAGTAGCGGGCAGTATTGCTGCACCCCAGTGTAACCGGCTCGCATAAAGAAAAGGGCATCACCGGTTTGGCCGTTCATCGCGATCGCTTCTGCGTTGCACTGGGCCCACAGAGTCGGCCAGGCATTGTGCATCAGCTTGGCATCGACACCGTTGTGCAGGTAGATGTTATCGGTCGGCAGGTACTCGCCAAAGTCAGCCATCCACCCCTTGATCCCCATGTCCAGCATGTTTTTACGCAGCACGGTATCACGGAACCAGGCCATGGCGTCTGGATTGGTAAAGTCGATACAGCCGCAATAGAATTCGCCAAAGTCGACCAGCGCAACCTGACCATCCTTGTCCAGCGCCATATAGCCGAGCTCTTTGGCGATCGGAAACAGCTTGCCATCTTCACACAGGTAGGGGTTGACGTAGGCCATGAACTCGATGCCCTGGTCATTGAGCTCCTTGATCCTGGCGGGCAGATTGGGGTAGCGATCCTGATGGTGCTGCCAATCCCAGTCCCAGAACAGGCGCTTGCCAAACGAGGTGACCCGCAAGCCGCACCAGTCTTCACTCCACAAACCCGAAACCTTGATACCATGGTCAAGGGCGTTTTCCAGACGACTGAAGGTATTGACCTCTCCCCCCTTCAGACCAAGGATCGCCCCCTTGTAAACCCACTCAGGCAACCTGGGCTGGCGGCCAAACCGGGCGGACAGTTTTTCGATAATGCCCAGATAGCTCTCTGCGGTGCGCAACTCGATGGCCTGCGGGATCGCCCACACTTGCAGCTCATGAAACCCTTCGTGACGAAAATCGAAATCGGCATAAGCGGTGGTGTCGATATGGCAGCTGTATTTACGAGAGGAGACAAACGTGGGTTGCGGATAGTTGGTGTGGTAGTAATCCCCACCGGCTTTGCCCATCACATCGGCTTTCCATTTGATCTCGCTGTGGGGATGGCGACCAACACCGGGCTCTGAGGTCCACAACGGAAAGTGACGGCCACGCAAATCAAAATAGGACATCTGCTCGCCACAACCCCAGACATGCTCTTTACGTTCGGCCGGCAATCTGACCCAAAAGCGGTTATATGCCTCGTCCAGTATGGTCGGATAAAGCATCACATCATCGCCATCACACACCACAGCCACCTGTAGCAAAGCCGGGGTCAAGGCATTCGGGGCAAAAACGAACAGGTTGTTGTCAACCTGTTCGATATGAGTCAATGCGACGCGAGACTCGATGTAGTCTTCGATGTCAAAGTTGCCGCGATAAATTTCCATTTTTTCCCGGCCCTTGCCTATATAAAACGCTGGGGCATCCGCTTGATGAGAAAATAACAACTGCTGCTGGTGCTGAATCGTTAACGCCTGTGACGAAAATTCGAGTTGCATTGCATAAGCTCCTGTTTAGTCGGGCCATCCCCGCTTGCTCGCAAACACAATAATAGCGCTACGATTTCATTTCAATCGCGTAAAACCCAAACAGCGATCTCGATCACCAATCAACACCCGCCACATGAAAACGTTTAGCTCGCTTGCAAGCACTATTTGTAAGAGAATCCTTAACCACCAGCGCAATCTCTCGATCTGGATCCCACTTTTCAACAATCACACTTGCGCCAATAATCGCATCGCTACGATTATTGGGCTGCCGGATGGATTCCACACTATGGAGAATAAAATGGTTGTTCAGGCGCATATCGAAAGCAGACTGCCTTTTAGGGAAAAACTTGCCTATGGCGTCGGCGATTTTGGTTACAACTTTGTATTGAATATCACCACCCTCTACCTGCTTAAATTTCTGACCGATGTAGCAGGTATCAATGCGGCGTGGGCAGGCGTCATCTTTTTGGTGGCGAAAGTGTTCACCGGCTTCACCGACCTGGGCACCGGCATTTTCCTCGACACCCGCAAGAGCTTCGGACCTCGCGGCAAGTTTCGTCCGATGCTGCTCTGGACCATAGTGCCCCTGTTTGTCTGCAATATGTTGCTGTTTTGCAATTTTGAGCTCGACAGCGAGACCAAGACCACCCTGTTCATCGTCTGCTTTATGGCCTTTGGCCTGTTCTTTAGCTTGGGCAATGCCAGCTATGGCGCCATGGTGCCCTCTATGACCAAAAATGTTCAGGATCGCGCAGAGCTGGCAGCATGGCGTCAGGGCGGAGCCAACACCGGCCTGTTGTTAGCCACCGTCGGTTTCATGCCCATCGCCATGTTGTTTGAATCCCAGGAGACCGGCTACATGGTGGCAGCCCTGGCCTACACCTCGGTCGGCTTGGCGGCGGTGCTCTTTTGCTACCTCAACGTCAAAGAACACCACACCATCATAGGTAATGACCCTGACCAGATAGTCGAGAAGCCCACCATCAAGGAGGGGCTCAAGGCGGTACTCAAGAACAACCAGTTGCTGGTGCTGGCAGTAGCCAACCTGCTGACCCTCTCCGCATTCAACGTCAAACTCACCGTGCAGGTCTTCTACGCCCAGTACATTCTGGGTGATGTCTCCATGGTCTCTTACATGAGCTTTGTCAGCATGGGGTGCATCTACCTCGGGGTGTTGTCTGTGCCTGCGCTGGTACGCCGCTTTGGCAAAAAACCTGTCTATCTGGCCGGATTGTGCCTGTGGATCTCCGGCGACATTGCCAACTACCTGTTCGGTGGCACCGTCATGAGTTACGTGCTGTTCACCTCGCTGGCGTTCTTTGGCACCTCTTTCGTCAACAGCCTTAACTGGGCGTTTGTCTCAGATACCGTTGAGTACGGTGAGTGGAAAACCGGTACCCGTACCGAAGGCTTGGTCTACTGCGGCATGACCTTCTTTAGAAAGTGTTCGCAAGCTATCGCAGGGTTCGTCCCCGGGTTTGCTCTGGCACTGGTTGGCTACATGCCCAATGTGGAGCAAACCGATGCCGCCAAAGCCGGGATCACCGGACTGATTTTCATCTACCCGGCAAGCCTGGCCATCGTAACGGCACTGGTGATGGCCCTCTTCTACACCCTCAACGAGCAGCGCTATCAAGAGATCATCGCCAGCCTTGGTGCCCGCCGTGTGGCGACCACCCAAAGCTGACTCTCATGCAACTGGCAGCGGCGTGCTGGCCACGCTGTTGCTCTCTTCAAGGATGTGATCCCATGACATATCGCAATGTGGCAAGTGACCGTCTGGCATGGCAGGAAAAGATGGCCTACGGAGTGGGTGATCTCGGCTATAACTTCCTGCTCAACTGCACAACTCTCTATTTGCTGATCTTCCTGACCGATGTGGCAGCCATTCCGGCAGCATGGGCCGGAGCAATCTTTCTGGTTTCGAAGTTCTTTACCGCCTGCACCGATCTGGTGACCGGCAGCGTGCTGGATAATCGTTCCGAGCTCGGCCCCAGAGGTAAATTTCGCCCCTTCCTGCTCTGGACCATAGTGCCACTGGCTCTTATCAACACCGCCCTGTTTACCAGCGTTGAGCTCCCGGTCATCGCTAAAACAGTACTGTTTACCCTGCTGTTCATGATGTTTGGTGCCTTTTACAGTTTTGGCAATGCCTCCTATGGCGCCATGGTCCCGGCCCTCACCAAGCGACTCCAGGACCGAGCCGAGCTCGCCGCCTGGCGCCAGGGAGGAGCCAATACCGGATTACTGCTCTGCTCGGTGGGGTTCATGCCGCTGGTATTGCTGTTTGACAAACCACAGGTCGGCTATAGCGTTGCGGTACTGATTTATTCGGTCATGGGGGCTGCAGCAGTACTCTTTTGCTACAGCAGAGTTCGTGAACGCCATGTGCTGCCATCGGTTGTCAACGAATCGGGGTTTTCGGCAGTACAAACCAACGCACGGGCCGTGCTGGCAAACCGTCCGCTGGGCATCCTGGCGCTGGCCAATCTGCTGACGCTAGCAGCGTTCAACACCAAGCTGATTGTTCAGGTTTTTTACGCCCAATATGTGATTGGCGACGTATCGATGATCGCCTACATGAGCTTCATCAGCATAGGGTGTATCTACCTGGGTGTATTGCTGGTCCCCTTTGCCGTGCACCGTTTTAGCAAACTGCCTGTCTATCTGGCCGGCATTGGCGTGTGGATATGCGGTGACCTGCTCAACTACCTCTACAGCGAGAGTGCTCTCGATTACATCCTCTTCACCTCCCTGGCCCTGTGGGGATCCGCTTTCGTCAACAGTCTCAACTGGGCGTTCATCTCTGACACCGTCGAGTATGGGGAATGGAAAACCGGCATCCGCACAGAAGGGCTGGTCTACTGCAGTCTGACCTTCTGCCGCAAATGTTCGGCCGCGCTTGCGGGCCTCATTCCCGGGCTGGTGCTGGCATGGTCAGACTATGTTCCCAACGCGACGCAAAGCACCGAGACCCAAAGCAGCATCGCCAATCTGATGTTTCTCTACCCGATCTGTGTCCTGATTTGCGCTGCTGCCTTGATGTTGCTGTTCTACCCGCTCACTGATGCTCGCTATCAACAGATCGTCCGGGAGCTGGCACAACGCCATGCCCTTGCTTCTCCCCGGAAACCCCATCACCGAATGAGTGAACAATCTACTCCATCGCCTGACACCCCCCCTCTTCGTGCGGGTCAGAATGGCTGAATTTAACATGCTGTTTTTATTGAATTAATCCTTAACCAAATCAGACAAAGAGAGCGCTATTCCTATGTCATTCAACAGTGAAAACCTGGCCAAGCTCGATATCTCGGCGCTGCGTAGCCAACGCTGGTATGCCCCCGACACCATCCGAGCCTTCGCCCATCGTCAACGCAGTCAGCAAAGTGGCTTGAACCGCGACGAATTCATGGGCAAGCCAGTGATCGGGATCATCAATACCTGGAGTGAAATGAGCCCCTGCCATAGCCACCTGCGTGAGCGCGCCGAGGCCGTCAAGCGAGCCGTCTGGGCCGCGGGAGGCTACCCCGTTGAATTGCCCGCGCTGTCGGTCGGGGAAGTATTGGTCAAGCCGACCACCATGCTCTATCGCAACTTTCTGGCGATGGAGGCAGAAGAGCTGCTGCGCCAGCATCCTATCGATGGGGCCGTGCTGCTCGGCGGTTGCGACAAATCCACGCCAGCCCTGCTGATGGGTGCCATTTCGATGGACTTGCCGGTGATCTTCTGCCCCGCCGGCCCCATGTCGAGCGGCAAATGGCGCGGCCATGTCACCGGTGCCGGTACCCATACCAAGAAGTTCTGGGACCAATTGCGCTTGGGGGCCATTACCCAGCATGACTGGATCGAGCTGGAGGGGGCGATGACTCGCTCCATCGGCACCTGCAATACCATGGGCACAGCATCCACCATGACCTCCATCGCCGATGCCATGGGCTTTATGTTGCCGGGGGCCAGCTCCATCCCCGCCGCTGACTCGCGACACGTCCAGATGGCAGCCCAATGCGGCCAAATCATCGTCGACATGGTGTGGCATGATCACAAACCTTCCCGCTGGCTGACCCGAGCCAACTTCCTCAATGGCGTAGTGGCCTACATGGCGCTCGGCGGCTCCACCAATGCCGCGATCCACATGATTGCGATGGCCAACCGGGCGGGCATCAACCTCACTCTGGAAGACATGGAGTCGATGGCACGGGAAGTCCCTGTGCTGGCCAATCTGTTTCCCTCTGGTGATCAGTTGATGGAGGAGTTCTTCTTCGCCGGCGGTCTGATGGCCCAGCTGAAAAAGGTGGAGTCATTCCTCCACCTCGATGCGATCGGGGTCACCAATCGTCCCGTTGCACAGTGGATTGCCAACGCGACCTGTTATGACGACAACGTGATCCGCTCGCTAGATAACCCTGTGGTACCGCTCTCCCGTGGATGTGCATTGACAGTATTGCGCGGCAATCTGTGTCCCAACGGGGCTGTGATGAAATCATCTGCCGCCAAACCCGAACTGCGCCACCACAAGGGCCCTGCCATCGTCTTCGACAGCCATCAAGAGCTCTCGGATCGCATCGATGACCCCGCCCTGGAGGTAACCAAGGAATCAGTGATTATCCTGCGCAATGCCGGCCCGGTCGGCGCGCCGGGCATGCCGGAGTGGGGCAACCTGCCGATCCCGAAAAAGCTGCTGCAACAAGGCGTCACCGACATGGTGCGGATTAGTGATGCCCGCATGTCCGGTACTCACTATGGCGCCTGTATCCTGCACGTTGCCCCTGAAGCGGCCATTGGTGGCCCACTGGCACTGGTACGTACCGGTGACCTCATCGAGCTCGATATCGCCAATGGCCGCCTCAACATGCTGGTCAGTGATGAAGAGCTGGCCGAGCGCCGCCGCACGCTCAAACCGGTACACAAAGTTTATGAACGCTCTTATGCCGCACTCTATCAACAACATGTGACCCAGGCCGATCAGGGCTGTGACTTCGATTTCCTCCAGGCTGGCAGCAAAGTGCCCGAGCCCCCGATTTTCTAAAGGAGCAAACAATGAATCCGTTCAAACTTGCGATTACTCAAGGTCCACGCCCACTGGGCACCTGGATGATGACTGGCAGCGATACGGTGGCGGAAGCCATGGCGACTGTCGGTTTCGATTTCTTGGTGCTGGACCAGGAACATGTGCCGGTCGATAGCCTGGATGCGATCCGTATCGATCGCGCCATTCGTGCCAGCAACCCGGCCACCACCCCACTCTACCGCCTGGCCTGGAACGACACTGTGTTGATCAAACGGGCGCTTGATGGCGGTGCAACGTCGCTGATGGTGCCGTTTGTCAACAGTGCAGCAGAAGCCCGCAAAGCGGTAGAGGCGGCCTACTACCCTCCCCTAGGCAAACGCGGCTTTGCCGCGGTGCATCGTGCGTCCGGTTACGGTGCCGAACCCGAATTCGTGCGTAAAGCCCGGGAAGAGCTCTGCCTTATCCTGCAAATTGAGACCCCTGACGCCATTGATGCCATGGAAGAGATGGCCATTGAAGGAGTGACCGGCTTCTTTATCGGCCCCGGCGATATGAGCGCAGCCATGGGCCATATTGGCAATCCCTCTCACCCCGAGGTGCAAGCCAAGATCCGTGAAGGGCTGGAGAAGTGCCAGCGCTTGGGATTGCCTTGCGGGATCGTCGGTGGCAACCCCGAGCTGGTGAACAAATATCAAGAGATGGGTTTTAGCTTCGTGGCGCTCGGCTCCGACATGAGTTACCTGCTGGCTCGCGCCCGTGAACAGCTCGCCGCGATCCGGGGGGAACGTCTGAGCATATCCGGTGGCGAGGTTTACTGATGAAGAGGCTTCACCGCCAAAGCGGCCCGCTTGATCTGGAGCTCATCCCCGAGCTTGGTGGCGCTATCGGCAAACTGACCTGGCATGGCAGGGAGATCTTGCGCTCCCTGCCCGATGGTCAGAACGTCACAGTCAACCAGGGGGGCTGTTTTCCCCTGGTACCTTACTCCAACCGTATTGCTCATGGACGGTTTCACTTCGCCGGATATGATTACGCCCTGCTGCGTAACTTTGGCGATCATCCCCACTCAATTCATGGCAACGGCTGGCAGCAGCCATGGCAAGAAGGGGATGCAGATGATGACTCTGTCGTGCTGACCCTGCACCATGACGCACAGGGAGCATCCGCGGCGCAATGGCCCTGGCCTTATCGGGCAACTCAGCGCTTCACCCTGCAAGAGAATGCGCTGCATATCATACTCACTTACCACAATCTGGCCGATCACGCTGTCCCGGCTGGGCTGGGCTTTCACCCCTATTTTCCCCGTGCGGCGCACGCCGAGATCCAGTTCGACGCAGGCGGTGTGGTACTCAACGACCACAAGTCCCTGCCCACTGGTCTCGCGCCACTACCGACCCAATGGAACTATCGCACTTGGCGCAAACCTGAACCCGCCAGTGTCGATAACTGCTTCCATCACTGGAGTGGCTGTGCACGGGTGCGCTGGCCAGATGAGAAGCTGATGGTGACCCTGAGCTCACCCGATGCGCCTCACGCCATCCTGTTTCTGCCGCCCGCCGATCGTGACTTCATCGCCATCGAGCCGGTTTCTCATATCAATGATGCCATCAACAACGGTGGCTTTGGTGACACTGCGCTGGCCATGGCCACTGTGCCAGCCAATGGGCAGTTGCAGATCTCCATGCTGCTTGAGGTTTCTCACTATGCCTAATCCTGCTCTGCTACTTGCCGACTACCGCGGCCATCTGCCCGAGTGCCCGACCTGGAGCACTGATGAACAGGCGCTCTACTGGACCGATATTCTCGAGCGTTGCCTGCACCGCTATCACCCCGAAAGCGGCGCCATGACGACAATCCCCTTCCCCGAAGAAGTGGGCTGTTTTGCCCTGCGCGAACAGGGTGGCTTTATCGCAGCGATGCGCACCGGGATCTATCTGTGTGATCAACACGGGCAAATTGAGCGTAAAGTCGCCGATAATCCCAATAACCCAGCGCTGGCCCGTTTTAATGATGGCGGTACCGATCAGGCGGGTCGTTTCTATGCGGGCACTTACTGGAGCCCACGAGATTACAACGGCGCCCTGCTATGCCGGGTTGATGCCGAGCTGCAGATGTCGGTGATCCAGTGCGACATTCTGGGAGCCAATGGCTTGGCATTCAGCCCAGACATGCGCTGGATGTACACCACTGATACCCCCAACCGCCGCCTTTATCGCACTCCGTTGGCCCGCGACGGTTCACTCGGTCAACGGCAACTGCTGCGCGAGTTTGCAGCCCGCGCCGACGAAGGGCGCCCGGATGGGGCTGCAATCGATGTCGAAGGATGCTACTGGAGCGCCCTGTTTGATGGCCATCGTATCGCCCGCTTCTCTGCAGAGGGGGTATTGCTGGCCGAATATCCCTTGCCAGTACGTTGCCCCACCATGGTCTGTTTTGGTGGTGAGGACATGAAGACCCTCTTCATCACTACCACTCGCGAAAATATGGACGTCGCCGAACTGGCAGCACGTCCGCTCTCAGGTGCGCTGTTCAGCATGCGTGTTGACATCGCCGGTCTTGCTAAACCCACATTTAAGGAAAACAACGGATGAAAACTATCGGCTTTATCGGTCTTGGTCTGATGGGCGAAGCGATGTCAAAGAACATCGTCAAAAAATTTGATGGCAATGTGTTGGCATTCGATATCAATCTGGAGGCTGTCGCCCGTGTGGTCGATGCAGGGGCCATCGCCTCCCCTTCCATTGCCAGGTTGGCAGCCGATGCGGATGTGATCATCTCCATGGTACCGCGCTCCGAACACGTCAAAGCGGTCTATACCGAACTGCTGCCACACCTTGGCCCCGGCAAGATCACCATCGACATGTCCACCATTGACCCGGCCGTGTCAATCGCCTTATCCCGCCAGGTAGCAGAAACCGGTGCCGTGATGCTCGATGCGCCCGTGGTCAAATCGGTCCCTGCCGCCGTGGCTGCCGAGCTCGGGATCTACATAGGTGGCGACCTGTCCGCCTACAAAAAGGTCAAGCCGTTGCTGGCCATGATGGGCAGCAACCAGATCCACCTAGGGGGCAACGGCCGTGGTTTGATCATGAAGGTGCTGCACAACACCTTGGTCGCCCAAATTCAGAACAGTGTCAACGAAATGCTGGCCACCGCCGATCATTTCGGCATCGATAAAGAGAGCTTCAACACCGCCGTCTCTTACGGTGGCGGCAGCAACTTCTATCTGACCAGCAAGATAGGTGCCCTGATCGCCGAGAACTACAACACTGTCTTCTCGCTGGAGAACATGGCCAAAGATATCGGCATTATGAAGAACCTCATGGACGAAGAAGCGCTGACCCTGCCCGGAGTCGAATTGGTGAATAACATTTACCAGCAAGGCCTGAATAACGGTTTGGGCAGTGAGGATTTCTGTGCCACTTATAAGTTGGTAAAGCAAAACATTCAATAGCCGGCTGATAAAAACCATCGCATGAGGTAATTAATTTACCTCATGCCAATCGCTGCACGATTTAATATCAATTTACCATTGGCGAGTCAATCACTATGCGTATCCACCCCAAAATATGCTTAATCCCTCTTATATGCTGCAACGCAGCTTTCGCGGGCGGTTATTTTGAAAGCCGTGAGGCATTTAACTTTGCTACCGACCAAAATGAGTTATTGTTGCGACTCGGCTATAACTGGGAATCTGGTGCGGGTATTATGGCCAGCAATGCGTATAATACCGATAAACTAGACAAGCTAAAGCACAGTTATAACGAAATTGAAGGGTGGTATCCGCTATTAAATTTAACCACCAAACTCTCGGTCAATGCCGGTGGTTTGGTTAACTCCTCTAGCTCTGGCTCTGGTGGCTCTGCGTATCTGGATGGAAAGTACAACTTTACCGATAACTTTTCCGTTATTGCACGATACCGTTACAATCATCAAAATTATCTAACTACGGATCTTGATGGTTATGGCGATAATAACGATACCAATGAATACGCACTGTATATTATCAATAAAATAACGCCAGCTTTGACCCATACTTTTGAATCGCACTATTTTTCTCGCGTTAACAATTTCAACAGTGCTAATGGGAAAGATCATCACTGGGAGCTAACCAGTCAAACCCGCTATCGAATCAATCCACAATGGATGCCTTATCTGGAATTACAGTGGTACGATAGAAATATTGCCTATGATGCAGAGGCATACCGGATCCGTATTGGTGTTAAATACTTTTTCTAATGTTGCCAGATGAATTCAATCTATGACTCACGGAGAGCAGTTATGAACTATTCCCAGCAAGTACAATATCACTCTATTGCCGGCAAGGTCGCCGTTATTACAGGTGGCGCCAGTGGCATTGGCGAAGAGTTGGTGCGCGCATTTGTCAGCCAAGGAGCCAAAGTCGCCTTCCTCGATTTTGATAAATCAGCAGGCGAAGCACTCGCGCATGAGCTCGGCTGCCTGTTTCTGTTTTGCGATGTCACCGACCTGACTCTGCTCAAAGCGTGTTTTACGACCATTGAACAACAGCTGGGCAGTGTCGATATCCTGATCAACAACGCGGGCAGCGATGATCACCATAAAATTGAGGATCTGACCGAGGAGTATTTCGAAAACCGCATCAATATCAATCTGCGTCACCAGTTGTTTGCGATCCAAGCCGTGCTGCCAGGCATGGAGCAAAAAGGGAGCGGCAGCATCATCAATATGGGCTCCATCAACTGGATGCGGGGCCGCCCCGGGAGAGTCTGCTACTCCCTGTCAAAAGCCGCCATCCATGGTTTTACCCGTACCCTGGCGCAGGAGTTGGGCGCGAGAGGCATTCGGGTTAACAGCCTGGTACCAGGCGCAATCCGCACCCCCAAACAGGATGCGATGTGGGCGCAACTCGACCCTGCCGCGGTGAACCAGTTTGTCGAACTGCAAGCTCTCAAATTCCGTCTCGATGGCTCACATTGTGCTCGCATGGCCCTCTTCCTGGGTTCTGACGAATCCAATGGCTGTACCGGCCAAGACTTCATTGTTGATGCAGGGCTTACTCTGAACTAGGGCTCTGTCCCAAGGCTGTCTGCTTGAAATGATGAGGTTTGAGCAATATCTGGCTGGCATGGCATTCAACCATGCCGGGCAATCCAGAAGAGGCAAATGCTGCAGATATTGCTTGTTTTTATAGATACGCGCTTGGCTAGATGGGACAGGTCTCGATGCAAATGGGGAAAACGCCATTAATCCGAGCAAGAGTGGTCTCCATGACCCTCTCTTACATCTGAGGGTACCGGAAGAAGATCCCACCATCTTCAGAATGATGCGATCAACTGATATGCAAACCACCAACAGTTGAGATAGTCGGGGCGCATAATAAATCATGCATAAAGAAAAACCCCTGCTCTAAAGCAGGGGTTTACTGTTTGGCGGTGAGGGAGGGATTCGAACCCTCGATACGTTGCCGTATACACACTTTCCAGGCGTGCTCCTTCAGCCACTCGGACACCTCACCAAATTTTGGTCTGTGGTTTAACGTGTTCAGCCAACACGGTATTCGCTGCGCTGTTGCGCTGGAACGGGGCGTAATGTAAGGGATACGATGGCTTTTGGTCAATGCAATTTTTTACTTTTTGCGTTCGTTTGCTCAATATCCGAACCAAGTGACCAAAAATATGCCGTTTCGTATCCCTTTCAATCAATTTACTGCCGCTTCGTGCAAATGTTCACCTTTGAGCGCCTCTTCCAGCGAACCGTAGAATTCCAGCTTGCCGGGCTGCGGCCGCACCTTGGCACGGGCCAGGGTCTTGAGCGGTTGGAACTGCAACTCGGCCACCCGCAACTCGACCCCGGCTTTGGCCATCTGCTTGCCAAAGTGGAGGAAGGCAGACAGGCCGCCCGCATCGAGGATGGAAACCGCCTCCATCTGCAACACCAGCACCTGGTGCCCTTTCACTTGCGCTTCCAGCTCGGCAAAGACCCGTTCGGCCGCGGCAAAGAAGAGCGGGCCGTTGATCTTGTAGAGCAGGCCGTTGTCCGGCACCTCGTGGGCATAGCGCTTGTGCTCGGCCAAATCGTGCAGTTTGGTCATCTTGGCGATTTCACGCATAAAGAGCAGGGAGGCCAGGATCACCCCGAAGGTGATGGCGATGACCATGTCGAAAATGACGGTGAGTGACAGGCAGACCAGCAGCACCAGCACATCGGATTTGGGCGCGCGACGGATCAGCTCCACCACCTTGTGCGCTTCACTCATGTTCCAGGCCACGATGAGCAGCAAGGCAGCCATGGCCGAGAGCGGCAACCAGGAGAGCCAGGGGGCCAGCACCAGAATGGCGGCCAGCACCACCAGCGCATGGACGATCCCCGAGATGGGGGACGTAGCACCGGCACGCACGTTGGCGGCAGAGCGAGCGATAGCGGCGGTAGCGGTAATGCCGCCAAAGAAGGGGGCGAAGATGTTGCCAAGCCCCTGCCCCACCAGCTCGGCGTTGGAGCTGTGTTTGCGACCGGTCATGCCATCGAGCACCACGGCGCAGAGCAGCGACTCGATCGCCCCCAGCATTGCCATGGAGAAGGCGGCAGGCAGCAGCCGCTCAACAGCCGCCAGGTTCCATTCAACTGGCAAACCATCCGGTCCGGGCAAGGCCCAGGGCATCACCAGGGTCGGCACGATGGGCGGGATCCCCATCCCTTGAGTGCCATCGGCCAGGGTATAGCTGAACTTGCTGCCGATGGTGGCCACATCCACCCCAAAGTAATGGAGGCCAAAACCCAGACCTACCCCGACCAGCACTGCGGGCAGGTGGCCAGGCACCGGCAGACGCAGGCGCGGCCAGAGCAGCAGCACGGCCAGCGTTGCGACCCCCACCAGGGTATCGCCCCACTGCCAGCTTGGCAGGGCGGCGGCCAGCGCTTCGACCTTGCCCAGATAGGTTTCCGGCATCTCGGGCACGCTTAGGCCAAAGAAGTCCTTGATCTGCAAGGTGGCGATCACGATGGCGATACCACCGGTAAAGCCCAGCGTCACTGACGGGGGAATGTACTCGATAAGGCGGCCAAGACGGGCCATCCCCATCGCCACCAGAAAGAGGCCGGAGATGAGCGTCGCCATCAACAGACCACCGACCCCGAACTGCTGGGCGACAGGATAGAGGATCACCACAAAGGCAGCGGTCGGGCCGGAGATGGAGTAGCGGGAGCCACCGGTCACGGCGATCACGATTCCGGCAATGATGGCGGTATAGAGACCGTGTTGCGGCGGCACACCGCTGGCAATGGCCAGTGCCATGGCGAGCGGGATGGCGATGATGCCCACCGTCACACCGGCGATAAGATCACGGCCGAAGCGGGCCATGCTATAGGGTTCATCAATACAGGACTGGCGTAAGGCTATGGCGAGCTTCACGCTATTTAAAGAGGCTTGCTTGTGCATGTATATCGTAATACCAGAAGAGGGAGATAAAGGCCGGAGAGATCCGGCGCCCGATCATCATCAAGGGCCGGCAGGGCTGTCGACGCGGCGATGGTATCCTGCGTAACCTTACTCCAGACGGGTCATTTTTTCGATGGGCAGGATCAATGAAAAGCACTCTGCCCCATGATTTGGCCCATTTACCGCCAAATCGCCGATCTTGACTCCAGCTCTCCCCCTTTTAGCCACAAAGATTACCATTTGAGCCTCACCTGGTTACCAGCACGTTCGCGACATCATGCTGTCATCATCAGGTTGATGCGAACCGAACCAATGCCCCCTGCGCCGGTTGGGGGGAGCGATGGCAAGGGACTGATTGTGCTGAAAATAAACCGCAAAGCGCAACTTTTGGGCAAACAATCCGAAAATCCGGTTTTCGAGAAATTCGCGGGTTGACACCCGCCGCCCTGGTCATTAATATTCGCCCCGTCTTAACGAGACAGGCAATTCCTCCTTAGTTCAGTCGGTAGAACGGCGGACTGTTAATCCGTATGTCACTGGTTCAAGTCCAGTAGGAGGAGCCAATTCCCTCGTAGTTCAGTCGGTAGAACGGCGGACTGTTAATCCGTATGTCACAGGTTCAAGTCCTGTCGAGGGAGCCACATTTGAAGCCCAGTTTTCGAGCTGGGCTTTTTCATACCCATCTCTCCATTGTTTCAAGCTGAGCCAGCTACCCCTCACCGCTTGCTCTGCCACATTCCCCTCGCAGTGAACGATCCACTCTCCCTGTTTTCTCTCAACTCAAATTCGACTAACTTCCAAAACGTCCTACTACAGCCAAGTAGCGGCCTCATTGTGCCTTGGTTACCTCGCCACCGGCAGGTCCTCCCAGCGGGTGGTGTAGCAGGGACTCAGGTGCTCTTATCGCATCATCCACTCAGGCGACCCCGTGCCTTGGCTGGCAAAGCCTACTCGCCCCAATCCCTTGGCTTTGATCTGGTCCATCACTGCCATCAGCGCATCTGATTGAGCGGAGGACGGGGCAAACAGGTCGGCCTGTTGCTGCCCCTTGGGGGTGAACTCACTCAGCATGACGCCCCCCTTCTGATAACGGTAACCGTCGCGCCAAATCTGCGGTAACAGCACGTTCACTTGCTGCAGCAGCAACCGGGTATCATCGCTAGGGCAGACCAGCCGAACGCCAGCCTGCTCACTGTAGTAAGGGGCTCGTTCATCAAAGGGGATGGTTCGCACAAACAGGTGCACCCGCTGGCAACACATCCCCTCGGCCCGCAGCTTCTCGGCTGCGCGAGCCATAAAGCCTGACAACGCTTGGGCCATTTCTCCACGGTCAGTCACGCGCTCACCAAAGGAACGGCTCGAGAGGATCTGCAGCTTCGCCGCCGGTTCAACGGTCAGCTCTGCGCAAGGCAGGCCACGCAGCTCCTGTACGATCCGCTCAACCACCACGCCGTATTGGGCGCATAACCCTTTGGCGTCGCTAGCCACTAGGTCAGCAACGGTGTTGATGCCTTGTGCCACCAACTTGGCGCCCAAGCGCCGTCCTATGCCCCACACCTCGTCCACCGGGGTGATAGCCATCAGCCGGGCACGGCGCAGCTCGTCACGCAAGTCCACGACGCCGCCCGTGGCAGGCCACTTCTTGGCTGCATAGTTGGCCAGATTGGCGAGGGTCTTTGTGGGGCCAATCCCGACCCCTACCGTGAGGCCGGTCCACTGCCACACTCGCTGCCGGATCTGTTGTCCATAGGCTGTCAGGTCCCCGGCAAACGACTCCGACAGTGACAGGAATGCTTCATCAATGGAGTAGACCTCCAGCTCGGGGGCCATGGTCTCCAACGTGCTCATCACCCTGCCAGACATGTCTCCATAGAGTGCGTAGTTGAAGCTGAATGCCACACCGCCATGCGCCTCGAACTGCTCGCGGATCTTGAAGTAGGGCCCGGCCATCTTGATGCCCATCGCCTTGGCCTCGGGGCTGCGTGACACCACGCATCCATCGTTGTTGGAGAGCACCACGATCGGGCGGCCACGCAGCTCAGGGCGAAACAACCGCTCACAGCTGGCGTAGAAGTTGTTTACATCAACGAGCGCTATAGCCATCACGCTGCCTCAGATTGCCAATCACATGGGTGACCACTCCGAACAGTTCTAGGGAGAGGCTCATGCAAGGGTCGATAGGCGCGAACGCCGGATTGGCTGGCAACAGCCGCAACCTCGGCTTGAGCTGCAAGGTCTTGACCGTGAAGCCGCCATCGAGTAGTGCAATCACCACATCACCATGGCGCGGGGTGAGGCTCTTATCGACCACCAGCAAGTCACCGGGAAAGATGCCGACCCCGGTCATGCTCTCCCCCTCGGCACGCAGATAGAAGGTTGCTGCAGGGTGGCCACGCAGTGGGTGTTGAGGTCCAACTTCCCTTCCAGATAGTCGCTGGCTGGGCTGGGAAAGCCGCAAGAGGCGCGGTGCAAGAACAGCGGGATGGTCACCTCGGCGGGTGATGGGTCTGGGGTTAACAGCTTCATGGCAAAACACCTGTATTTATATACAGCCATTATAGCGCACCACCTTTGAACCAGCGCAAGTCCTCATCCACAGATGCATGAATCACACGCACACTCACAGTTCCAATGCTTCCACCAACAAAAGGGCATAGCAGGAAAAGCTCACCGCGTGCTAATTTTTGCTTTCTGGCTAGGAACCCCACAGATAATACCGTCAAGGCAGAATGTGGTTTCCCAGCCTAACGTGGCATGTTCATTCCCATTTGTGATAGCTGTTAGGGGGCATCTCCATAGATATAAAGGAATCCTGCAGCCAACATTTCACCTTCGAGATGCTGTTTCACTGTGGTGAAACTTGGCAACGCATCCAATGCACAAACTTGCCTGAACAAACCGAGAGCTGGCTGGCCTACCGTGAACTGGCAACGCATATTCTCGATCCGCTGGTAGAAACATTTGGTCACCCATTGCTGACCTATGGGTTTTGTGGGGTAACACTGCGCAAAGCTATTCTTTCCAACGCCTCCCCCGGTATAGCCCCCACACTGGACCAACATGCGGCCTGTGAACTCAATCAGCGAGGAAGCGTTATCTGTCCTCGGCAAGGGGCCGCGGTTGATCTGATATACCCAGGGAAGAACAGCTATCAGGTAGCCCTTTGGTTGGCGCAACACACCCCGTTTGATCGTCTCTATCTCTATGGCCCAGACCGGCCACTGCATATCAGCTATGGGCCCGAGCAAAACCGCGCCTTGGTCGAACTCACCACTCACCATGAAAGACGAATGCCCAAGCGGCTGACACTCACCCAACTCAAAGGAATGTGCTGATGCTGACCCCCGAGCGCTTCACGCAACTGGTCGCTGCCCTGCCATACAAAAAAGTGCTGCCCGACGCGGTCTATCTGCACAAAGAGACCCTGGCCACAACCACCCCACAGCTCTACCGCTTTGTCTGTGCGGTGGCACAAGCGCTCAAACTGCCGGAGTGTGAATGGGATCTGGTGAAGTTGGCAAAGCAGGACTTTAGGCTGTCCCTGCTCAGCTACCCCACCTTCTTCGAAGAGGCCTACCCCAGCCTCAAGCAGAGCGTGACCGTTGATCTGGCCAAACTAAGCCATACCATTACCCGCTACGACAACCAGGATAATCCCCCCATTCTGCATCGCAAAGAGTTCATGCTGACCCCCGATCACCCACAGGCAGAGAGCTGTCGCCAGATCACCCAAGAGGGGGAGTTGGCGGGACTTTACGATCATCCCCGCATGATTGGCTTCAAAGCATCGTGGGAGCGGCTTATCGCAAGGCATGGATACCAACTGGTTGATGGGCGCCTGTTTCGCACCTCCGCCCTGCCGCCCGAAGAGGGGGGCCCACAAATTGATCGCCATAAAACCGCGTTGGTTCGCCATGAACTCTCAGCCCCCATGAAGATGCTGGCACGCCATGGTTATCTCAACGGCGACTATGCGCTGTTTGATTACGGTTGCGGCCGGGGGGATGACCTGCGGGAGCTGGAAGCACACGGTATTGACGCGCTGGGCTGGGACCCGAACTTTCGTCCGGATGGCGAGAAGGTGATCTCCCATCTGGTCAATCTCGGTTTTGTGATCAACGTGATTGAGGATCAAGATGAGCGAATGGAGGCGCTGCTCGGCGCCTGGGAGCTGACCCAAACCCTGCTGGTCGTCTCGGCCATGCTGGCCAACGACAGCTTTATTGCCCAGTTCACCCCTTATAAAGATGGCGTTATCACCTCGCGCAACACCTTTCAGCGCTACTACAACCAAAGCGAGCTCAAGCACTACATAGACAGAACATTGGATGAAAATGCCATCGCCGTGGGGCCAGGCATCTTCTATGTGTTCAAAGACAAGCTCGAAGAGCAGCGCTTTTTGGCACAACGTCAACGCCGAAACCACAGCTGGCAACAGCTGACCTCGCCCACGCCCAACCATCAGGCCGCAGCAGCACTACTGATCACTCGCCATCAACCGCTGTTTGAAGCCTTCTGGCAGCGGGCGCTGACCCTTGGCCGAATTCCAGCCACTGACGAGTTTGAACAAAGCGACGAGTTAAGAGAGATAGCAGGCAGTCATCGCAAAGCCATGACCCTGCTTGGCCAGCATTTTGACCTTGCCCAGTTAAAGCAGGCCGAGCTGGAGCGGCAGCAAGATTTGCTGGTCTACCTGGCACTCAACCTGTTTGGCAAACGCCAAACCTATACCCACTACCCCAGCGAGCTGCAGCGGGATATCAAAGCCTTTTTCGGTGGCAACCCGCAGGCACAGCAGGCCGCCAAAGCACTGCTCTACCAGATTGCGGATATCGCCCTCATCAACCAGGCCTGCGAGCTGGCCCATCAACAGCTCCCCAACAGCCTGCTCTATCCCAGCCATTCACTGCTGCTGCACAAATGCTTTATTGCGCAATTACCGCCGCTGCTGCGTGTTTACCTGGGGGCGGCCTGCCAGCTCTACGGTGACTTGACCGATATCGACGTGATCAAGCTGCACATCCGCTCCGGCAAGGTGAGCCTGATGGGGTATGACGACTTCAGCAAGCCCATTCCTTATCTAGTGGAGCGAGTGAAGATCAAGATGGCCGAGCAGGAGGTCGACTTCTTTGACTACATCAATGAGCAGACTCAGCCACCACTGCTCAACAAAAGCTATCTGATGGCACCGGATGATCCGAGCTTCAAGGCACAACGAGCGTTGGAGCAAAGATTGAGCAAACTGCTTGGGATGGACCTGGAAACAGAGCATCACTTGAGTCGCCAACAATATGAATCAGCTCTCAAAGAGCAAAAAAGGCGAATTTCAGGCTTTCGTATTTGTAGCGTAAAAGAGTAAAATCAGCGCCCCAAAATAACGTAAAAACTACTTATTCCTCGCTAAAACCTAATCCACAGTCTTATAACAACATGTGATTACGTTAATTTTGACGTAAATCTAGACTTGAATCAGGACTAGCCAGGAGCATCATCATGAACCACTTCGACGCTGACTACTGCTACTCATTCCCCGCAGTGCGTGGGATACAAGCCGGTCGCCCCTTCTATATCGCTACCTGCCCGATGCGCATCATCCCCAAAATTTTCAACTTCGATGAGAGCGAAGTCCCCCCTGAATTGCGGGCTCAACGCACATTGAACAAATCTCGGATCCCGGAAATGGTGCGATACCTCTTGGAGAATCCCAAGGATTACGTATTCTCTGCCTTGACTGCGTCAATTGCTGTTGACGTCGAGTTTGCTGAACACCCCGGCTCCAACAACCTGGGCACTTTACGAGTGCCCATGGATGCACAGATCCTGATCAACGATGGTCAGCACCGCCGTAAAGCTATCGAAGAGGCGTTGGTAGAGCGCCCCGAACTGGGTCAGGACAACATCCCTGTCTTGTTCTTTGTCGATGAAGGGTTAACCCGAAGCCAGCAAATGTTTGCTGATCTCAACAAGTACGCGGTCAAACCCAGTCCGTCACTGTCAACGCTCTATGACCATAGAGATCAAGGCTCTGAGCTTGCTCGCCATTTGGCTACTAGCATGGAGCCCTTCGTCGGGCTTACTGAGATGGAAAAGTCGAGCATCTCCCAGCTCTCCAGCAAGCTCTTCACCTTAAGTAGCATCAAGCAGGCAACTCGGGCCCTACTGGGCAAGGGGCCTAAAGAGGGCTGCACAGATGAAGAGGCCAAGCTTGCTGCTCTCTATTGGAAAGCGGTCTACGACCAGATGCCGGATTGGCAGATGGCCAGTCGCAAAGAAGTATCGCCAGCCCAACTCCGGCAGGAGTATGTCCATGCTCACGGCGTCGGCCTGCAAGCTCTCGGTATGCTCGGCCGCTTTTTGATAAGCGAGCATCCTGATACCTGGCAAGCAGACCTTGGTAAGCTCAAGACCATTGATTGGCGCAAAACCAACCCGGAATGGATTCGCAGAACCATGTCACATGGCAAGCTAAGCAAATCCACCACAGCGCTCCAGCTTACCTGTAACGCCCTTAAAACATCACTCAACCTTCCCCTCACCCCCGAGGAGAAGGTACTTGAAGCTCAGGTTGTCTCTCAATGAACCCCTTGATTCAGGCCCATGATCTGGCCGATTACGAAGATTTCATCAATACCGAGCCCTTTGCCGGCCGCCCACTGGCCGAGTATGTAGCTGAAGTACAACGTATCTACTGCGCTGACAAACGACCCTGGGTCATTGGTTATAGCGGAGGTAAAGACTCTTCTGCTGTGCTGACGCTGGTCTATCTGGCACTGCTGGGGTTACCGCCCGAAATGCGCCACAAAGATGTCTTTGTCGTGTCATCAGACACCCTGGTCGAGACCCCTGTTGTCGTCGATTTGATCATTCGGACCATGGATCAAATCGAAAAGGGCGCCAAACGCGATGCGTTACCCATTACCTCTCACCCTGTCGTACCCAAAACCCATGAGACGTTTTGGGTAAACCTGCTCGGCAAAGGCTACCCTGCCCCGACTCGCAGCTTTCGCTGGTGTACCGAGCGAATGAAGATCAACCCGGTCAGTGACTTTATCAAAGACAAGGTCAGCCAGTTTGAAGAGGTGATCGTTGTGCTCGGCTCTCGCAGCAGCGAGAGTGCTTCCCGTGCCCAGGTCATTGCCAAGCACAAGATTGATGGAACCCGTCTTGCCCGCCATACCACGCTGGCTAATGCCTTCATCTACACCCCTATCGACACTTGGGATGTTGAGGATGTCTGGAAACTGCTGCGCGGCGCCTTCAAATACGCGCCAGATGATGTGGAGGAGTGGGAAAATCCCTGGGGCGGCAATAACCGCCCGCTCTGGACTCTTTATATGGACTCCTCAGGTCAGGGTGAGTGTCCATTGGTCATTGATGACAGCACCCCCTCTTGTGGTAATTCACGCTTTGGGTGTTGGACCTGTACCGTGGTCACCAAAGACCGAGCCATGGAGAGCCTGATCCAAAACGGCGAAGACTGGATGATCCCCCTGCTCAAGTTTCGTAATCAGCTAGCTCTGACCACAGACCCTGCGCAAAAAGATACCTACCGTAACTACAAGCGCCGCACCGGCAAGGTGAGCTACCAATATGCCAAAGAGGGTGAAGAGCTTAGCGCAGAACGCAAGCACGTCCCCGGCCCTTATTGGCTGAAATACCGCCAAGAGTGGCTTAAAGAGCTGCTCGAGATGGAACGTGACCTCAACCTGCGTGGCCACACCATTACTCTGATCACCAAGCCGGAGCTGCATGCGATTCGCCAAGAGTGGTTAACTGACCCTAACGAACCGGATTGGAATGACTCACTGCCAGCTATATATCGGGAAGTGTATGGCGAAGACCTCGACTGGCTAATCGACGATCAGTCACGCTTTAACGCCAGCGATGCTGAGCTGCTGGCACAACTAAGCCAGGGCTATGATGTCGAGCCCGAGATGGTGATGAAGCTGATAGAGCTCGAAATATCCCTTGAAGGGCTTAGCCGCCGCCAAGGCGTCTTCGCCAAAATAGGAACCATCCTGAAACAGGATTGGGGCAGCCTCGAAGCCATAGAGCAGAAACAGGCACAATTACAAAAGCGCAATGAGCGCGATCTCTATCAAGAAGAAGTGGAACAAATTGAACAGTCGCTTGCTGAATTGCAAAAGCAATTGGCACAAGCCGACGATATGGCAGCACTGTTTAGTGAGGCAGTAAAAAATGATCATTAAGAAGTTGGTCTTGCATAACTTTCGTGTATTTCGTGGTCACCACGAAATAGAGCTGACCCCACAAAAACGCGAATATGAGCGACATGATAGGCCTATCGTGCTGTTTGGTGGCCTCAACGGCGCAGGCAAAACGTCGATTTTGTCAGCCATCCGTTTAGCACTATATGGACGTCTGGCCTTTGATAACCTCATCCACAATCAGGACTATATTGACCAACTTACTGCACTGATCCATAACGGCGTCAGCGTCTCTCAGCAACCTAAAGATGCCTCGATTGAACTCGTGTTTACCTATAACCAAGGGGGCACTGAGTCTGAATTTACCGTTATTCGCAGCTGGAATCGCAATAAAAAAGATAGGCTAAAACTGCTGCAAAACGGGGTCGAGCTGGACGAGCTTAACTATGAGCAGTGCCAGGGTTTTCTCAATGAGTTAATCCCGCACGGTATTGCTGATCTCTTCTTTTTTGATGGCGAGAAGATAGCCTCATTGGCAGAAGATGAATCGGGCAAGATTCTGCAGACCGCGGTACGCCGCCTGCTGGGCCTTGACCTGATCGCCAAACTGCGCACCGACCTTGGCATCTATTTAAAGCAGCAAGGAGCCAAAGAGCTGGGTACCCAACAACAGCACAAATTAGCCGAGCTGGAGCAGAATAAAAAGCAGTTTGCCAAACAGGCCGAGCATTATCGATTTGAAGCTGACTTGGTGATGGCAAGGATTGGCCTGATTACCCAGGATATTCAGAAATATGAAGCCATGCTGGCAGCACAAGGTGGTGCATTTGCACGGACAAAAAATCAGGAGCAGCAGAAAGTTGCTGAACTGGTAAAAGAAAAAGAACAGCTTGAAAAGAGTCTGCGCCATGAATGTGATGGCTCCCTCCCCTTTGCACTGGCCCCCAACACCATGGCCAAACTGCAGCAACAGCTGGCCAAAGAAATAGAGATAAAAAGGGCTCGCAGCTTTTCCCAAGAGCTCCATATTTTTCTCGAACAGCTTAAAGCCAATATCGGCTTTAAAGGTAAAGAGACGCTGGCCATCACAACCCAGGCGATCGAAGAGCAGCTTGACAGCTTTATGGCCAACAAGCCGCAAGGTGAAGTCCTCTTTGATATCTCGGAGCGCGAGACTCACATCGTCATCGCGACAATCAGTGAGGATTGCCAACGGGCTTGGAACAAATTTGATGCACAGCGTCGTAAATTGGCCAAGGTTGAACATCAACTGGAACAAGCCGCCAGCAATATTGAGCGAGCACCGGATGATGAGCAGCTGATGGATATCTTCCAAACCCTGCGAGAGATGGACAATCAACGGCAAGAAGAGCGCCACAAATACAAGGCTCTGCTGGAACAAGCCAAGCAAGCGGTAATGAGTCAACTGGATTGCGCCCGCCAGATCCAGAAATTGCACGATAAAGCCAGAGAACAATATGGTGCTGTGAGTGCAGTGCAATATGCCAATGAGACCATCAGTTTGCTGGATGAATACAGCGATGTATTGACCCAGGCCCGGGTTAAAACGCTGGAGCAGAATTTTGAAGTGGCCTACCGAAAATTGGCTAGAAAAGAAGATCTGCAGATTAAGGCCAGGATCAATCCTCACACCTTTGATGTGGAGCTGGTAGACGAAGCTGGGATTGCTATCAATAGAAAGTCGCTCTCTGCCGGTGAGAAGCAAATTTATGCCATCGCGATCCTGGAAGCCTTGGCTAAAACATCTGGTAGACAACTGCCGGTCATTATTGATACCCCGCTGGGGCGCCTTGACTCACATCATAGAGACAAGCTGATTCATCACTACTTCCCCTATGCCAGTCATCAGGTGATATTACTGTCGACTGATACCGAAGTGGATGAACGCTATTTTGCCAGTGCTCTTGCTGATGATATCTCTCATGCCTATCAGATCCGCTTTGATGCGCTGACCAAGTCATCAAAACTGACCAAGGGCTATTTCTGGAAAGAGAGTCCTGTCCAAGTGCAAGCCAAGGAGGTTTGTTAATGCTCCCGAATCGCATGCAGCTTACCCGCCAAACGGAAGAGCAGCTTAAACGACTTAAAGCCAATACAGGGATCACGCCCAATGTGGCCGCACGTCTGGCTTTTTTCCGCTCAGTGGAAACTGATTTTCGCTACCACCCTGATCATAAAAAGCTGGATGGCAACCTGGTACTCGACAAAATCACCTGGCTGGGAGAAACACTGGTTGTTACCGAGCTCACCCTCCAGATGATTTATCCTGACCTGGATCATAAAGAGTGGATAAAAGCCTGGGCTGCTCATGTGGAAGATGGTATAGCTTCACTACGTAATCACCGTAGTCTAAGCGATTTTACCAAAGCCATATGACTGAAAAAAAACGTAAAAATCTTCCATGGACGGAAGATGAATACAGATTAGCCTTGATTGTTTATCAGGATCTTAAGCGTTGTGGAGAGAAAATTAGTGCTAGCAACCCCAAAGTTGTTGCACTTAGTCAACTACTCCAAGTACTCGATATCTATCCAAGATCAGAGAGAGGCGAAAATTTCCGGGAGCCTGATGGTGTCAGGTCCCGGATTTCATATTTTAAGCGAATGGATGATGGTGAATCATATAGTGATCGAGAAATGCAGTTTCAAGTATGGAAAAAATATTACAAGTCGGGATTATGATATTTATAGCATCCATATTTTTGGTGCTGCATTTGCGATCATCTCACCTCTTTCCACGATCCAGGCAACACTCCACATTTGTCCGCTGTTAAATTTTTCATATATTTTCTTGGTTTCTGGGAATACAGAGCCCTTATATTCGATGACTTTATCAATGAAAACTTTATTTTTTATTGATTGATTTATAGATTTATTTAACAGAGTCATATTACCAATGCAATAGATGAAGTCATTTATTTGCGTCCCTTCAGAAGGATGAAAAACCCCCTCTTTTTTCCATAATTCAGGCTGTTGTGGAATAACATGTTCTAAATGTACTTCGGAATAATTAGGGATTGACTCACCATTAGCATGCCAAATATAGAATTTTGATAGAATATATTTTGCCAGCTGGTTATCTTGAGTTTTGAATTTTTTCATCGCCTCAATAAATGCGTCATCACCGATTTTATCTTTATGAGCATAGAAGGGCATTAACACATCATTAAGTGTAGCTTCTTCTTTTTTCATCTCTCGGATAACAGAGTCAAATACCTTTTTTGCACCACCGACAGAATAATCGCCAATTGTGATCCATCTAAAGAGAAATGAAAGACTAACCCGAGTTATTTCCTCTAAAAATTCCGGTCTATTATTTATAGTGTACATAATTAATGGGTAGCAGGTAGTGTACTTCATTGTATTTATTTCACCACAGAACCCAAGATACTTTTCTTTATTATGCTTACATTCAGGAAAAGCAAGATTTTCTGCTGCATATTCTGAAAATTGACTCGCTTTCTCTAACAAATCGCCTGAAAATGAATCAACATCTATATTCTTACTATCAATATATTTGCTAATATACTTGTAGAGTTCTTTCTTAGTTGTATTTATGCCTCTTATTGCCTCCCAATACACTCGAAGAAAATCCACAGGTGATAAACGACTAGACTCAACTAGATTTATCATGTCATCCCAATTTGCAAGCAATCGATCACTCTGCTCTTCATCACCAGCAGACTTCATCAATATTTTGTTTTTAACTAAATCCGATACACTTAAATCCATCCCTTTTGAATTCAATGACTCAAATAATAAAAATGCGTCATAGTCTGTCTTCACTTCTATAGTTATGAACTTTAATTTCTTAACCATATGAACAAGCAGACTATTTAGCTTAGAGATCGCGTCATCTCCAGTAATAGTATCTTTAATTAAAGAAAAGAATGTTTTCTTTGTTTTAATCAATCGTTTATCTGATTTGTTAATTCTTAATTGCTCATCACTATGAAGAACATCGTCTAAGTTTCTTACTATATGCTGAAAGCATACATTATCTTTCTTATTTAATTTTAGGAAATAATTATCAGGTTCACTCGCCTCTCTAAGTCTATTGATCGCAATAGTCGTAATTCTGTTGGCCTTTTCGAGATTTTCCTTATTTCTTGGTGTGTCTTTAAATATTTCTGGATAGCTAGGAAATGCTTTTGATATTGACACAATGACGGCAAATAAAATTGAAAAAGTAGCTAATCGTTGTTGACCATCCACTATGTCAAATAAATCATCTTTAGTATCATTTTTTTTAAGAACTATCGTTCCCATAAAATATTCAGAAGACTGATCATGAGCATTATTAAGATCAACCCAAAGAGTTTCCACCTCATTTGGAGACCAAGAATAATCTCGTTGATAATCAGGAACAACATAACTAGTCTCAAGACCAGATAGGATTTTTTCAAGATTTTTACTTTCAGGTATTATTTCCATTTTTCACACCAAATATTAATTATTAATTATTTCCCAAAACGCTCTATCCCGCATCATAGATACCTTTTTATCTCCATCTATATAGAGACTAAAATGCTTATCCAGTTTGCGGATGGTTTCCATTAATTGTTCTTGCTCGGTCTTATCATCTTTATTAAAGATGGCCTTGATATCGGCATTCTTGATCTCGGCGACGCGATGCACCACCCAGGTCAAAATATAAGAGCCGTAGTTGTTTTCCCCGGTTTTAAAGTGGCTCAAGTCCTGGGTTGAGAGGATCACCCCTACCCCATACTCGCGCCCCTCTTTCAGGATCTTGCGCAGGCTGGGGAAGTCCTGCGACATAAAGTTGTCGGCCTCGTCGACCAGGATCATCTTGGTGATCTGGCGATAATCGCCGTTGACTTGCGGTTTGCCGCGCTTTTGCATCTGCGAATAGAAGAGATCCAGCGTCAGGGCTACCACCAGGTTCTGGATCTGGGGTGAGTAGCCCGCCAGCTCGATCACTGTCACCCCATCGAGCAACTCATACAGGGAGCTCACCTTATCCGGCATGGTTTCAAAGATCTCGTAAGTGACCAGCGAGTCGAGCGCTGCATAGAGAGAGTCTTCTTCTACCTTCTCCTGTTCAAGATAGAGATCCCATACCTGGGCCAAGGTTGGCGCAGGCCTTGACCAGGTGCTGGCGTCAGACCTGCTGATCCCCGCCAGCTCATACGCATCGAGGATCAACTTGCGCAGCCGCAGCTGCTGCTTGGGCCCGAGGCCAAAGGCTTTGGCCAGGGTCTCGGCAAACCCGGTCGCGGTATGCACCGGCAGCATCGGCATATCGCCATAGAGCGAGAGCGGATTGTACGGCAGGCGATACAACCGCAGCCGCTTGCTCTGGTTTGCCTCGCTAAAAGCATCATCCACATAGTCAGATTTGTAATCGAAGATCAGCAGGCCGATCCGTGCTCCCTCGACGTTGTTGTCCTGCTGGCGCATCAGCTGGGTGATCAGCGATTTGGTAAACTGGGTTTTGCCGGTGCCCATGGTGCCTATGATGCCGGTATTGGTATTCATAAAGCGGGCAGTATTGGTGGGCTCCCAATAGAGCGGCGTTTGCCGCAGCGCCTCGTGGCCAAACAGGATACGCATGGGTTCTGTCGGCTTGCCGGTCAGTCCCGTTTCCACCGCTACTGGGGTAACCGGGTCGGTGTTTTGGGTATCTGTGGCTGCTTCCACTGGCGCCATATCCACCGCCTGATTGCCCCCTTCTGTTGGCTGCGGTTGAGAGCTGTATTCAGGCTCCGCCGCCTCTTCTCTGGGCCCCAGCAGATATTGTTTGTCTACATGGCACAGGGTCACCAACTCATCAAGCGCAGGGGCGCTACAAGCCTGAATAAGGCTACCCAGCAAGGCATAGGGCAGTTCAACCTGCAATACGCCCCGCTCGGTCATCTGGTAGTGAGGCACAAAGAAGCTGTCGTTTTCGATATGGGCGACCACAAAGCCTTCGGGATAGTCGGGCACGCTGGCCAGGGTATATTCCCCTTTGAGCCACCACTCCCGCTCGGTCAGCAGCGGTGCAAGCTGCGCTGGCTGCATCACCTGATAGAGGCAAAGCTTGTCGACCTGCATCAGCACCTGGCGAATAAAGAGACCACGGTAGAGCCGTGCGGCCAGAGTGTTGGGGCCAAGTACTTCTTCCATCAGGTAACGTTTAAGCTCCAGCGCCTGTTGCCCGGCATAGGCAAAGTCAGGTCTGACACCGGTCTTGACCTCCAGAGGCAACAGATAGAGTTGCTTGCCCTTGAAGCCGACAAAGAGCACGTCATCGGAAATGGCCCCTTTGCGATACCCATGCACCTGACGGGAGAACTCGCTGTCGCTCATCTTGAGGCCAACATTGCCAGAGACGCGGATCATCTCGGCCACGGAGAGGGGAACCCAGCAGATATCGGATTGCCGCAACAGGGCCGAGACAAACTTGTAAGCACCGATGATGCCGTTCTTTTCTTTGCGCTCCTTGTCGTTGGCCGTGAGCATCTTGAGCAGCCACTCGCCGTTGAAGGCATTGAATTCGGAGAGCAGCGTCTCCCCTTGTCCGTGACCCTCTTTTTGCAGCAAGCGTTTAAAGAGGTCTACCTGCTTGGTCACCGTGATGGCGTCATAACCGGCCGCACTGGTGTATTGATCCGAGTAGTGGATCAGCACCACATCCTGCTGACTGGTAAAGAAATCTAGAGTCACCTTGGGATCGATGATGGTGGTCCACAGTGCGCTGTCATAAGAGCGGGTCAGCAGTGCCTTGAAATCAGCACTGACCGCCAGCCCCAGGCTGGTTTCCAGATACTGGGCATTGCTCTGGCTGGCCGGTTGCCACAGGTTGCCCAACAGGCGGGCCACCCGCAGCGACTGCACCCCTTGATAGGGCACGCCACGCAAACCAAAGGCGGTGAAATAGGCCGCCCCTTTAGTTTCGGCCGCTTCCCCGGCGATCAAACCATCACACAACACACCACTCAGTGCCTCATCGGTATTGATGGGATGGCACTCTACCGGCTCCTGGTTGCGGAAGAACGCCAGATGGGCATAGGCAAACTGCTCGCGCTCATTTGGCAGGGTGAACTTGCTGTAGGTCAAACGGCTGCGGATAAGGTCGATCAACATATCGGCCTCAGCACGCAGCGCAGTGGTGTTCAAGCCAAGCCAGGCTTTCAGCTCGTCATAAGCGGCCGTTTCGGCAAAGCGGTCGAAGTCATTGAATTGCAACCGCTCATCGTAGAAGTTCACATGAATGGCGATCGCCTGCTCTTTGTGCAGCTTGAAGTGTTCGATCAAACCGAGGAAGAGCTCTGCCGCACTCGCCTGATTGATGGCATTGACGATCAGGGTGCTCTTGGCCCCGGCACTGAACAGCCGGGAATAGGCCTGGGTAAACTCGGCCAGTTTGTCGCGCACCAGACGCTTGATGTAGCTGTAGCTCTCCTGCTTTTGTGGCACCACGTCGAGCCAGAAGCTATTCTCCCGCACCGGCAGCAAATGGGCGTAACCAGAGTCATTGTCATAGACGAAAGGCAGCAAGCCAGATGCAACCAGGCGCTCGCGGGTCACCTCTGGCAATTCGGCAAAAGAGCTGACGCCATCTTCATCGCGATCGGCTTTTATTTCGGCCACCAATTGCAGGTGATAGGCAAGTACCAAGGGGTGCAGCGGGCTTAGGCGTTGCCACTCATCCTGGCGGCACAGGCCAATGCGCATCAACTGTTTGTGCTCGAGCGCCAACACCGCATTGGTTGGTATCTCGCTTAGCGCCGCTTCGTAGGCATCCAGCACCCGCTGTACGAGGGCGCAATAGCTATCGCCCCAGGCCACCAGGCTCGGCAATGTTTTCTTGTGTTGCAGATAGTCAAACAGGGCGGCATAAGCGCCATGTAAATCAGGGAACCTTGCACTAATCGCCGCAAGTGGCATTGGTTCGGCAGTCAGACCGATATACAAGGCCCGTTCATCAACCATCCGTGCTTCGAGGTTCAGCAGCTGCTGGCGGATCCCGACCACACCACTTTCGCTGTTATCGAAAATGATCTTGCCTTTGGCCCGCAGATACTCGGCATTACGGTCATCTCTGAGCAGCTTGGCGAAACGATCCCGGTCAAACAGCAGCGGAACGCAAATACTCTCATCGGCGGCCGGGCCTTCAATATTGATGGGTAAGCGACGCTCGCCATTGACCAGCTCAAACTGGATCTGTTCGCTCTGCTCGGCCAGCGCATCAAAGTTCACCCAGCCACAGGCGCTGCAGTCCACTTCGCCCTCATCGTCAACCAGATGCATGATGGCGTCTTGCTCTGGGTTGACCTTGAACTTGTTCTCTTCCAGCAGCAGGGTCAGCCACTTCTTGCCCGCATCAACTCGGAAGCAGTGCAGCAACTCATCGAAATAGAAATCTCCCTGCTCTACCACTAGACAGCGGAACTTGTACTCTTCGGAGCGGTTATCGCGTTTA
This sequence comes from Aeromonas sp. 602396, assembly GCF_049173735.1. Classification (NCBI taxonomy): domain Bacteria; kingdom Pseudomonadati; phylum Pseudomonadota; class Gammaproteobacteria; order Aeromonadales; family Aeromonadaceae; genus Aeromonas; species Aeromonas sp. 602396. The sequence goes on along the minus strand of NZ_JAAKSD010000010.1, from coordinate 4,482 downwards.
AGCTCAAGGCTAAAAAAGGTGGGTTCTCCCGTGACGGGCAAGGTCACCGTCGCCCAGCAGCGTTTACCACCGACACGGCTGACAGAATAAGTGACCGCATTTTTGAGCGACCCATTGTGCATCAGTTTGAACTGGCTCTCGTCCAGATCATTACCGATGAAGGTAAAAGAGAGGCTGAGGGTTTTCTCCCCCGGCGGGAGCTGGATCAGCAGGCTCAGGTCGCGTTGTCCCGCCTTGCTCTGGCTTTTGGCTCTTTGTTGCAGTGAGCCACTGTCAACGGCCACCTCTTCCAATAGCAACTTTTGCGCTTTGTTGGCTTCAATCTCTTTGAGGTAGGCCTCGAATTCCAGATCACGCCAGCTCTCATCCTGGAAATGCTGGCGGATAAACTTGGCGCTGAACTCTTTCAGGACACTCTCGAGCTGATCGAGATCATAATGCTCAACCGCATCTTCAATCTCGCGTCGCAGCTTGCGGTTTGCTTGGAGCCGCTTGCTGATCTGAGCCTTCTTGCCGCTCCAGCTCCGAATGACCGGGTCATTGAATAGCTGGAGCTCATCAAACTTGAGTTCCCCATCTTGATCAAGTGCACTGAACAGAGGAGCAAAACCAAATACAGTCGCCCCCTCTTCGGTGATGAGGGCTAGTTGCTCTTCAAGCAGGCAGGCTGACAGCTCCTTGTTACTGCTGCCAACATCTATTAGTGCGCCAAGCTGCTGCGAGAGACTATCCGGATGCCAGACAGCACCGGGCGCCCCCAAATCAAGCGCACTGTTGATCAGGGTATCCAGCATGCTGTTGTGGATAATGAGCAGGGCTGCTTTTTCAAATTCTGCACTGCGCCCTGCGACCAGATCACGCAAACGGGAGATGTAGTTTTCGGTAAATCCCGGAGCCTCACCATGCAATACAGGTAAAACCCGCACGCCATTGCACTCTATGTATGGCAGGTCAATGCCATCAGCCGTAGCCAGCGTATTTGTGGCAGCAAAGGTCACCAGTGACTGATAGAGCACCAGACCGTTTTCTGCACTGGGGGATTTGAACTGGTAACGAGAGCCCGGCTCAATGTCGGCACTGACCCACTCGATAAAACGTTCGGCCAGAAAGTGCTCAAAGGGTCTTGCGGACATATACGGCGTCTCCACTATCACTCATTCGTTCTACATTGCCCATGCGCTCATAGAAGCTGACCAGTTGCTGCAATGACTGGTTATCAAGATAAAAACCGCGCTGCTCGAAGCCTTTACGCAGATCGTGCAGGCGCAGCTTGTCGGCCTTGCCGATGGTGAGATTGGTCAACAGCAACAGCTGATCCTGATTCAGCACCAGGGTACGGCCAGCGGCCCCCCGGGCCTGAATAAAATCACTGAGCAGCTTCTCTTCCAGCTCTTTGACATATTTCTTGTTCACACCGCCACGGGAGGTATTGGCATCACGGAATTGCTCCAGAGCCAACTCTTTAAGCTGCTCAAAGGCTTCTGCCACGCTGTTTGTGAGAGGTCGTACAGACTGCAATTTACGGATTTCTCTAAAGGCCTGCAGATAGTTGTTCAAATCTTCCAGCAACTGAGTCTGGTCAGTACATTCCGTGGCATCGCGATAAACCTGCCAGAGCGGTCTTTTCTTGGTATCCCCTGGCAACTGGAGCACGTCAAGGGCGGAAAGCAGCGGGAAAACCCGCTCGCTGGCAGCAGCCAGCAGCTTGTAGCCAGAGCGCTTTACCGATGTACGTTCAGAGCTGGCCTTTTCCGAATCGAGAATAAAGTAGAGGGGCTTGCTTTGGGGCTCATGTTGCCAGTCGGTCACATTCAGCGCCAGCTGAGCACAGTAAGCAAAGGCATACAGCCTGAGTGTGCCAGGCAAGGCTTGCAGCAGGTATTGGGGATGTGCAGCCAAAAAGCGAATATCTTCACGAAATACGGCATTCAAAAAAGGCAGATAAGGTTGCTCATCCTCATTTTTTACCAGGCTGCCGCTTTGCAGCCTGCCTTGCAAAACGGACAGCAGTTCTTGCTCGACAAAGTTGAGCTTGTCATCGAGCGCATCTTCCAGGAAGAAATCCCCCAACAGACCTGCAAACAATTTGCACAACCGCGTATCTGGTGCGCTGAGATCGGCTTGCCCACTCTTCTTACCTTTGGCCTTAAACAACAGGAACAGCGGTGAAATATGGAAGAGTGCATCATTTGAAAAATAGGCTCGCTCAAGCACCTGCCAAAAATCAGGATCGTCGAGCTTGCCTGCAAACCGGGCTTTGCACTCCTCCTTAAACTGCTCGAATTCATAGGCAGTCACCTGCTTGCGCAAGGACAGCCCCAGCACGACACCTGTCACGGTATCCCAGTCAAACTCATTGCCTTTGTTGCGAATGGGCCAGTAGTTGGTGAGCTTGTTTTTATCAACCGGAGCTAATCCGACAGGAATTGGATACAGAGACATGACTATCTGGTTCCTTCTACAGTGATCATGCCGTCATCCAAACCAAGACGGTAATGCTGATCACCTTCGTAATAATGAAGAACAGGGCTCTTTTTAGCGACAGCGCGGATTTGTTCAACCATCTCATCAAGCAACACGATGGCATTCTTGTCGTACTTGTTTGGCCGATAGCCGTTGTTGAGCTTGCAGATCAGCTCAAACAGATTGAGGTTGATTGCCATTGGTGCCAAGGGCTGGTCATCAACCTTCAGATAGGCGCTGAAATGATCGTGTTTCTCGACATGCTGACGCTGAATTGCGCTGTAATCAGCTTTCAGATCGACAGGTGCCGCGACATGACACTGGCCAAATTGACCAAGAGAAAGCTCTCGTTTTGACAACTCAGGGGCATTGCGGTTGGCATAAACAAAAATGGCCGGGATCAGCGCTTTCACATAGAAATTGCGCAAGGCCAGCTGGCTTCCACCCTCCCCAAGATACTGACTATGCTGCAGCCAGACAGTGGCATAGTGTTCAAGTACCTGCTCTTCAAAATCGACTTTGAATTGGTGATGGTAGTTATTGCCAAGCTCACAGTCCTTAAGCAGATAAAAAAGGCGCAGAAGGGATGCGGCTTGACCCGTTTTATCACGAGGCTCGTTGAATATGAGCCCAAGTTTTGCCAGCTCGACCATAAAGGCATCCAGCGCCTCATCCGGTAGATTCAGCTCATAACGCAGCACAAACTGGTCTACCGCTTGGGTATGAATCAAGGCCGGATCAAAGTCAGCAAGACGCAGGCTTAGCTCGCTGTCTTTAGCCAGAAACAGGTTGTCAAAGAGGTAATGCTCCCCGGCCAGAAGCTGATGCAACAGATCCAGCAAGGCGCGAGTCGTAATGAATTGATCCTTGATCAAACGGGTTTTGAACAGAGTGGTAATGATAATCTCTTGCACGTGCTCATTGGCCAGCAGCCTGAAATTGGCGATGAGGCGCATGTCGCGTTGGCGTTGCTCATCTGCAAGGGTAATAGCATGAAACAGATTGTCATCGGTTGGCTGAGTTAACCGCTTGAGCAGTTGACGCATAAAGCTTGAATAGCTGCCAGCGTCATCATTAAAACGAAATTTTGGATAGGACTCGAAATCCAGAAAGTGATATGCCCCTTGCGTTCTCTCGCCACTATCCAAAAAACGCTCTATCACGCCACGCAACTCACTGTGCCGCTCAGCCCCTTCTTTGGCAAAGTTGGCCAGCATACCGATATTGATACCAACCACCAGGGGTTGAGCCCCGTCTCCTGCACGATCAAAGAGTTCGTTTAGCGCATCGATTGCTGATTGATGAGGCGAAAAGCTATGGGTTGCATCCAGATGGAAGGTATATCTGTTTTTATATTGGTCATAGCTACGTGACAATATTTCAGATTTGCCATCACCACTACTGCCGCATAAAAACACACACTCACCAGGCTGCAATGAACGGAGGCACTTCTCAAAATCATCCTCGATTTCGGGTGTAACGTAGAGATAATCCTTGAGGTCATCAAACAGATCTCTCTGACGTTGTGTTGTCGTCTTGACCGAGAAGGAAGAAGATTTAGCCAAAACCCCGAGGGCCTTGCGAAGGGAGATTGTGCTCACGGTATAACCCTATCATTTCATATCTGACCGATACTAACTGATTGAATCATTGGGAGACTACAAGAAAGGATGAGTCTTTGTATGAATCCTTGACGTTCGTCAAATCTGAACTCACATTTGTTTTTATCTTATACAGGCACATAGTCCACTTATTCAGCTATTAGTCTAAATTTCCCTCAGCACAAATAGCATTACTCTTGAGATTTTCATGCCGTTTTTTCCCAAATCAACCTGTATGTCATTACCTCCTCTCTACCCCAGATGAACGCTACACTTGGTGCTTTCTAGCAGGCTGTAGTGGTCAACTAAATCCGGACACTTGGTTAGTGTCCCGTCCTGAAGGGACAAGGTGTGAAACGGACACAGCGCGATTACTCGCTGACTTTTAAACTGGCACTGGTCGAGCAGATTGAAAAAG
>NZ_JAAKSD010000009.1:0-164932 GCF_049173735.1 Aeromonas sp. 602396 | reverse complement strand
TTCAAAGGCTTTTCGAGGTTACCGACGAGGTTGTTTGCGTTGCCGCTTGCCCTGTCGATGGAGGCGCATTATAGGGAACAGATTCTTTCTGACAACCCCTCATCGGCAATAAAATTGCAAAAAAGGGCACTTTTTTAGTTATTCACCTCCAATCACAGCTTTTATACAAACTTATCCACAGAAACAGCCTGCAGATTGCTAGAATGGCCGAAAACAAGGAGGCCAAGATGGACTTGCGACTGAGACCCTGCAAGGGAAAACGCCCGCAATTGGGCAAATGGGTATATGTAGGGCGATATCAGCTGGCTGACGATGTTCACGCCAAGTGATCCAACCATTAACCATTCACCACTCAGCAGTGGTTTGGGAACAGCGCTTACTTCTATAGAAGAACATATAGGTGAATGATGAGTTGAGGCAGTTGAGGCAGTTGAGGCAGTTGAGGCAGTTGAGGCAGTTGAGGCAGTTGAGGCAGTTGAGGCAGTTGAGGCAGTGTCAGAATGGATTAAAAGAAAAGCCGGGACAAGCCCGGCTTTTTCTTTATCACTCAGCAGCTGCTTCAGCAGCGGCCGGGCGGTCTACCAGCTCAATATAAGCCATAGGGGCGTTGTCGCCAGCACGGAAACCGCATTTCAGAATGCGAGTATAACCGCCGGCGCGCTCCAGGTAGCGCGGGCCCAGTTCATTGAACAGCTTAGCCACGATCGCGTTGTCGCGAGTGCGGGCAAATGCCAGACGACGATTAGCAACGCTATCAGTCTTGGCAAGGGTGATCAGCGGTTCAACTACACGACGCAGCTCTTTTGCCTTAGGCAGAGTCGTCTTGATGATCTCATGACGAACCAGGGAGCTGGCCATGTTGCGGAACATAGCCTGACGATGGCTGCTGTTCCGGTTCAGTTGACGACCACTCAAACGATGGCGCATGACCTTATCCTTCTAACTAAATCTGTGAAACCCGTAATCTGGATTACTCGTCAGCGATGCTGGCGGGCGGCCAGTTCTCAAGGCGCATGCCAAGAGACAGACCACGGGAGGCCAACACGTCCTTGATCTCAGTCAGGGACTTCTTACCGAGGTTAGGAGTCTTAAGCAACTCAACTTCGGTACGCTGTACCAGATCACCAATATAGTGGATAGCTTCTGCCTTCAGACAGTTCGCAGAACGAACTGTCAGCTCCAAATCATCGACAGGACGCAGCAGAATCGGATCAAACTCGGGTTTCTCTTCTTTCTTCTCGGGCACGCTGACATCGCGCAGATCCACGAAGGCTTCCAGTTGCTCAGCCAGAATAGTGGCAGAACGACGGATAGCTTCCTCAGGATCCAGGGTACCATTGGTCTCCATGTCGATGACCAGCTTGTCCAAGTCGGTACGCTGTTCCACACGTGCTGCCTCAACATTGTAGGCAATACGAACGATGGGGCTGAACGCGGAGTCCAGCAGCAGGCGACCGATAGGACGCTCTTCGTCATCGTTGTGAACACGAGCAGAAGCAGGCACATAACCACGACCGCGCTGAACTTTCAGGCGCATGCTGATTTCAGCATTGGCACCAGTCAGGTGGCAGATTACGTGCTCCGGGTTTACGATCTCGACTTCATCACCGTGAGTGATATCACCTGCGGTAACGGGGCCTGTTCCAGACTTGGTCAGGGACAGAGTTACCTCGTCCTTGCCTTCCAGCTTCACAGCGATACCTTTCAGGTTGAGCAGGATTTCAAGAATGTCTTCCTGTACACCTTCTTTGCTGCTGTACTCATGCAGTACCCCGTCAATTTCGACTTCAGTAACTGCACAACCGGGCATAGAAGACAGCAAAATACGACGCAGGGCGTTGCCCAGCGTGTGACCAAAGCCACGCTCAAGTGGCTCAAGAGTCACTTTCGCATGAGTCGGGCTAACTTGCTCGATGTCAACTAGCCGCGGTTTAAGAAAATCTGTTACAGAACCCAGCATTGTGTCCTCTCTTTAGAAGCTAGCTTTACTTGGAGTAAAGCTCGACGATCAGCTGTTCGTTAATGTCGGCAGACAGGTCGGAACGCTCTGGCAGGCGCTTGAAGGCACCTTCCATTTTAGCGGCATCAACCTCTACCCAAGTCGGCTTCTCGCGCTGACCAGCAACCTCAAGGGCAGCTTTGATACGCGCTTGCTTCTTAGCCTTCTCACGAACGCAGATCACGTCCTCAGGGGAAACCTGGAAAGAAGGAATGTTCACAACGCGGCCGTTTACCATGATGGCCTTGTGGCTCACCAGCTGACGAGATTCAGCGCGGGTAGCACCGAAGCCCATGCGGTATACGACGTTGTCCAGACGACCTTCCAGCAGCTGCAACAGGTTTTCACCGGTGTTACCCTTTTGACGGGCAGCGTCGCGGTAGTAGTTGCGGAACTGTTTTTCCAATACGCCGTAGATACGACGAACTTTTTGTTTCTCGCGCAGTTGCACACCGTAATCGGACAGACGGGGCTTGCGAGCGCCGTGCTGACCAGGAGCGGTGTCAATCTTGCACTTAGAATCAATCGCACGAACACCAGACTTCAGGAAGAGGTCTGTGCCCTCACGACGGCTAAGCTTAAGCTTAGGACCGATATATCTTGCCATCTTCTTTCTCCAACAATCCTAGACCAAGTAGCTACAGCGTTACACGCGGCGCTTCTTGGGAGGACGACAACCGTTGTGCGGGATCGGAGTCACATCAGTAATGTTAGTGATGCGGAAACCAGCCGCGTTCAGGGCGCGGATGGAAGACTCACGACCGGGACCCGGACCTTTGACCATGACTTCCAGGTTCTTGACGCCATATTCTTTGGCCATCTCACCAGCGCGCTCGGCAGCTACCTGAGCAGCGAACGGGGTGGACTTACGAGAACCACGGAAACCGGAACCACCAGAAGTAGCCCAAGACAGAGCATTGCCCTGACGGTCAGTAATGGTCACGATTGTGTTGTTGAAAGATGCATGAACGTGCGCAATACCGTCGCTCACTTGCTTTTTAACGCGCTTGCGAGCACGAGTCGGAGTTTTAGCCATTTTCTACCTTCCCGTTACTTCTTGATAGCCTTGCGCGGACCCTTACGGGTACGAGCGTTGGTCTTGGTACGTTGACCACGAACAGGCAGGCTACGACGGTGACGCAAACCACGGTAGCAACCCAGATCCATCAATCGCTTGATGTTCATGGAAATCTGACGACGCAGGTCACCTTCAACGGTGAATTTACCTACTTGTTCACGCAGACTCTCGATCTGAGCTTCGTCCAGGTCTTTAATTTTCACATTCTCAGCGATACCGGCTGCGGCACAAATGGCCTTGGAGCGGGTACGACCGACGCCATAAATCGCAGTCAAAGCAATGACTGCATGCTTATGGTCAGGAATGTTAATGCCAGCGATACGGGCCACTATTCACTCCTACATATAGTAGATTACGACCACCACAAAGCCCGTGAGCGGATACGTGGCGGTCAACCAATACACAACAAAAGTTGGCTGGCTATATTAGCCAGCACAACTATTTGTTGCAAGTACTAACCGTAAAAAATTAGCCTTGGCGCTGTTTATGCTTTGGCTCGCTGCAAATCACACGCACCACACCGTGACGCTTGATGATTTTGCAGTTACGGCAGATTGCCTTAACGGAAGCACGAACTTTCATTGCTTAACTCCGTAACTACGCCGACCTTTAGCGGCCGTAGCCCTTCAGGTTGGCCTTCCTCAGGACGTCACCATATTGATGAGACATCATATGGGTTTGTACCTGAGCCATGAAGTCCATGATAACCACCACAATAATCAGCAGCGAAGTGCCACCGAAGTAGAACTGTACGTTCCAGGCAGTCATCAGGAACTGGGGTACCAGACAGATAAAGGTTATATAGAGCGCACCTGCCAATGTCAGGCGAGTCATAACCTTATCGATATAACGTGCTGTCTGCTCGCCCGGGCGGATCCCCGGGATAAAGGCTCCACTCTTCTTCAGGTTATCTGCTGTCTCGCGGGGGTTGAACACCAGCGCGGTATAGAAGAAACAGAAAAAGATAATGGCTGCTGCATACAGCATCTCGTAAAGCGGCTGACCCGGCTGCAGGACCATAGAGACCTGTTGCAGGATATCAGCGACTTTACCCTCACCCTGACCAAACCAGGAGGTAATGGTACCCGGGAAGAGGATGATACTGGATGCGAAAATCGCAGGAATCACACCAGCCATATTCACTTTCAACGGCAGGTGCGTGCTTTGCGCGGCAAATACCTGGCGGCCTTGTTGACGCTTGGCATAGTTAACGACGATACGACGCTGACCACGCTCCACGAACACCACAAAGTAAGTCACTGCGAAAACAATCAAGCCCAGCAACAACAACAGCAGGATGTGCAATTCCCCTTGACGTGCCTGTTCGGCCGTAGCGCCAATGGCATGCGGCAGACCAGCAACGATACCTGTGAAAATAATCAACGAGATACCATTACCAATCCCACGCTCGGTAATCTGCTCACCCAACCACATCAAGAACATGGTACCGGTGACCAGACTCACAACCGCTGTGAAATAGAAGCCCAAACCCGGATGAGTCACGAGTCCTTGCATCATATTCGGCAGACCGGTTGCAATACCAATGGCCTGGAAAGTTCCCAAAACCAGCGTGCCCCAACGGGTATATTGGCTAATCTTGCGACGGCCGGATTCACCCTCTTTCTTGAGTTCAGCAAGAGCAGGATGAACCACTGTCAGCAGCTGGATAATGATCGACGCCGAAATGTACGGCATGATCCCCAACGCAAGAATAGAAGCACGCGATAGTGCACCACCACTGAACATGTTGAACATCTCAATGATGGTGCCCTTCTGTTGCTGGAACAACTCGGCCAGTACGGCGGCGTCAATACCAGGAATCGGCACATAAGAGCCTGCACGGAAAACGATAATCGCCCCGAGAACGAAGAGCAGACGGCTCTTCAGTTCACTCAGACCACCCTGTGCTTTAACATCCAATCCTGGTTTCTTAGCCATTGTACTGATTATTCCTCGATTTTACCGCCAGCGGCCTCGATGGCTGCACGTGCACCTTTGGTGACGGACAGACCACGAACGGTCACAGCACGGTCAATGTTGCCAGACAGAACAACTTTAGCGAACACGATGTTCTTGGTCAGAACGCCGGCTTGCTTCAGAGTGCTCACGTCGACTACATCACCTTCTACCAGGGCGATTTCGTTCAGGCGCACTTCGGCAGATACCAAAGATTTGCGAGAGAAGAAACCGAACTTCGGCAGACGGATTTTCAAAGGCATCTGGCCGCCTTCGAAACCGTTGCGGACTTTACCGCCACCGGAACGAGAGGTTTGACCTTTAACACCACGACCACCGGTCTTGCCCAGACCAGAACCGATACCACGGCCCGGACGGTGCTTAACGCGCTTGGAACCAGCGGCCGGAGACAGAGTATTCAGACGCATGCTTAGCCCTCCACCTTAACCATGTAATAAACCTGGTTGATCATACCGCGTACGCAAGGAGTATCTTCCAGCTCAACGGTGTGACCAATGCGACGCAGACCCAGACCACGCAGAGTCGCCTTGTGCTTTGGCAGACGGCCGATAGAGCTGCGAGTTTGAGTTACTTTTACAGTGTTAGCCATGTCGCATTACCCCAGAATTTCTTCAACGCGCAGACCACGCTTGGCAGCGATCTGTTCCGGTGACTGACCGTGAACCAGAGCGTCTACAGTTGCGCGAACAACGTTGATTGGGTTGGTGGAACCGTAGGTCTTAGCCAGCACGTTGTGGATACCAGCAACTTCCAGAACGGCACGCATGGCGCCGCCTGCGATGATACCAGTACCTTGAGAGGCCGGCTTCATGAACACGGTGGAACCGGAGTGAACACCTTTCACCGGGTGGTGCAGGGTGCCGTTGTTCAGTTCAACCTTGTTCAGGTTACGCTTGGCCTGTTCCATTGCTTTTTGAATAGCAGCCGGAACTTCACGGGCTTTACCGTAACCGTAACCTACACGGCCGTTACCATCACCCACCACGGTCAACGCGGTGAAGGACATGATACGACCACCTTTAACAGTTTTCGAAACACGGTTTACTGCAATGAGCTTTTCTTGCAGTTCGCCGGCTTGAGATTCGACTTTAGCCATCTTCGACTCCTAGCTTAGAACTGAAGACCAGCGTCACGTGCGGCAGCTGCCAGGGCAGCGATGCGACCGTGATACTTGAAACCGGAACGATCGAAAGATACGTTCTGAACGCCTTTGGCAATAGCACGCTCAGCGATAGCTTTACCTACAGCGGTAGCCGCATCTGCGTTACCGGTGTATTTCAGAGCTTCACTGATGGCTTTCTCTACTGTGGAAGCAGAGGCCAGAACTTCGGAACCGTTGGCTGCAATAACCTGCGCATAGATATGACGCGGGGTACGGTGAACAACCAGACGGGTAGCTCCCAGTTCCTGCATCTTTTTCCGAGCACGAGTAGCACGACGGAGACGAGCTGCTTTCTTGTCCATAGTGTTACCTTACTTCTTCTTAGCTTCTTTAGTACGCACTTGCTCGTTGGCATAGCGTACACCCTTGCCCTTGTAGGGCTCCGGAGCGCGGTAAGCACGGATATCGGCGGCGACTTGGCCAACCAGCTGCTTGTCGACACCACGCAGAACGATTTCTGTGGCAGTCGGGCACTCAGCGGTCACACCAGCCGGCAGCGCATGCTCTACCGGGTGAGAGAAGCCCAGAGCCAGCGCAACAGCATTGCCCTTGATGGAGGCTTTATAACCTACACCAACCAGCTGCAGCTTGCGCTCGAAGCCTTGGGTAACACCGATTACCATGTTGTTGACCAATGCACGGGCAGTACCGGCCTGAGCGTCAGCACCAGCGATGCTGCCGCGCGGGGCGAACTTCAGTACATTGTCTTCTTTGGTCACTTCTACACCGGCGTGAATAGAGCGAACCAGAGAACCTTTACCACCTTTGATGGTCAGTTCCTGGCCGTTCAGAGTCACCTCTACGCCAGCAGGAATAGTGACGGGTGCCTTAGCAACACGAGACATTTCCTACCTCCTATTAAGCGACGTAGCAGATGATCTCACCGCCCATGCTTGCTTTGCGAGCAGCACGGTCAGTCATCACACCTTTAGACGTGGACACGATAGCAACACCGAGACCGCCCATAACTTTCGGCAGATCAGTAGTGCGCTTGTAAATACGCAGGCCTGGACGGCTTACGCGTTGGATCAGTTCTACAACTGGCTTGCCCTGGAAATATTTCAGTTCAATTTCCAGTTCCGGCTTCACGTCACCAGCTACGGAGTAGCCAGCGATGTAACCTTCTTCTTTCAGCACTTTGGCGATAGCCACTTTCAGCTTGGAAGAAGGCATGGAAACCGCAACTTTGCTCGCCGCCTGACCGTTACGGATGCGGGTCAGCATATCCGCGATCGGATCTTGCATGCTCATAAGTCTAACTCCCGAGATTCGTTACCAAGAAGCCTTCTTCAGGCCCGGAATTTCGCCCTTCATGGCATGCTCACGCACCTTGATGCGAGACAGGCCAAACTTGCGCAGGAAACCGTGCGGACGACCAGTAATATTGCAACGGTTACGCTGGCGGGACGGACTGGAATCACGGGGCAGCTGTTGCAGTTGCAGTACAGCATCCCAACGCGCTTCTTCAGAAGCGTTCATGTCAACGATGATAGCTTTCAGCTCGGCACGCTTGGTCGCGTACTTGGCTACCAGCTTGGCACGCTTTGCTTCGCGCGCTTTCATGGATGTTTTAGCCATAACCCTAACCTTACTTGCGGAATGGGAAGTTAAAGGCAGCCAGCAGAGCACGGCCTTCTTCATCGGTATTCGCGGAAGTGGTGATGGTGATATCCAGACCACGGACGCGATCGACTTTGTCATAGTCGATTTCCGGGAAGATGATCTGCTCACGCACGCCCATGGAGTAGTTACCACGACCGTCGAACGCTTTAGCGTTCAGGCCACGGAAGTCACGGATACGCGGTACGGAGATGCAGATCAGCCGTTCCAGGAACTCCCACATACGCTCGCCACGCAGGGTTACTTTACAACCTATCGGGTAGCCTTCACGAATCTTGAAGCCCGCAACAGATTTGCGAGCTTTGGTGATCAGCGGCTTCTGACCGGAAATGGCAGCCATATCGGCAGCAGCATTTTCCAGCAATTTCTTGTCAGAGATCGCTTCACCAACACCCATGTTCAGGGTGATTTTCTCGATCCGAGGGACTTGCATGATAGTCTTGTAACCGAACTGCTTGGACAGTTCATTTACTACATCGGATTTGTAGTAATCATGCAGTTTCGCCATCGTTAAACTCCAATTACTTCACAAGTTCGCCGGTGGATTTGAAGAAACGGACTTTTTTGCCGTCTTCAATCCGGAAACCAACGCGGTCAGCTTTGCCAGTGGCAGAGTTGAACAGCGCTACGTTTGATACATCGATGGGGGCTTCTTTGGTGACGATACCGCCAGCCTGACCCAGTGCGGGTACCGGCTTCTGGTGTTTCTTCACCTGGTTGATGCCTTCCACGATTACCTTACCTTTTGCAATCAGGACTTGAGTGACTTTGCCACGCTTGCCCTTGTCTTTGCCGGTAAGAACAATCACTTCGTCTTCGCGACGGATTTTAGCTGCCATCGTTCGACTCCTTACAGTACTTCGGGTGCCAGGGACACAATCTTCATGAACTTCTCATTACGCAGTTCACGGGTCACCGGGCCAAAAATACGAGTACCGATTGGCTGTTGGTTGTTGTTAAGCAACACAGCCGCATTGTTGTCGAAACGGATGACAGAGCCGTCCGGACGACGAACGCCTTTACGGGTGCGTACGACCACCGCGTTATACACATCACCTTTCTTCACTTTACCGCGAGGAATGGCTTCCTTGATGGAAACCTTGATGATGTCGCCGATGCCGGCGTAACGGCGGTGCGAGCCACCCAGAACCTTAATACACATTACACTGCGAGCGCCGGAGTTGTCGGCAACACCCAGCATACTTTGCATCTGGATCATCTTAGTGCTCCGCTTTGTTTACTTCTTATCCCTAATGGGATCTGGCTGCCTTCAAAAGGCGCGAAACTATAACACAGGATTTTCAGAAAAGGTAGCCTAAAAAACAAACGGCCCCTGAAAGGGGCCGCTTGGACTACAAAGTACCGATTAGGCCTTTTCTACAACGGCAACCAGGGTCCAGGACTTGGTCTTGGACAGCGGGCGGCATTCGCGGATTTCCACGAGGTCGCCAGCTTTGCACTCGTTGTTTTCGTCATGCACGTGCAGCTTGGTAGTGCGCTTGATGATCTTACCGTAGATCGGGTGCTTTACCTTGCGCTCGATAGCAACAGTGATGGACTTGTCCATCTTGTCGCTGATTACACGACCTTGCAGAGTACGGATCTTGTCAGTCATTACGCACCTGCCTTCTCAGTCAGTACAGTCTTGATACGTGCGACGTCACGACGCACTTGTTTCAGAGTGTGAGTCTGAGCCAGCTGGCCGGTGGACGCTTGCATGCGCATGTTGAATTGCTCACGCAGCAGGCCCAGCAGCTCCTGGTTCAGTTCTTCGACGCTCTTTTGACGCAGATCTTGGGCTTTCATCACATCACCGTCTTAATTACGAAAGTGGTCTGAACAGACAGCTTAGCTGCGGCCAGGGCAAACGCTTCACGCGCCAGAGCCTCAGGTACACCGTCCATCTCGTACAGAACCTTGCCAGGCTGGATCGGGCAAACCCAGTATTCCACGTTACCCTTACCTTTACCCATACGAACTTCGAGGGGCTTTTCGGTGATGGGCTTGTCCGGGAACACACGGATCCAGATCTTACCTTGACGCTTAACGTGACGGGTCATGGCACGACGGGCTGCTTCGATTTGACGAGCAGTCAGTTGACCACGGGATGTCGCCTTCAGGCCAAAGGTACCGAAGGATACTTCGTTACCAGAGGTGGCCAGACCGCGGTTACGACCCTTGTGGGTCTTGCGGAATTTAGTACGCTTAGGTTGCAACATTTACCGAATCTCCTTACTTAGCAGCGCGGCGCTTGTTGTCACGCTTGGGCTTTGCAGGAGCTTGCTCTTGAGCAGCGGCAGCGTTAACAGCAGCCAGACCGCCCAGAACTTCGCCCTTGAAGATCCAAACTTTAACGCCGATCACACCGTAAGTGGTGTGGGCTTCAGAAGTTGCGTAGTCGATGTCGGCACGCAGGGTGTGCAACGGCACACGACCTTCACGGTACCATTCGGTACGCGCGATTTCAGCGCCGCCCAGACGACCGGAAACTTCCACTTTGATGCCCTTGGCACCCAGGCGCATTGCGTTCTGTACGGCGCGCTTCATAGCACGACGGAACATTACACGACGCTCCAACTGGGAAGTGATGCTGTCGGCAACGAGTTTGCCATCCAGCTCCGGCTTGCGGACTTCGGAAATGTTGATCTGAGCAGGCACGCCAGCAATAGTGGCTACAGCTTTGCGCAGCTTCTCAACGTCTTCGCCTTTCTTACCGATGACAACACCCGGACGAGCGGTGTGAATGGTCACACGGATGCTCTTGGCCGGACGCTCAATGGTGATCTTGGACAAGGACGCGTTTTTCAGTTCCTTGGTCAGGAACTGGCGTACTTGAAAATCGCTGTACAGGTTGTCAGCGAAGTCTTTGGTGTTCGCGAACCAGGTAGAATTCCAAGGCTTGGTAATACCCAGGCGAATGCCATTAGGATGTACTTTCTGACCCATTGCTTATCTCCCAGCCTTAGCGTCGGATACCACTACAGTGATGTGAGCGGTACGCTTGAGGATACGATCCGCACGACCTTTGGCACGCGGACGGATGCGCTTCATGGAGGGACCTTCGTCGACCATGATAGTAGCAACACGCAGCGCGTCGATATCGGCGCCTTCGTTGTGCTCAGCGTTTGCAATGGCAGATTCCAGCACTTTCTTAACCAGCACTGCAGCCTTTTTCGGGCTGAAGGTCAGGATATTCAGAGCCTTGTCTACGGACAGACCACGTACTTGATCGGCTACCAGACGAGCTTTCTGGGCAGAAGTACGGGCATAACGGTGTTTAGCGATAGCTTCCATCATTTATCCCTTAGCGCTTCTTAGCCTTCTTATCAGCAGCATGGCCGCGATAAGTACGAGTCGGTGCGAATTCACCCAGTTTGTGACCGATCATTTCTTCGGTAACGAAAACCGGAACGTGCTGACGACCATTATGGACAGCGATGGTCAAACCGATCATGTTCGGGATGATCATTGAACGACGGGACCAGGTTTTAACCGGCTTTTTATCCCCGCTTTCCACCGCTTTCTCTACCTTCTTCAGCAAGTGCAGGTCAATAAATGGACCCTTCTTGAGAGAACGTGGCATGGTGATTCCTCTATGTTAACAATTACTTGTTACGACGACGTACGATGTACTTGTCGGTACGCTTGTTCTTACGGGTCTTGAAGCCTTTAGCCTTCTGGCCCCATGGGGACACAGGCTGCATGCCCTTGTTACGACCCTCACCACCACCGTGCGGGTGGTCAACCGGGTTCATCGCCATACCGCGAACGGTCGGACGAATACCACGCCAGCGGTTTGCACCGGCTTTACCCAGTTGACGCAACATGTGCTCGGAGTTACCGACTTCACCGATGGTAGCGCGGCACTCGGCCAGAACTTTACGTACTTCGCCGGAACGCAGACGCAGAGTTACATAGTTACCTTCACGAGCCAGGATCTGGATGAAAGTACCAGCGGAACGAGCCAGCTGGGCACCTTTACCAGGCTTCATCTCTACAGCGTGAACGGTAGAACCAACCGGGATGTTGCGCATCGGCAGGGCGTTACCTACCTTGATGGCTGCATCAGCACCAGAAGCGATCGCGTCACCAGCTTTCAGGCCTTTCGGAGCCAAGATGTAACGACGCTCACCGTCTGCATACAACACCAGAGCGATGTTAGCGGTACGGTTCGGATCGTATTCCAGGCGCTCTACTTTAGCCGGGATACCGTCTTTGTCGCGCTTGAAGTCGACGATACGGTAGTGCTGCTTGTGACCACCACCGATATGACGGGTAGTGATACGGCCGTTGTTGTTACGACCACCGGACTTGCTTTTGCTGTCCAGCAGAGCGGCGAAGGGCTTGCCCTTGTACAGCTCTTGATTGACGATCTTGACGACGTGGCGGCGGCCCGGAGAAGTAGGCTTGCACTTAACGATTGCCATTTTTGAGAACTCCTCTTACTCGGCTGCGCCCATGAAGTCGATGTCCTGACCAGCTTTCAGGGTCACATAAGCCTTTTTCCAATCGGAACGACGGCCTACGCGTGCACCTGCGCGCTTGGTCTTACCCTTCATGTTCAGGGTACGGACGGTCTCAACTTCGACCTCGAACAGTTTCGCAACTGCAGCTTTGACTTCCGCCTTGGTAGCATCAACAGCAACTTTGAACACGATAGTGTTCTGCTTTTCTGCAACCATGGTGCTCTTTTCAGAGATGTGCGGAGCCTTCAGAACTTTCAGCAGACGCTCTTCACGGATCATGCCAGCATCTCCTCGATTTGCTTAACTGCGTCAGCAGTCATCAGAACCTTGTCGAAAGCGATCAGGCTGACCGGGTCGATACCGGCAACGTCACGCACGTCAACTTTGTACAGGTTGCGAGCAGCCAGGAACAGGTTCTCATCGACTTCAGCAGTCACGATCAGAACGTCAGTCAGTTCCATTTCTTTCAGCTTGGCGATCAGTTCTTTGGTCTTCGGAGCTTCGATGCCGAACTTCTCAACAACGATCAGGCGCTCTTGACGTACCAGCTCGGACAGAATGCTACGGATAGCGCCGCGGTACATCTTCTTGTTTACTTTCTGGCTGTGATCTTGCGGCTTAGCAGCAAAAGTCACACCACCGGAACGCCAGATGGGCGAACGGATGGAGCCAGCACGGGCACGACCAGTACCCTTCTGACGCCACGGCTTTTTGCCGCCACCAGACACTTCAGAGCGAGTCAGCTGCGCACGAGTACCCTGACGGGCACCAGCGGCATATGCAACGACGACCTGGTGAACCAGAGCTTCGTTGAATTCGCGCCCGAAGGTAGTCTCGGAAACTTCAAGAGCGCTCTTGGCGTCTTTCATTACCAATTCCATTACTATCTCCTCAGACGTTACGCTTTGACGGCAGGTTTGACGATCACGTTGCCGTTGGTTGCACCCGGTACTGCACCTTTGATGAGCAGCAGGTTGCGTTCAGCGTCAACACGAACCAGTTCCAGGTTCTGAGTCGTTACACGCTCAGCACCCATGTGACCAGCCATCTTTTTGCCCTTGAATACACGACCCGGAGTCTGGTTCTGACCGATAGAACCCGGAACGCGGTGAGACAAGGAGTTACCGTGGGTCATATCCTGGGTGCGGAAGTTGTGGCGCTTAACAGTACCAGCAAAGCCCTTACCTTTGGATGTGCCGGTAACGTCTACCAGCTTAACGTCAGCGAGAAGATCTACTTTCAGCTCGCTACCAACAGTGAAAGTTTCACCGTTGTTCAGGCGGAATTCCCACAGACCGCGACCGGCTTCTACACCAGCTTTGGCGAAGTGGCCAGCTTCCGGCTTGGTCACACGGCTGGCTTTTTTGGCGCCAGTGGTAACCTGAATAGCGTTGTAGCCGTCGGTTTCTACAGATTTGACCTGAGTTACACGGTTAGCTTCAACTTCGATAACAGTCACCGGGATAGAAACGCCATCTTCAGTGAAGATGCGAGTCATACCCACTTTGCGACCTACAAGACCGATTGTCATTGTTATCAACCTCTTTCCGTAATTAACCCAGGCTGATCTGGACGTCTACACCAGCTGCCAGATCCAGACGCATCAGGGCGTCTACGGTCTTGTCAGTCGGCTCAACGATGTCTACCAGACGCTTGTGAGTGCGGATCTCGTACTGATCACGCGCATCTTTGTTGACGTGCGGGGAGATCAGGACGGTGAAGCGCTCTTTGCGAGTCGGCAGCGGAATAGGACCGCGAACCTGCGCGCCAGTGCGCTTAGCAGTTTCAACGATTTCCGCAGTGGATTGATCAATCAGGCGATGATCAAAAGCCTTCAGGCGGATACGGATTCTTTGGTTCTGCATTGACAGAGCTCCAATAGATAAAAGAACATAAATCAACACCGCCCGACCGAGATTTCTCCCGCCAGAGGTGTGATTTTTCACGTTTCCCCCCATATCGGGAGGACTGTATGGCTGGCTCCTGTAAACAGGAAACTCAGCAACAGACATATCGTCTGGCTTACCTCATGGGTAAGCGGAGGGGATTATACGGATTTTTCAAATTTGCGCAAGGGAAAGCGAACAGATTATGCGCAGTTTTATGTAACAGATGGATCTCGCCTGCGGCAACGCACTCTGCTGCCAACACCCAGGTAACGACAATGTTACAAGCAGACTGGTAGACTGTGCGCTTGCCTCCGTCAGTGGAACGACATCCCATGCTCAAAGATCAAAAGAAAGCCTATCAGTATGGCCTTTGCGCCGTTGCCCTCTGGTCGACGGTCGCCACAGCCTTCAAGATCTCCCTCGCCTATTTCGAACCCGTGCAACTGTTGCTTGTGGCCGCCTTCACCTCAACTCTCACGCTGACAGCCGTCGTCGCCAAACAGGGCAAACTGCCGCTGCTGGGGAGCTACATCAAGGCCCGCCCTTTCTACTACTTGACTCTGGGTGTGCTGAACCCCTTTCTCTATTACTTGTTGCTGTTCAAGGCGTATGACCTGCTGCCTGCCCAGCAGGCACAGACCCTCAACTACACTTGGGCTATCACTCTCAGTCTGCTTGCCGTCCCCTTTCTCGGCCAGAAGCTGCGTCGGCGCGATGGCGTCGCCATCGTGTTGGGATATTTTGGCGCACTGGTGATCGCTACCAGAGGGGATGTATTCGGCCTGCAGTTCGACAACCCCCTCGGCGTGACGCTGGCACTGGTCTCGACCCTCATCTGGGCCAGCTACTGGATCCTCAACACCCGCAATCAGGGGGATCCCATCGTCAGCCTGTTGCTCGGCTTTATGATCAGCCTGCCCTTTATCGTCGTTGCGACCTGGTTGCTCTCCGATTTTGCCATGACCGCCTGGCAGGGATGGGCTGGTGCCATCTATGTGGGACTGTTCGAAATGGGCTTCGGTTTCGTGCTCTGGCTGATGGCGCTGCGCCATGCCACCAACACGGCCCCCATCAGCAACCTCATCTTTATCTCGCCGTTTGCCTCACTGGTGCTGCTCAACCTGTTGATCGGCGAAACCATCCATCCGGCCACCCCCATCGGGTTGGCGCTCATCGTTGCCGCCCTGCTGATCCAGCAGCTCAAGTACGGTAAACGCTATCGTGCATCAGTCGAAACCAAGAGCTGACCATGCAGAAGGGCGTATCCACGGATACGCCCTTCTCTCAATCCATCCACTCCTGTGGCTGATGTTTCGGCAGCCGTATCTCGACCAGCAGGCCGCCGAGATCCGAGCTTCCCAGCCGGATAGTGCCGTGGTGCTGGGCGACTATCTTGGCCACGATGGCCAACCCCAAGCCACTGCCGCCAACGGTCCGCGCCACATTCCCCTGAGTAAACGGCTTGAGCACCCGGGAGTAGTCCTGCTCCGGAATACCGGGGCCATCATCGGATAGGCGCAGGCGCACCCAGTGCCCGTCGTCCTTCAACTCGGCATACAAGCGGCTCGCCCCATAACGCTGCGAGTTGCTTGATAGGTTGTTCAACACCCGCCGGATACTAACCGGATTGCAGGCCACCCGCACTGCCTCTTGTGGCAGCGCCAGATCGACGTCCAGCCCCTGCTCCGAATAGATCAACAGGGTATCGTGCACCAGCTGGGTCAGATCGACAGGTACCGGAGCCTGCCCCTCATCCGGGCGGATGTAATCGATGAACTGATCGATGATGGCATTGGACTCATCAATATCTGAGTTGATGCTCTCCTTGAGATATTCGTCACCGGAGGACATCATCTCGGTAGCCAGCCGGATACGGGTCAGCGGGGTTCGCAGGTCATGGGAAACCCCCGCCATCATCAGGTTACGCTCTTCGATCAGGCTCTTGATGGAGTGGGACATATGGTTGAAGGTGCGGGTCAGACGGCGTACCTCCCGTGACCCCAGCTCCCCCAGCGCCTCGGGGAAATGTCCTCTGGCCACGGCAACCGCGCCAGCCTCGAGATCCTCGAGCGGACGAACCAACTGGCGTGCAAAGCGCCAGGCAGCAAACAGGGTGATCACCAGCAGCACGCTCAGATAGATGATGAGGGGTTCGATATCGTCATCTTCAATCTCGGTCAGCGGGATCCGCACCCAGATTTTGCTGGCCTGTGGCGGCTGGATCCAGATGATGTAGTGATCCTGGATCTCGACCCGCACCTTGGCCGGGCCACCCAGTTCGCGGCTTATGTTCTCCTCCAGATAGGGGTACGGCTTGGCATCGTTGAAGCCATGCTGCACCGCCTCGCTCTGGGTATAGATGTCGGTACCGGTCGTCACATAGACCAGCGCCTCGGCATCTTCACTCAACGCCAGCTGCTCGGTATTGACCGGAAAGATCAGCTTGACCTGATTGGCCAGCAGGTGACTGATCTGTTTGACGGTGGGTGCCAGCAGATAGTTGTAGAAGGTGACATAGGAGACCGCTTGATAGACCACCAGAACGGCGGCCAGGAACCAGAGCATGCGCGAGAACATGCTGCCGACCTTTTTCATGCACCGTCACCATCTGGTACAAACACATACCCCAGACCCCAGACGGTCTGTAGATAGCGGGGCTGGGCCGGATCCTGCTCCAGCAGGCGGCGCAAGCGGGAAACCTGAACATCGATGCTGCGTTCGGTGGCGGTGTATTCGCGGCCACGGGCCAGATTCATCAGCTTGTCGCGGGAGAGCGGCTCGCGCGGATGGCTGACCAGCACCTTGAGCACCGCAAATTCACCGCTGGTGAGCGCCATCGGCTCACCATCCCGGCTAAGCTCACGGGTAGCCAGATTGAGTTGGAAGGCTCCGAAGTTGACCACCTTCTCTGCAGCAGAGGGAGCCCCTGGCAACTCGACAGTATGGCGGCGCAGCACAGCTCGGATCCGCGCCAGCAGTTCACGGGGATTAAATGGCTTGGGCAGATAGTCATCGGCTCCCATCTCGAGCCCGACGATGCGATCCACTTCATCCCCCTTGGCAGTGAGCATCAGCACCGGGATTTGGTTGCCAGCTTCCCGCAGACGACGACAGATGGAGAGCCCATCCTCCCCCGGCAACATCAGGTCAAGCACCATCAGGCTGAAGTTTTCACGAGTCAGCAAGCGATCGGCCTGTTCGCCATTAGCCACGCCGCGCACCACGAATCCCTGCTCGGTGAGATAGCGTTCCAACAGGGAACGTAATTTCAGGTCATCGTCCACGACCAGGACCTTGTATTGCTGCTGACTCATTGCTTTGCCTCTTCATTCTTTCGCTGCCCACCATACTAGGGGGGGATATCGCGGGAGAAAAGCATAAATATGTTACCGGTTATTACCCATGATCAGAGCGTGACGGCCGTCAAGCCCTCCTCCAGACCAGTACCGCTGAATGGCTCCCGCCAAGCTGGCGCAATTTCTCTCGACAGAAGGAGGACAAAAGCTAATATTCCCGAGCAGTTAGCGATGATTACCCCTCTTTGACCAGGTCCGCATCACCATGAAGACAAAGCTGATCACCCGCGAAGGCTACAACAAGCTGAAAGAAGAGCTCGATTTCCTCTGGCGTCAGGAGCGCCCCGAGGTCACCAGAAAGGTGGCATGGGCCGCCAGCCTGGGGGATCGCAGCGAAAATGCCGACTACCAGTACAACAAGAAGCGACTGCGGGAGATCGATCGGCGGGTGCGTTACCTGCGCAAATGTCTCGAAGAGCTGGGGATCGTCGACTATGCCCCCGCGCAGGAGGGCAAGGTCTTCTTCGGTGCCTGGGTCGAGGTGGAAAACGAAGAGGGCGAGACCAAGCGCTTTCGCATCGTCGGCTATGACGAGATCTTCGAGCGCAAGGATTACATCTCCATCGACTCCCCCATGGCCCGCGCCCTGCTCAAGAAAGAGGTCGGTGATGAGGCCATCGTCCGTACGCCAGTTGGTGACGTCTGCTGGTATATCAACGAGATCAGCTACCCCAAGTAGCCGGACTGCTTGCCACAGGCACATCCAGAGTCACAGGTGTAATGGCAAGATAAACGCTCTCCCCTGCGACTTATCAGTCTGACGGGTGCAGACCCCGGCGCAGGGTGGCATCCCGCAACACGACCCCATATAGTGCTCACACTTGGCGCCTGATGGCGCGGACTCGACCACAGAGGCCCTCAACAACATCATGATGCAAACCATAGAGAGACAGATTGCCGGTGAGCTCAATGCTCGCCCGGAGCAGGTGCAGGCCGCAGTACGCCTGCTGGATGAAGGCTCGACCGTGCCCTTTATCGCCCGTTACCGTAAAGAGGTGACCGGCGGTCTGGACGACAGCCAGCTGCGTACTCTGGAAAGCCGCCTCGGCTATCTGCGTGAACTGGAAGATCGCCGTCAGGTGATCATTCGCTCCATCGAAGAGCAGGGCAAACTGACCCCCGAGCTGGCCCGCGAATTGAATGGCGCCGACAGCAAGACCCGACTGGAAGACCTCTATCTCCCCTACAAGCCCAAGCGCCGCACCAAGGGGCAGATGGCGATCGAAGCCGGGTTGGAGCCGCTGGCCAACCTGCTGCTCAGCGACCCGATGCAGGATCCCGAGCAAGCTGCAGCCACCTTCCTCAATCCCGAACAGGGCATTGCCGACAGCAAGGCAGCCCTCGACGGCGCCCGCTATATCCTGATGGAGCGCTTCGCCGAGCAGGCCGACCTGCTGGAGAAGCTGCGCGACTACCTGTGGCAAAATGCCACCCTGCGCGCCCGCGTGGTGGCAGGCAAGGAGCAGGAAGGGGCCAAGTTCAAGGACTATTTCGAACACGACGAACCACTGCACAAGGCCCCCTCCCACCGGGTGCTGGCCATGCTGCGCGGCCGCAATGAAGGGATCCTCAATCTGGCGCTGGTCACCGGTGACGACGAGAGTGCTAGCCCCTGCGAAGGGATCATTACCCACCACCTCAAGCTCAACCTGCAGAACCGCCCGGCCGACAAGTGGCTGCAAGGGGTGGTGAGCTGGACCTGGAAGATCAAGTTGTCGCTTCAGATGGAGACTGAGCTGATCGGCCGTATCCGCGAGTCGGCAGAGGAGGAAGCGATCAAGGTGTTCGCCATGAACCTCAAGGATCTGCTGATGGCGGCCCCGGCGGGCATGCGCTGCACCATGGGGCTGGATCCGGGCATCCGCACCGGCGTCAAGGTTGCCGTGGTGGATGCCACCGGCAAGCTGGTCGATCACGCCACCATCTATCCGTTCGAACCAAAACGGCAGATTGATCAGAGCCTCAAGACCCTGAGCGAGCTGTGCCAGAAACACAAGGTCGAGCTCATCAGCATCGGCAACGGCACCGCCTCGCGGGAGACCGACCGGCTGGTGAACGACCTGTTCGAGCGCTACCCCGCCGCCAAGGCGCAGAAGATAGTGGTGAGCGAAGCAGGAGCCTCTGTCTACTCCGCCTCCGAGCTTGCCTCTCAGGAGTTCCCGGATCTCGACGTCTCGATCCGTGGCGCCGTCTCCATCGCCCGCCGCCTGCAAGACCCGCTGGCCGAGCTGGTCAAGATCGATCCCAAGAGTATCGGGGTGGGCCAGTATCAGCACGACGTCGGCCAGAGCCAGCTGGCCCGTCGGCTGGATGCGGTGGTCGAGGATTGCGTGAACGCGGTCGGTGTGGATGTGAATACCGCCTCGGTCGCCCTGCTCAACCGGGTTTCCGGCCTCTCCCAGACGCTGGCCCAGAACATCGTCGCCTACCGGGATGAGCACGGCGCATTCAAGAGCCGTCAGCAATTGCTGAAAGTGAGCCGACTCGGCCCAAAAGCCTTCGAACAGTGCGCCGGCTTCCTGCGCATTCGCGGCGGCAGCAATCCCCTCGACAGCTCGGCGGTGCACCCCGAGTCCTATCCAGTGGTGGAGCGGATCCTCGCCAAGCTGGAGCAGACCGTGGAGAGTCTGCTCGGCAACAGCAGCCTGCTGCGCAGCCTGAAACCGGCCGATTACACCGATGAGCAATTCGGCGTACCTACCGTCACCGACATCATCGGCGAGCTGGACAAGCCGGGCCGCGACCCGCGCCCCGAGTTCAAAACCGCGACCTTCAAGGAAGGGGTGGAGCAGATCAGCGACCTGGTGCCAGAGATGGTACTAGAAGGGGTGGTCACCAACGTCACCAACTTCGGCGCCTTCGTCGATATCGGTGTTCATCAGGACGGGCTGGTGCATATCTCCTCCCTGACCGACCGTTTCGTCAAGGATCCCCGCGAGGTGGTCAAGGCGGGCGACATTGTGCGGGTCAAGGTGCTGGAAGTGGACGCCTCGCGCAAGCGGATCAGCCTGACCATGCGCCTCGACGAGAAAGCGGGACAAGCTGCCCGCAAGTCGGCTGAAGCGCGCAACAGCAGTGCTGGCAACGCCAAGCCAAGAAATGAGCCGCGCCAAAGCCCCCCTATGGGTGGTGCCATGGGCAACGCCTTCGCGGCAGCGCTCTCCAAAGCGAAAAAGTAACGACACCGTCCGGAACGTCTCTAAATGCAAAAAGCCCCGCAAGGGGCTTTTTTACGCGCGAAGCTCAGGATTACTGCGTCAGGGCAGCAAGTATGCTCTCGGGCTCTCCATGCTGGGCCAGCACCTCCCGCAGTCGGTTGAATGCCTTGCAGGCCTCTTGCGGATACTTGCCGTAAGAGACGACGCCGGTGTGGCTCCAGCCAGCCGCCAGCATCACTTTCTTCTTGAAACTGGTTCCTTCAGTTCCTCCTCCTCCGAGCTGCATCAGAAACTGCTCCATCTGCAGGTGGGGGGGCGGTACACGGGAGAAGGTGGTGAAATCTTCCGCTTTGACTTCATCGAAATGCATGACAGCTCCTGTGAAATTGGAATGGGCCTGATCTTCAGGTTAGTTGCAAAACAGGCAAAGCAGCTGAAAGTTTGGCGAGGGTGATTCAGATATGCAGACTGAGGGACTGGGTAGAAGCCGGGCTGACAGCCTGTTGATAGTGGCCCGCGATGACGCTGTTGCGCTTGTCCATATAGGCACTCAGCACACCGCCCGATTTCGCGCTCTGCTCGGCCATCAGCTCTTTGCGCGCCTTGGCTTCACTCGCGGCGGCGCTGCGTGCAACGGCCAAATCCTGCGCGGAAGGCTCGGCAGGCGCCAGCGCTGCAGAGCGGATCTGCTGCATCTTGGCGATGGTAGCCGCAGGGTCACCGGGTACGACACTGGTATCGATCTGGACTTCGCCACCCGTAGCATAACGCTTGCCATCCGGCCCTTGCGTAAACTGATAGGTGGGCGAGCTGGCGTACTCTCCACCCGCAGACTGGTGAGCCTGCTCGTGAGTACGCACCTCCTTGTCACGCTCGACAAGATCCTGAACCTGCTGCTCTTGCCGCTGTTGCTGCTCCTGCTGTTTGGGATCTTGCTGCTTGCGCTGCCCATCCTCACCGGTGGCCTCGACAAAGCGATTGTCTGGCAGTGTCGTCGGCGCTAATTGCCCGGTTTCACGGCTGTTCTGGGAGGTCTGATTGCTGGAGGCCTGACCGGCTTTGGATTTCTCTTTCTGGGAGCCGACTTCGGATTCGGCAACGGAGGCTTGGCCCGCCCGGGCCTGCGGGATCAGTTCTGCCCGGCGATTATCCGTCCTCGCCGCTTCCACCTGGGGTTGCAGCTGTGTCGGGATAAGCGGAGGCAGACTGACATTGATGTTCATCTCACACCCGGATGTCGATCAGGGTTCCCATCATATCGCTGGCGGTCTGCACTACCTTGGCGGAAGCGCCAGCCTGCAGCTCGGCCACCTTGAGATTGACGAGCTCATCGGTCACTTGCACCTGATCCCCGCTGGGGGTGTTGAGACGGGCGATCTGATTGGATGCCTTGTCGGCAATCTGCTCGGCTCGCTGAAATCCCTGTACCCCGCTGTTGAAAGCAGAATCAATACGCATGATGTTACTCCTCTGGTCACAGCTTAATTATCCGCCAGACCAGAGGATTAATGAAGCTTGCTGACTATTTTTTATCCAACAAAATCTCGAACGATTTCAATGAATTCGTCAGGGTGGGAGATAAAAGGTGCGTGTGAGGCCTTATTGAGGGTCACGCTGCGGCTGGCAGGATAGAGATCATCCAGCAGGGGAATGGCCGCCTTGGGTACCAATGAATCCAGTCGCCCATAGATCCGCAACCAGGGCAGCTCCAGCTCCAGCAGCGGTTCGCGCAGATCAATCTCGGCCAACAGCCTCAGTCCGGCCTCGAGTGCGGCAAACTCGGGCGCCGGCCGCTCGGCCAGCCAGTGGCGCAACTGACGGATATCGTCCCGGGCATGTTCACTGCCCATTGCTTGGATCGCCAGAAAGCGCTCTATGGTCTGGCGAAAATCCCCCGCCAGCATCTGGTTGAAACCGGTCAGCACCTTGGGGGCAATTCCGGGCCACTCGTCCCGCGCCATAAAGCAGGGAGAGCTGGCTACCGTGATCAGGGAGTGCAACCGATCGGGATGAGTCAGCGCCAACTGGCTTGCCACCAGACCGCCGAGCGACCAGCCAAGCAGATGGCAATTCTGCGGCAAGATAGCAGCCACCTGCTCGGCAAGCCAGGGCAGGCTATAATCCACCTCGTCTGCCAGCAGGCTGTTGCCAAAGCCGGGCAAATCCACCAGATGAACCCGATAGTGGGACGCCAACTGTTGGGCAATGCCATGCCAGACCGCGCCGTTCATCCCCCAACCGTGCAACAGCACCAGATCGGGCCCCTGGCCAAACTGCTCTACCGATATGCTCATCTAGACTCAAGATCCCTGTTCATGCTCTTGGGGTCAGCATGTTAAAGCGACTGCTCGCTAAAGCAAGCCCGCTGCTCGGCAGCCACGGTGACTGGCAAGGGAGTTGCCTGCTCTGCCATCAGCCTTGCGACAACGAGCCCCTGCTCTGCAGCTGGTGTCGGCAGGCGTTGCATCAATCAGAGCCAAGATGCCGCCTCTGCGCCGCACCGCTGGCTGCCTGTATAGAAGAGAGCATACCGGTCTGTGGTCGCTGCCAGCGCAGACCTCCCCCCTGGGAGCGGTTGCAGGTGATTGGCGACTACCGGGCCCCCTACCCCATGCTGATCCCCCGGCTCAAATATTCCGGTCAGATCCTGCTGGCACCGCTACTGGCACGCCTCTTGGCCGATCATCTGGATGGCTGCGAGCCGCCGGAGGCGATCATTCCGGTTCCCCTGCACTGGTGGCGGCAATGGCGGCGTGGGTTCAATCAGGCGGAGGAGATCGCACAAGCCCTTGGCGAGTTCACCGACATTCCCTGCGACAACACCCTACTGCAGCGCATCAAGTCGACCCCGCAACAAACAACCCTGAACGCCGGGCAGCGGCGGCGCAATCTGCGCGGGGCATTCCGGATCCGCCCCCACCACTATCGCCATGTCGCCCTGCTCGATGACGTCGTGACCACAGGCGCCACCGCCGGTCAGCTCAGCCGTTTGCTCCATGAGAGCGGCATCACAAAGGTGGAAGTGTGGGCAATCTGTCGTACCCTGCGGCACAGCAAGTAGCCATCGGCATGCTACCCAAGCATTAATAACCGCGTTATCATGAATACCCTAGTCGTACACTCAGGTTTATGAGGATAGTGATGATCAGCATTTCCGACGCCGCCCAGGCCCATTTCCGTAAACTGCTGGAAAAACAGCCTGATGACACCAATATCCGGGTGTTTGTGGTCAATCCGGGAACCCAGAATGCCGAGTGTGGCGTATCGTATTGCCCGCCCGATGCCGTGGACCCGGAAGATCAACACCTGCCCTTCAGCGGCTTCGACTGCATGGTCGATCCCCTGAGCGCCCCCTTCCTGGTGGATGCCACCATCGACTTCGTGACCGATCAGATGGGCTCCCAGCTCACCCTGAAAGCACCGAACGCCAAGATGCGTAAAGTGGCCGACGACGCGCCGCTGATCGAGCGCATCGAGTACGTGTTGATGTCCGAAGTGAACCCTATGCTGGCCGGTCACGGTGGCAAGGTCACCCTAGTCGAGCTGACTGAAGACAAACTGGCCATCCTGCAGTTTGGTGGTGGTTGCAACGGTTGCTCCATGGTCGATTACACCCTTAAAGAGGGGATCGAGAAGCAGCTGCTGGAGAAGTTCCCGGGTGAGCTCAACGGCGTGAAAGACGCCACCGAGCACCAACGCGGCGACCACTCCTACTACTGATTTGCAGCCCTTGCAGCAAAGAAAAGGCCCCGCCATCCGGCGGGGCCTTTTGCATGGGCAATCGGCAGATTACTCGTCCTTCTTGTCTCGCGACAGCAGGGCGATGGCCGCCTCTTTCGGGTTCTTACCCTCGTAGAGCACCTTGAAGATCTGCTCGCAGATGGGCATCTCGACGCCGCAGCGGGCCGCCAGCAGATGCACCTCTTTGGTGTTGCGATACCCCTCCACCACCTGACCGATCTCGGTCATGGCGGTGTTCACATCCTTGCCAGCCCCGAGGGCCAGCCCGAAGCGACGGTTGCGCGACTGGTTGTCGGTACAGGTGAGCACCAGATCCCCGAGCCCCGCCATCCCCATAAAGGTTTTGGCATCGGCACCCAGCGCCGCACCCAGACGCTGCATCTCCACCAGACCCCGGGTGATGAGCGCGGTTCTGGCATTGGCGCCAAACCCGAGCCCGTCGGAGAGACCGGCACCGATGGCGATGACGTTCTTCACCGCCCCACCCAGCTGCAGACCGACGAAGTCCGGATTGGTATAGACCCGGAAGGAGCGGCCACAGTGCAGTAGATGGGAGAGATCGTCGGCAAACTCATCGTGAGTCGAGGCGACAGAGATGGCGGTCGGCAGACCGGCAGCCAGCTCCTTGGCGAAGGTGGGGCCGGAGATCACCGCCAGCGGTATCTCGTCACCCAGCACTTCACGAGCCACATCCTGCAGCAGACGGCCACTGTCCGGCTCCAGACCCTTGGTGGCCCATGCGATACGGGTATCAGGGCGCAGGAAGGGCTTGATCCGGGTCAGCACATCGCCAAATACATGGCTTGGCACGACCAGCAGCAGCACGGGGGCAGCCTGTACCGCACGTTGCAGATCCGCAGTCAGCTGCAGATCGGCGGGAAAAGGGACATCAGGCAAAAATGCCTTGTTGCAGCGGTCTTGTTCCAGCTCGGCGACATGGGTGGGGTCGTGACCCCACAGCAGGGTCGGATGACCGTTGCGCGCCAGAGAAATGGCAAGGGCGGAGCCATAAGACCCCGCCCCCAAGACCGAGATAGCGATCTGGTCAGCCATTATCAGGCTTCCGCAGTCGCCTGCTGGGCCTGAGCTTGCGCCATGTGCTGGGCAAACAGGGCATCGAAGTTGACCGGTGCCAGGTTCAGCTGCGGGAAGGAACCCTTGCTCACCATGTTGGCCACGGCTTCGCGGGCATACGGGAACAGGATGTTCGGGCAGAAGGCAGCCAGGCAGTGAGCCAGTTGCGGCTCCGGCAGGTTACCGATAGTGAAGATACCGGCTTGCTGTACTTCGCACAGGAAGGCAGTTTCGGTTTCCAGTTTGCAAGTCACGGTCAGGGTCAGAACAACCTCGTACACGCTCTCAGCCAGGATGTTGGTCTTGGTATCCATATCCAGCTTGACGTCCGGCTGCCACTCTTTCTGGAAGATGTGCGGGGTGTTCGGCGCTTCGAAAGAGACATCCTTGGTGTAAACACGCTGGATGTGGAATTCCGGTTGTACTTCCTGGTTGTTGATCTCGTCAGCCATTTCGTTTGATTCCTTGTTATATGGATAAGTGGGCTCAGGCCCTGCTTAAATCAGCGTTTCTTGGTTACCGGCAGATTTTCTGCACGCCATTGGGCCATGCCACCGCCGAGCACATAAACCTGCTTGAAGCCAGCTTTGCTCAGCTGACGGCCCGCGCCGCCCGCAGTCATTCCCGACTCGCACACCACTATGATGGGGGCATCTTTATGCTTTTCAACCGGGCCCAGATTATTGCTCTGGATCTGGGTCAGCGGCAGGTGCTGGGCACCGGCCAGATGGCCCTTGGCATACTCTTCCTGACTGCGAATATCCACCACGGTGGCATTCTCGCGGTTGATCAGCAGGGTCGCGGTGTGGTTGTTGACGGTTTTTACCGGGGACAAACGGGCACGCACAGTGGTGTAAACCAGGGTGCCAGCCAGACCCAACCAGGCTGCGGTCAGCAGCGGGTTACGGGCCGCAAAATCCAAATACTCTTGCATCTTCTACTATCCAGGGACCAAGACAAGGGCCCGAGTATACATGGGGGTATTGATAAGATCAGCCATCTTGGCGGCAAAGCGCGAGCAGGCTCCCATCCTCATTGGGCATCGATCATGGCAGGAAGGGCGTGGCTTGCGGGGCAGCAGGAGCGCCCCTTGGCTATCAGGTGACTATTTCGGCAGATGTAGTAATATTACGCTAGTTTCATTTCCCGCATTTTTTCCAATCCGAGAGGACATAGTCTTATGTCAACAGCTAAGAAACCTTTGGTTCTGGTCATCATGGACGGTTGGGGCTACAGCACCAAGCAAGAGCACAACGCCGTCGCTGCCGCCAAGACTCCCAACCTCGATCGTCTGGCCCGTGACTACACCAGCACCCTGATCTCCGGCTCCGGTCTGGACGTCGGTCTGCCGGATGGCCAGATGGGCAACTCTGAAGTAGGCCACGTCAACATCGGTGCCGGTCGCATCGTCTATCAGGAGCTGACCCGCATCTCCAAAGACATCCAGGACGGCGAATTCTTCCAGAACGTCGAGCTGGCCAAGGCTGTTGACGCTGCCGTGACCAACGGCAAAGCCGTTCACATCATGGGCCTGATGTCCCCGGGTGGCGTACACAGCCACGAAGAGCACATCATGGGCATGATCGAAATGGCTGCCAAGCGTGGCGCCGAGAAGATCTACCTGCACGCCTTCCTGGATGGCCGCGACGTTCCGCCGCGCTCCGCCCAGTCCTCCATCGAGCTGTTCGACGCCCTGTTCGCCAAGCTGGGCAAAGGTCGTTTCGCTTCCATGATCGGTCGTTACTTCGCCATGGACCGTGACAACCGCTGGGATCGCGTGCAGCAAGCCTATGACCTGATGACCCAGGGCAAGGGCGAGTTCACCGCCGAGAGCGCCACCGAAGCGCTGGCTGCCGCCTATGCCCGCGACGAGAACGACGAGTTCGTCAAAGCAACCCGCATCGGCGAAGCTGCCCCGATGGAAGATGGCGATGCGCTGATTTTCATGAACTTCCGTGCCGACCGTGCCCGTGAAATCACCCGCGCCTTCGTTGACACCGACTTCACCGGCTTCGCCCGTGCAGTCGAGCCGAAGCTGAACTTCGTGATGCTGACCGAATACGCGGCCGACATCAAAACTGCCTGTGCCTACCCGCCGACCGCTCTGGTCAACACCCTGGGTGAGTGGCTGGCCAAGCAGGGCAAGACCCAGCTGCGTATCTCCGAAACAGAGAAGTATGCTCACGTTACCTTCTTCTTCAACGGTGGCGAAGAGTCCTGCTTCACCGGCGAAGATCGCGAGATCGTGGCCAGCCCGAAAGTGGCGACCTATGACCTGCAGCCGGAGATGAGCTCCGAAGAGCTGACCGACAAGCTGGTTGCGGCCATCAAGAGCGGCAAGTACGACGTCATCATCTGTAACTACCCGAATGGCGACATGGTTGGTCACACCGGTGTGTTCGATGCCGCCGTCAAAGCGTGTGAAGCCGTTGACCACTGCATCGGCCGCGTCACCGACGCCCTGGCCGAAGTGGGTGGCGAGTGCCTGATCACTGCCGACCACGGTAACGCCGAGAAGATGCTGGACGAAGAGACTGGTCAGGCCCACACCGCCCACACCAATCTGCCGGTTCCGCTCATCTATTTCGGTCGCAAAGCCGAGGTAGTTGAAGGTGGCAAACTGTCCGATCTGGCCCCCACCATGCTGACCCTGATGGGTCTGCCGGTGCCGCCGGAAATGACTGGCAAGCCCCTGATGATTCTGAAATAATCCTTCCCCATGCGGGGATGCGAAATTATTTCACAGAAAACCAGTCGCGTCGGCCTGTTGGCCGGCGCGCTGTTTTTTTGCCTGTTGTTTGGCGCCAGCAAATCGGCTTTGGCCGCCAATCAGCAGCTGGGCACCATGCAGTCCCAGATCAAAGAGCAACAGAAGACCATCAAGCTCAGCAAGCAGGAGCTTGCCAAGCTCAATACCCAGCTCAAGGCTGACGAGCAGGCCATCTCGGCCGCCGCTGCCAAACTCAACCAGACCAGACAGCAGTTGAAGCAGAACCAGCAGAAGCTGGCGACCCTGCAAAAAGACAAGCTGGCACTGGAAGTTCAAGCCAAACATCAAAAGCAGTTGCTGGCCAAACAGGCGGAGAGCGCCTTTCAGGCGGGCAACCACGACTACCTCAAACTGCTGCTCAATCAGCAGGATCCGGCCAAACTGAGCCGCTCACTCGACTACTACGACTACCTCAACAAGGCCCGCATCGAGGCCATAGACGCCCTGCGCGCCACCCGTGACAAGCTGGCGAAAAACCAGCAGGCCACCAAAGAGACCGAAACCAGACTGCAGACCCTGCTTGCCGAACAGCAGGAACATCACCAGACCCTGCTGGCCAGCCAGCAGAGCCGGGCCAAGGTGCGCAACCAGTTGCAGCAGTCGGTACAGGATGACGAGCAGAAGCTGACCCAGCTGGTCAAGGCGGAGAAGGCGCTGAAAGCCCGGCTGGAAGAGCTGCGCCGCCAGCGGGAAGAGCAGGAGCGCCGTGAACGGGCCGAGCGGGAACGGCTGGCCAAGCTGAAAGCAGAGCAGGAGCGTCAGCGCAAGCTGGCCGAACAGCGCCGCGCCGAGCAACAACGACTCGCCGCTCAGCAGAACAAAACCGTCAAACCGGCAGAACCTGCCGAAGAGGTGGCCAGCAGCAAACCGGAGCGCGGCTCGGGCATCAGCAGTGCCGGTCACTACAGTGGTCTCAAGACCAATGGCAGCCTGCGCTGGCCGGTACAGGGGCCGATCCTCATCTCCTACGGTTCGCCGCGCACCGCCCAGCTCAAGTGGAAAGGCACCCTGATCGGCGCCAGCGAAGGGACCCAGGTCAAGGCGGTCGCGCCGGGACAAGTGGTCTACGCCGACTGGCTCGACGGCTTCGGTATGCTGCTGGTGATCGACCACGGCAAAGGCTATATGAGCCTCTACGGTCACAATCAGTCGCTGCTGCGCCAAGTTGGCCAGAACGTGGAACAGGGTGAGCCGGTGGCGCTGGTCGGTGACAGTGGCGGTCAGGACAGACCGGGCCTCTATTTCGAAATTCGCTA
This sequence comes from Aeromonas sp. 602396, assembly GCF_049173735.1. Classification (NCBI taxonomy): domain Bacteria; kingdom Pseudomonadati; phylum Pseudomonadota; class Gammaproteobacteria; order Aeromonadales; family Aeromonadaceae; genus Aeromonas; species Aeromonas sp. 602396. The sequence goes on along the minus strand of NZ_JAAKSD010000009.1, from coordinate 135,386 downwards.
TCAGGGCGAGGCCATCAACCCAACCAAATGGCTGGCCAAGGGTTGAGTCAACCCGGCCGACAAACGCATCACACGCTCACTAGCAAAAGCCTGCATCACGCAGGCTTTTGTCGTTTCAGGAGCGCCCTCCCCACTGTCGGCTTAATTTGATGAAAAATTACCTAATTTTTCACTCGGCTCAGGGGAAGACAACCAGACCGATCTGCTCCAGCAGTGTCTGCTGCTGATCCTCGTTGATCTGCACCCCTTGCAGATCGACCCGACGCAGATCCAGCCCTTGCAGATCGCACTGGCGCAGATCGCAGCCCTGCAGCTTGAAGCTGGTCCAGTCAATCTGGCCAAACTCGGAGCCGCTGAGATCGGAACCCGCCAGCGAGGCACCAAACAGGTTGGCCCCCTGCCAGCGGTTGCCGGTCAGCTCGCACTTCTCCAGCAGACAACCCTCGAAGCTGGCATAGCTGAAGTTGTTGCCGGTCAGATGGGCCTCGCAGAAGTAGCTTTTGGCGGTGATCTGGTTGGCGAAGCTGGCATGGCTGAAGTTGATACCGACCGCCTGACAGTCGCGCATCTCCAACCCCAGACACTGGCTGCGGCTGCAATCGGCCATGGTGAGATCGCAGCGCAGGAAGCTGGCCTCGCGCAGATCGCAACCCTGCAACAGGCAGCCCCGTTCACTCTCCCGATCGTAGAAGCTGCAGTCGATGAAGCGGCTATCGCTCAAATCCAGCCAGGAGAAGTCGCAGCCGATAAAGCGGCACTCCAAGAACTGCTCCCCCTCCACATCCTGTTGCTCGAACCGGACATCCACGAACTGCTTGCCTCTGATCATCGGAAAACTCCTGCAAAAACGGCTTCATATGCTGACTTTATCCGCCAAAAACGGTAATGTTACATGTAACATCCACGCTGGACACCCCTATGAGCCCCACCCGCAAGCGCCGCCCCACCCTGCAAGATATCGCCGACCAGACCGGCGTGACCAAGATGACTGTCAGCCGCTATCTGCGCGACCCGCAGACCGTAGCGGAAGGGACCCGCGAGCGGATCGCGGCTGTGGTGGAAGAGCTGGGTTATATCCCCAACCGGGCGCCGGATATTCTCTCCAACGCGACCAGCAAGGCGATCGGCATTCTGATCCCCTCCCTCTCCAACCAGGTCTTCTCGGCGGTGATCCATGGCATCGAGTCGGTAACCCGACCGGCCGGTTACCAGACCCTGCTGGCCCACTATGGCTACAGCCCGGAGCGAGAAGAGGAGCAGGTCGCGTCCCTGCTCTCCTATCACGTGGATGGGCTAATCCTCTCCGACAGCCAGCACACCGAGCGTACCCGCAAGATGATCGCCACCGCCGGCATTCCGGTGGTGGAGACCATGGATCTGCCGCAAACCCCCATCGATATGGTGGTCGGCATGGACCATAGAGCCGCGGCCCGGGCCATGGTAACAGAGATGCTGCGCCGGGGCCGACGCAAGGTGGTCTATCTGGGGGCGCGGCTCGACGTGCGTACCCAGCTGCGGATGGAGGGTTACTATCAGGCGATGACCGACTTCGGCCTCACCGGCCAGCATCTGCTGACCGAACAATCCTCCAGCTTCACTCTGGGGGGCGAGCTGCTGGATCAGGCGCTGGTGCGCTATCCCGACCTCGACGGCCTGTTCTGCACCAACGATGACCTGGCGGTGGGCGCCCTGCTGCAGTGTCAGGCCAAGTGGATCCCGGTGCCCCAGCAGATCGCCATCGCCGGTTGCAACGCCCTCGACATCGGCCACGCCATGACCCCCAAGCTGGCCAGTATCGCCACCCCGCGGGAAGCGATCGGTCGGGAGGCGGCCACCATGCTGCTGGCGCGTCTCAGCGGCCAATTCCAACCCGATACCCGCAAAGATATCGGCTTCTCCCTCTATGTCGGGGAGAGTCTGGGTTAATCCCTTCCCTCACCCACTTAAATCACGCCGATAACAAGCAGGCCACCCGAGGGTGGCCTGCTTGGTTTTCTGCACACAACTGATGCTTAGCGTTTAACCAATTCAACCGCTTCGCGGGAGAGGCGAGTCACCTCTTCCCAGTTGCCGCTCTTGACCGCATCGGCTGGCAGCATCCAGGAGCCGCCGACGGTGGCCACGCACTTGAGTGCCAGATAGTCGGCCACGTTTTTCGGGCCGATACCGCCGGTCGGGCAGAACTTCACCTGGGGCAGCGGCGCAGCAATGGCGGAGAGCGCCTTGGTGCCGCCGTTCGCTTCAGCCGGGAAGAACTTCAGGTGGTCGTAGCCCGCTTCCAGCGCCTGCATCACCTCGGAAGGAGTGGCAACGCCCGGGATCAGCGGTGCAGTGCTCTTGGCGGCGTGAGCCAGCAGGGCCGGGGTCATCCCCGGGGAGATGACGAAACGGGCACCGGCGGCGACGGCGGCATCAAACTGCTCGCAGTTGAGCACGGTACCGGCACCGACCATGGCATCCGGCATCGCCTTGGCGATGAGGGCGATGGCATCGAGCGCCACCGGGGTGCGCAGGGTGATTTCGAACACCGAGATGCCGCCGTCGAGCAGCGCCTTGGCCATCGGCAGGGCCTGATCCAGCTCGTTGATAACCATCACGGGTACCAGCGGGGAGGCGGCAAACACCTCGGCCGGGGTCACTTTCCAGTTCTGCATAGCTCTTCCTTAGTCAAAGATGGTAGCGCCACACTCGGCGCTCGATACCGCGCGACGCATCACGCTGAACAGTTCACGGCCCCACCCCTCTTGTTCCAGAGTGAGGTCAATCTCGGCCTGGGTACGGCCACTCAAATCGGTCAGACAGTCGAGGCTGCCGTTTACCGCGTCAACCCGCAGCAGGTCGCCGTCAGCGAGCAGGCCGATGGCCCCGCCGTGCAGCGCTTCCGGGGTGACGTGGATGGCGGCCGGGATCTTGCCGGAAGCACCGGAGAGACGGCCATCGGTGACCAGCGCCACCTTGTAACCCGCCTTCTGCAGGTTGCCGAGCACCGGCATCAGCTTGTGCAGCTCCGGCATGCCGTTGGCGGCCGGACCATTGTGGCGCACCACGATCACGGCGTCCTGATTGAGATCGCCCGCCTTGTAGGCCGCTTCCACCGCATGCTGGGAGGAGAAGACCCGCGCTGGCGCTTCAATCACCCGATACTCGGGAGCCACGGCGGAGACCTTGACCACGGCGCGGCCCAGATTACCCGCCAGCAGCTTGGTGCCGCCAGTGGCCTGGAATACGCTGCCGGAAGGCGACAACACGCTCGCATCGCCGCTCTCGCCCACCGGCTGCCATACCAGCTGGCCATCGACCAATGCCGGACGGCTGAGGTAATCCTGCATCTCGCCAAAGACCGGAGTGGCATCCATGTGGATCAGCCCCTCTTGCGCCAGACGGCGCATCAGGCCGGGCACACCGCCCGCCTGCTCGAAGGCGTTGACGTCGGCTGGGCCGTTCGGGTACATGCGAACCAGCAGCGGCACCACGTCGGAGAGATCGCTGATGTCATCCCAGGTCAGTACCAGACCGGCGGCGCGGGCCAGCGCCACCATGTGGATGCTGTGGTTGGTACTGCCGCCGGAGGCGAGCAGGGCCACCAGACCGTTGACCAGCGAACGCTCGTCCAGCACCTCGCTCAGGGGGCGATAGGCCGGGGAACCCGGGATCATGGCGCTGATACGGCGGGCCGCTTCGGCGGTCAGGGCGCGGCGCAGCTCGCTATGGGGATGCACAAAAGCAGAGCCCGGCAGCATCAGGCCCATGGCCTCGAATACCAGCTGGTTGGTGTTGGCGGTGCCGTAGAAGGTACAGGTGCCTGCCGCATGGTAGGCACCGCACTCCATCTCCAGCAGGGCATCGCGACCCACTTCACCGGCGGCGTACTTCTGACGCACCTTCACCTTCTCGTCATTGCTGATGCCGCTCGCCATGGGGCCGGCAGGAACAAATGCAGTCGGCAGGTGAGCATGGGAGAGGGCCCCCATGATCTGACCTGGAGCGATCTTGTCGCAGATACCGAGCAGCAGGGTGGCATCAAAGGTGTTGTGAGAGAGCGACAGTGCGGTCGCTTGGGCGATCAGGTCGCGGGAGAAGAGGGACATGTCCATCCCCGGCTGCCCCTGGGTCACGCCATCGCACATGGCGGGCACGCCGCCAGCAACCTGGGCGCTGTGGCCCAGCTCGGCCAGCGCACCCTTGATGATATCCGGATAGCCCTGATAGGGCTGATGGGCACTCAGCATGTCGTTGTAGGCGGTGACGATACCGACGTTGGCACGGGTCATGTCGAGGATGCGACCCTTCTCGTCACTGCTGCAGGCGGCCACGGCGTGGGCCAGGTTGCCGCAGGCCAGTGCGGCGCGGGTCTTGCCTTGCTCGGCCTGACGCTGGATGCGGGCCATAAAGGCCTGACGGCGGGCGGCACTGCGCTCGCGGATGAGGGCAGTGACGTCGGAAATTACCTTATGAATCATTGGGCTTGCTCCAATGCTGTGACGGCGCGGTCAACCACCTGTTCGAAGGTGCCGTCTATATCAATGTGGAATACACCGGCTTCGCCATCCGGGCGCTCCAGAGTATCGAACTGACTTTGTACCATGCTTTCACGCATGAAGTGGCCCTTGCGGGCACGCATCCGCTCGAGGATCAGCGGCTGGCTGCCATCGAGGAAAATGAAGCTGACCGACTCGTTGCCTTCGCGGATCTGGTCGCGGTACTTCTTTTTGAGGGCGGAACAGACAATGATGCCGGTCTCGTTCTTCTGCTCGAGACTGTAGGCGGCGTCGCGGATCCGCTCCAGCCAGGGGGCACGATCCTCATCGTTGAGGGGGTTGCCGCCAGCCATCTTCTGGATGTTGGCCTTGGGGTGCAGGTCATCACCATCGATGAACTTGGCGCCCAGCGCTTCGGCCACTTTCAGACCCACGCTGGATTTGCCGCTACCACACACACCCATCACGATAATGCACTTACCCGCCATAATTTGACCTCTGTCCCACTTTTCAAAAAACCAGCTGTTGATGGGTTCTAATCTAACACGTTACCGGTAACATGTTACCGGTAACGATTGAAAATGTGAAGTCTGCCACAGACTGAGCAAACCCATAGTCACCTGGGCATATGATGTTGAGCCCTTGCCATAAATCTAAATAAATCATAAAGATATGGTTTGCCGACGGATCGGCAAGGTGTCACGACTGAACTTGGAAAAAGGAACGCATAACAATGTCTGACCTCTCCCTGATCATGACAGCCGCCGGCTCGATTGTGCTGCTGCTCTTCCTGGTGATGAAGGCCCGGCTCCACGCCGTGGTAGCCCTGATCCTGGTCTCCATGGTGGCGGGTCTCGCCGCTGGCATGAACCCGGCCGATATCGCCAACACCATCCAGAAAGGGATGGGTGGCACCCTCGGTTTCGTCGCCGTGGTGGTGGCGCTGGGCGCCATGTTCGGCAAGGTGATGGAAGTGACCGGTGCCCTCGACCGGGTGGCTCACACCCTGCTCGGCAAGTTCGGCGTCAAGCGCGCCAACTGGGCCATGGCCCTGACCGGCTTTGTCTGCGCCCTGCCGCTCTTCTTTGACGTGGCCGTGGTGCTGCTGATCGGCGTCGCCTTCGCCATCGTCCGTCGTGGCGGCGGCAGCGTAGTGAAGATCGGTATCGCCCTGCTGGCGGGTATCGCCACCTGTCAGGCGTTCCTTATTCCGGCGCCGGGCCCGATCCTGGTCGCTTCCCAGCTGGGTGCCGACTTCGGCTACATGATCCTGTTCGGCCTGATCGCCGCCATACCGGCGCTGATCCTGGCGGGCCCGCTGTTCGGTGACTTCATCAGCAAGATCGTCGATGTACCGCTGCCTGCCGATGCCCAGAACAGTGTCCACGATGACAGCAAATCCCTGCCCTCCTTTGGGCTGGCCATGGGCCTCATCGGTCTGCCGCTGCTGCTGATCGGCCTCAAGACCATCGTCGGTCGTTTCGTCGAGGCGGGCTCCACCCTGCACAACTGGCTGGAGTTCATCGGTCACCCCTTCACCGCCATCATGGTCGCCTGTCTGGCCGCCTTCTATCTGCTGGGCATTCGCCGCGGCATGTCCCGTGACGAGGTGATGAGCGTCTGCAACAGCGCCATCCAGCCGGCGGGCGTCATCATTCTGGTGACCGGTGCCGGTGGCGTGTTCAAGCAGGTGCTGGTTGATTCCGGTGTGGGTGCCGCCCTTGGCAACATGCTGGCCGATTCCGGTCTGCCCATCGTCGCGCTGGCCTTCATTCTGGCCGCTGCGGTACGGGTGATTCAGGGCTCTGCCACCGTCGCCATGCTGACCGCCTGTGGTCTGGTGCTGCCGATGCTGGAGCCGCTCGGCCTGAACGGTGCCCAGCTGGCGGCCGTCACCATCGCCATCGGCGGCGGTGCCATCGTGCTCTCCCACGTCAACGACTCCGGTTTCTGGCTGGCCAACCGCTACCTCGGCCTCACCGAGAAGCAGACCCTGCAGACCTGGACCGTGATGGAAACCATCATCGGCACCACCGGCGGCGTGATGGCGATGATCATCTACAGCTTCCTCTGACAAGGGCAAAATGCTGACAAAAAGGCCTCACTCGTGAGGCCTTTTTCATCTTTCTGATGATTCTTTCTTTGGCTGAGAGGGCGAGATTGCTAGAATCGCCTATTCATCGCTCCGAGTGGAACGCTTAACCCCGTGATTTCAGGTTTATCTATGCATTCATCGGCCCATTATCGACAACTGCTGGCGCGCCTGCCCCAGATCGCCGTCGCAGCGGATCAGTTTGAAGTGCTCTACAGCGCCCAGGATTTCAAACGCCGCATTCTTGCGCTTATCGCCAGTGCCACCCGGCGCATCTATCTGGTCGCGCTCTATCTGCAGGATGACGAAGCAGGCCGGGAGATCCTCTCCGCCCTCTACGCCGCCAAGCAGCGCAATCCGGCCCTCGACATCAAGCTGTTCGTCGACTTTCACCGTGCCCAGCGCGGCCTGATCGGCAAGGGCAAGCAGGGCGGCAACCACCTGATGTATCAGGCCATGGCTGCCGAACACGAGCACCAGATCGAAATCTACGGCGTGCCGGTCAAAGGGCGCGAGCTGCTCGGCGTGCTCCACCTCAAGGGCTTCATCTTCGATGATGTGGTGCTCTACTCCGGTGCCAGCCTCAACGACATCTACCTGCACCAGCAGGATCGCTACCGCTTCGATCGCTATCACCAGATCACCAGCCCGGAGCTGGCCCGCAGCATGGTCAACTACGTGGATGATCTGTTCGTGAAGAGCGACGCGGTGCAGCGACTGGATCACAGCGATATCCCCAGCGCCAAGCAGCTGAAGGGGCCAATCCGCCGCTTCAAGCAGAACCTGCGCCAGAGCCAGTACCGCTTCAGCACCATGCCGGTCAACACTCAAGAGGTGGCCGTCACCCCCATGGTGGGTCTGGGCAAGCGCAACAATCAGCTCAACCTGATGATCCGCAATCTGGTGCGCGCCACCGAGCGGGAGATCTTCATCTGCACCCCTTACTTCAACCCGCCCAAGGAGTTGAGCAAGGATATCGAGGATCTGCTGCAGCGCGGCTGCAAGGTGACCATCGTAGTGGGCGACAAGACCGCCAACGACTTCTTCATTCCGCCGGAAGAGAAGTTCTCCACCATCGGTGGCCTGCCCTATCTCTACGAGACCAACCTGCGCAAGTTTGCCGAGCGCAACCAGCGCCACATCGACGACGGTCGCCTCAACCTGATGCTCTGGTGTTGCGAGCGCAACTCCTACCATCTCAAGGGGATCTTCGTGGATGACGAGTGGGCCCTGCTCACCGGCAACAACCTCAACCCCCGCGCCTGGGCGCTGGATCTGGAGAACGGCCTGCTGGTACACGATCGTCGCCACCTGCTGCGCCCTCAGTTCAACGCGGAGCGGGATAACATCCTGACCAACACCAAGCGGATCAGCCACTTCGATCAGGTGGAACAGATCCAGGACTACCCGGAACAGGTGCGCAAGCTGCTGGGACGGATCCACCGGGTTAAGGCCCACCTGCTGCTCAAGCGCATCATCTGACCCTGGGCGCCATGCGCCCGCACCTTGCCTGTTGGCAGCCACACAAAGGCCTCCCGTTTTCGGCAGGCCTTTGTTATATCCGCCGTTTCCCCCGCCTTGGCGGCCCTGCCAGCAGCGACTCGGCTTGCATCGGCCCCTCAACAACCCCTATCATCTGGACATATTTACAGTGTTTTCGGGCATCTAATTGATGAAATTGGATAAAATTCCTCTCGATAGCCTCAAGGGTGTCGGCAGCAAGATGCTGGAGAAGCTCGAGCGGCTGGGGCTGGCCACGGTACAGGATCTGCTGTTCCACCTTCCCCTGCGCTACGAGGACCGCACCCAGGTGTGGCCCATCGGCGATCTGCCGCCCGGCCTGCACGGCGCCGTCGAGGGCGAAATCCAGGACACTCAGCTGGTGATGGGGCGCCGCCGCATGATGGTCTGTCGCATCAGCGATGGTACCGGCACCCTCACCCTGCGCTTCTTCAACTTCACCGCCGCCCAGAAAAACAGTCTGGCGGCGGGCCGTCTGCTCCGCTGCTTTGGCGAGGCTCGCCCCGGCAAATACGGGCTGGAGATGGCCCATCCCGAGTACAAGCTGCTCGGCGAGGAGCAGGCCGGCCAGACCGAAGAGGCGCTCACCCCCGTCTACCCGACTACCGAAGGGCTGCGCCAGCTCACCCTGCGCAACCTCACCGATCAGGCGCTGGCCCAGCTCGACCTCTATGGCGTGGAGGAGCTGCTGCCCGCCGGCCTCTATCCCCACCAGATTGAGCTGGCCGCCGCCCTGAAATTGCTGCACCGCCCGCCCCCCTCGGTGGCGCTGCCGCTGCTGGAAAGCGGCCAACATCCGGCCCAGCAGCGACTGGTACTGGAGGAGCTGCTGGCTCACAACCTCTCGGTACTCAAGGTGCGCGCTCAGGCGCAAACCCAGCTGGCCCGCGCCCTCAAACCGGCGCCCGCGCTGGTTGAACAACTGCTCGGCGCCCTGCCGTTCAAGCCCACCGGCGCCCAGAGCAGGGTAGTAGCGGAGATAAGTAAGGATCTGCAACAGAGCCACCCCATGATGCGGCTGGTGCAGGGGGATGTGGGCTCCGGCAAGACCCTGGTCGCGGCGCTGGCGGCCCTGCAGGCCATCGGCAACGGCTGTCAGGTGGGCTTGATGGCGCCGACCGAGCTGCTGGCGGAACAGCACGCCATCAACTTCGCCAAGTGGCTGGAGCCGCTCGGCATCGGAGTCGGCTGGCTGGCGGGCAAACAGAAAGGCAAGGCGCGGGAAGAGTCGCTGGCCGCGATCAAAGATGGCAGCGTCAAGATGGTGGTGGGCACCCACGCCATCTTTCAGGAGCAGGTTGTGTTCCAGCGCCTCGCCTTAGTCATCATCGATGAACAGCACAGATTCGGGGTGCATCAGCGCCTCGCCCTGCGCGAGAAAGGGGAGCGTGAAGGGGTACATCCCCATCAGCTCATCATGACCGCCACCCCTATCCCCCGCACCCTGGCGATGACCGCCTATGCCGACCTCGATACTTCGGTCATCGACGAACTGCCGCCGGGCCGCACCCCCATCACCACAGTCGCGCTGCCCGACAGCCGCCGCGGCGATGTGATCGAACGGGTCAAGCTCGCCTGCACCGAGGGCAAGCAGGCCTACTGGGTCTGCACCCTGATCGAGGAGTCGGAGGTGCTGGAGTGCCAGGCCGCCGAGGATACCGCTGCCGAGCTGCAGAACCTGTTGCCCGGTCTGCATATCGGGCTGGTGCACGGCCGGATGCGGCCGGTGGAGAAACAGCGGGTGATGGAGGAGTTCAAGGCAGGCATACTGCAACTGCTGGTCGCCACCACCGTCATCGAGGTGGGGGTGGATGTGCCCAACGCCAGCCTGATGATCATCGAGAACCCGGAACGGCTCGGGCTGGCGCAGTTGCACCAGCTGCGCGGCCGGGTTGGCCGGGGTGCGGTGGCCTCTCACTGCGTGCTGCTCTATCATGCCCCCTTGTCCAAGACGGCCCAGAGCCGACTCGGGGTGCTGCGGGAGACCAACGACGGCTTCCTCATCGCCCAGCGCGATCTGGAACTGCGCGGCCCGGGGGAACTGCTCGGCACTCGCCAGACCGGTCTGGCCGATCTCAAGATCGCCGATCTGGTGCGGGATCAGCCGCTTATTCCGCAGGTGCAAAAAATGGCGCGCTTCCTCATGGATAGGCATCCGAGTCATGTCGAACCCTTGATACGGCGCTGGCTCGGTCTGCGAGACCACTACTCAAACGCCTGACAACACATCCCAAAACAGGAGGAAAGCAACCATGAATTCCTGGCTACGCGGCCTGCTCTACACCTTCGCCTTCCTGCTGCTGTTTGTCTGGGTTGCCCTCGGCCTGTTCGACGCCGAGCGCGCCAAAGGCCCCATCGCCAGCTGGATCAGCCAGCAGACCGGCGTGCCGGTCACCATAGGGCGACTGGTATTCAACCCGCTGCACCCTTACACCCTGCTGGCAGAGCAGGTACGTTACGGCGATGCGGTCTCCCTCGACAAGATCTATCTGGAGATCGAGAGCATCGACTGGCTGAGCCGCGACGTGCGCATCGCCCATCTCGATCTCATTCGTCCCGCCATCAAGCTGCCGCTGCCCAACCAGCTGCCGAGCCTGCCGGTGCATTCCCTCACTATCAGTGACAGCACCATAGACCGGCTCAGTCTGGAGAGCCCCGAGCTGACCCTGCGCGGACTCAATGCCACCCTGAGCGACTGGGAGCTGATCGACCCGAAACGGCAACCACAGGCCAACCTGAGCCTCAATATCGGCCAGCTGGAGACTCCGCAGTTCACCTTCGCCCGTCTCAACCTGCAAGGACGGCTGGAAGGAGAAGTGCTGCGCACCGACAAGCTGGTGACCAACCTGTTTGACGGTCTGCTGGAGACCGGCATGGTGCTGGACTGGCCCGCTCGCACCCTGCAACTGCATGACCTCAAGGCGCGCGGCATGCGGGTCGAGCTGGGGGATCTGACACAGCAAGGCTTCCCGCAGCGCTTCCCGTTGCAAAGCGTATCGCTGGATCGTGGTCAGCTGGACGGCGTCAGCCTCAACGACATCAATCAGGAGCTCTCCTTCAACAACTTCAGCGGCCAGCTCACCGCCTTCAACTGGCAGGCGGGCAGCCAGCCCACCGGCTATCTGAGCGGCACCCTGGGCGACATGGGCCGTGGCCTGTTCCAGCTGGAGGAGATCAAGGGCAAGCTCGCCTTCTCGCCCCAGCAGATCGACGGCGAACTGCAGGGCAAGGCCTATGAAGGGGAGTTCAATGTCGAGCTCTCCCTCGATAGCCAGCAGCAGAAGCTGACCCTGAAAGACGTGGCGCTGAGCGGCATGGATATCAGCCTGCCGCAAGGGTGGTGGCAGGATTGGCAGAGCTGGCGCCCGCAGCAGGTCGATATCCGCAAGCTGGCGTTCGACAAGCTCAAGGTGCTCTCCTTCGACGATACCCTGCCCCTGTCGCTGACCGGCTGGCAGCTCTATCTGAGCGATCTCGCCCTGCGCGATAACCAACCCGGCCCGCTGCTCGGCCGTGCTCGTATCGAGAGCAAGTGGTTCGAGCTGGTGTGGGATGGCCTCAGCGCCCGCAACGGCGAACTGTATGGGGAGCTGACCCCCAGCTCCTGGCAACTGGGCAAGCTCACCAGCTCGCTGCCGGATGAGGGCTCCCTCAGCCTGAGTGGCCAGTGGGGCCGCGAACCGGGCCAGAGCAGCCGCCTCCAACTGCAGGCGACCAAGCTGGATCTACAGCAATGGGGCAAGCTATTCCACTCCCCGGTCTCCTTTGCCGGCAAGGCGGACGTGAGCGCCGACCTGCAAGCCGAACACGGCAAAACGGCGGGCGAGTGGCGCCAGACCCTGCAGGGCAGCTTTGCCCTCGATGCCGACGAGCCGTTCTGGGACAAGGTAAAGATAGATCCGCTGCTGGATGAGTGGTTCAAGGGGGCGACCCCACCCACCCTGACGCCGGATCAGCTGTGGCAGGCGATGCAGGAGGGTGACACCCCCTTCTACCGCATCAAGCTGCTGGGCAAGATCGACAAGGGGCAACTGCAGATCGAGCAGGCTGGTGCCTCCACCATCACCCATCTGCTGGCGCTGCAAGGGGGGATCGATCTGGTCAACGAGCAGTGGCAGCTGGATCTGGGGATCCTCAATGGCAACCGCTGCGCCGAGCTGCTCGGCCAGTGGCGCGGGCCGCTAACTGCCCCCACGCTGGCCTGGAGCTTCCCTCAGAAGCAGGACGCCTGCGGCTGGGAAGTGGGAGTACGCTATCCTCCGCAAGGCAACAGTGCCCCGCTCTGGCGACCGGCTCCCGCGCCGAAAGCCCAAGCCCAAGTGCAGACCCAAGCCGGGCAGGCAAGCGACAGCCGGCAAGGGTAAAAACAGACAAGGCCTCATAATGAGGCCTTGTTGTTTGATGGGGAAACGACGCGGTTACTGGCCCGGACGGCGGGGCGGCTGCACCACGTAGTGGCCGCAGAACTCCGCCGCCAGTTTACTGCCGCTGAACAGCTGGATCTTGAGGCTGAAGGTGGCAGGCTCCCCCCGTTTGAGCGGCTGCAGCACGGCGGGCATCCCCTCGCGGGCCACTCGCGCCTCGGGCTCCTCATCGACCGGGCCATGATATTTGATGGTGCTCTCGGCCAGCACCGGCTCGCCTACCAGCCCCTCCTCTTTAAGCTGCAGCCAGATCAGCCCCCAGCCCGCCAGCACGCACTGGCTGTAGACACTACCGGCGAACATGCTGCCATGCACGTTGAAGTTGGCCGCCAAATTGGCCTTGAGGTGGAAAGTCTGGCCATCGTAGTGGCTGATATGCATCCCCATCTTCTCGCTGATGGGTACCCCGCGCGACCAGCGGGTGGTGAGATCCTGACACCACTCCGGCCGGTACTGGATAGTCTGCAACGGGCTCAGGGATTTGATCATCTGGCGATGGGGAATCCGACCAAAGGAGACGGGGCCACCCCCCACTTCGAGAAAACCGCACTTGCGATAGAACTCCACCGCCTCCTGACGGGCGTTCATCACCAGCCGTTTCACCTTCTCGCTGCGGGCCAGCTGCTCGAGATCCTCCACCATTTTGGCGCCCAGCCCCTGGCCGCGATATTCGGGACGCAGCGCCATGAAGCGGATCTGCGCCTCGTCACCGCCGATAAAGAGGCGGCCCACAGCGATGGGAGTACCATCGGGAGCCAGCATCAGCCGGTGAATGGCGACCGTATCGTATTCGTCCCGCTCGGAACCGACCGGCAGATTGAAGGGTTTACGCAGAAGTTCCCAGCGCAACTGGTAGTAGGCATCCAGCTCGGCGACTGTCTGAGGGGTGACTACCCGGTACATAGTTTCATCCTTGAGTTACACTGGTCGGAAACCATCTTGCCGTGCAAATTCATGGACTTCAATCTGCAAGCGTACCAAGCCGATCACTTGTTGCACCTCAGCGTCAAACCCCAGCGCCGCCTCACGGTACAGGAAAATGACCAGCACCGCTGGCTGGAGATAGATGGCGTGGTGCAATCCGCCATGTCGCTCGCCGACCCCGCGACCCTCTGTCTGCCCCATCAGCGGGTCATCGCCTGCCTGCTACCGGAGCGGGCTGAGCAAATCCTCGAACTGGGGCTGGGTGGCGGCGATCTCACCCGCCATCTGAGTCAGCGCTGGCCCGATGCTCGCCACGAGTGCGTTGACCTCGACGAAGAGGTGCTGACCGTTTATCAGCAGTTTTTCCAGCATCAGGCGCACGATGGGCAAGCCGTTCCGACACTCCATCAGGCCGATGCCCTCGCCTTTCTCGAGCAGAGCGAGCAGCAGTACGACCTCATCCTGCTCGATCTCTTCAGTCAGGATGGCAACCCGCTGCTGCTGTTTCAGGAGCGGCTCTACCGGGCGCTGGCCCCCCGGCTGAACGGCACTCTGGTCATCAACCTGTTGCCGCGCACCGAACTGGAGCTAACCCACGCCCTGACGCTGATCGAGCAGTGGATTGGCCCGGCTACCCCCTATCCGGTCGCAGGGCTCATCAACGTGATCGTCCACGTCATACCGCGGGATCAGGCATCCTCAGACCTGTAGCCAGAAGGTGACCGGGCCGTCGTTGACCAGCGCCACCTTCATGTCGGCGGCAAAACGCCCGGTTGCTGTCGGGATGCCGCTGGCGGCGGCCCTGGCCACGAAGTAGTCATAGAGGCGTTCGGCCTCGCTCGGGTGGGCACCACAGGAGAAGCTCGGGCGCATCCCGCTCTTGGTATCGGCCGCCAGCGTGAATTGGGAGACAACCAGCAGACTGCCGCCGATCTGGCTGACATTGAGGTTCATCTTGCCATTCTCGTCGGAGAAGACCCGATAGCCGCTCACCTTGTGCAGCAGCTTGTCGGCCTTGGCCTCATCATCCCCCTGCTCCACCCCGAGCAGCACCAGCAGCCCCTGACCGATTGAGCCGGTTACTTCGCCCTCGACGGTCACGCTAGCCTCGCTGACCCGCTGAATCAATGCAATCACATCCCTCTCCTCTCAAAACAGAACGACCGCCCCCTCACAGGGGCGGTCGTCGATGCTACCAATAAACCGGTGGCCAAGGCGATGGCTTAGCCCAGCTCCTCGCTCGCCGGCTTCTCGTACTCGCCGAGGCAGGCGGTAGTCTCCGCACCAAGCAGCACAACCAGCCAACTCAAATAGACCCAGACAAACAGGATCGGGATGGTGGCCAGCGCGCCGTAGATGGCCTGATAGGAGGGGAAGTTGGTGATGTAAATGGCAAAGCCGCGCTTGGCCAGCTCGAACAGGGTCGCCGCTACCAGCGCGCCGATAAAGGCGTGGATCAGCCGCACCTTGCAGTTCGGCACCACGGTATAGACCAGCAGGAAGGTGAGCACCGAGAAGAGGAACGGCAAGCCGCGCAGCAGCAGATAGCCGATGCCGAACAGGCTCTCGGCGCCAAACAACCGCAGCGAGAAGATGTAGGAGGAGATGGCGATACTGGCCCCGATAAGCACGGGCCCCAGGGTCAGGATCATCCAGTACATGGCAAACGCCTGCGCCAGCGGGCGGCCCTGGGTCGAACGCCAGATGTAGTTGAGGTTCTTGTCGATGGCGGAGATCAGCATCAGCGCCACCACCACCAGCGCTCCTATCCCCACTGCCGTGGTGTTGGTGGCATTGGCGACGAAGCCGTCGATGTACTCCTTGAGCATATCTCCCGCAGTCGGCACAAAGTTGTGGTAGACGAACTGCTCCATCGCCTGCTTGAGGCTCTGGAACACC
This sequence comes from Aeromonas sp. 602396, assembly GCF_049173735.1. NCBI lineage: Bacteria > Pseudomonadati > Pseudomonadota > Gammaproteobacteria > Aeromonadales > Aeromonadaceae > Aeromonas > Aeromonas sp. 602396. Next base: position 120,048 of record NZ_JAAKSD010000009.1, on the reverse strand, counting down.
GGGAAGGCGGACATCATGCCAAAGACTACGGCGATCATCGGCACCAGTGAAAGCAGGGTGACATAGGCCAGATAACCGGCGGTAACCGTCAATCTGTCCTGCTGGAAACGGCCCCAGACAAACTGGGCAAAGTGGCGACCATCATGGCGCAAGAAGGAGAGGGCGTGGGCCAAACGGCCGCTGACAGGCTGCTGCATCTTGATTCTCGTTAGCGTCATAGTGGCAATATTGTGTCAGAGGAGAGCGCTGTTTGACCACCTTTGCACCCGATTTGCCTCCATCAGCCCCAACCTGTCGCCCGGCTGGCGTCTCTGGCTGTCGCCAGAAGCAGAGATAAAAACGGCCCCGCTATAGGGCCGTTTGCAATGCCGGATTACAGCATGTAGTCCGCGGGCAGCTCGATGCGGGCGACGCCGGAGGCGACCGCCGCCAGCGCCACGGCGCGGGCAACCCGCGGCAGCAGACGGGCATCCATCGGCTTGGGAATGACGTAATCCTTGCCGAAGGCGAGCTCGCTCACCCCGGCTGCAGTCAGCACCTCGGCCGGCACCGGCTCCTTGGCCAGAGCGCGGATCGCCTCGACCGCAGCAATCTTCATGGCATCGTTGATGCGGCTGGCACGGGCGTCGAGGGCACCGCGGAAGATGAAGGGGAAGCAGAGCACGTTGTTGATCTGGTTCGGGTAGTCGGAGCGGCCGGTACCCATGATGAGGTCGCTGCGCACCCCGTGGGCCAGCGCAGGCTTGATCTCCGGGTCCGGGTTGGAGCAGGCAAAGATCACCGGATTGGGCGCCATCAGGGCGACCGCTTCAGCGGGCAGCACGTCGGGGCCGGAAACACCGACAAACACATCAGCCCCTTCGATGACATCCATCAGGGTACGCAGCGGGGTCTCGTTGGCGAAGCGCTGCTTGTACTTGTTGAGATCGCTGCGGCCGGTGTGGATAACACCCTGACGATCCAGCATGAAGATGTTGTGCGCTCTGGCGCCACACTTGATCAGCAAATCCATGCAGGCGGTGGCGGCAGCCCCCGCCCCCATGCAGACGATGCGGCTGTCACTGATCTGCTTGCCCTGAATCTCCAGCGCGTTGAGCAGACCGGCGGCGGTGACGATAGCGGTACCGTGCTGGTCATCGTGGAACACCGGTATGTCGCAGCGCGCGATCAGCGCCTCTTCAATCTCGAAACACTCCGGCGCCTTGATATCTTCCAGATTGATGCCACCGAAGGTATCGGCGATAGCCGCCACCGTGTCGATGAACTGCTGGCTGGTCTCGTGCTTCACCTCGATGTCGATGGCGTCGATACCGGCGAAGCGCTTGAACAACAGGGCCTTGCCCTCCATCACCGGCTTGGAGGCCAGCGGCCCCAGATTACCCAGCCCCAGAATAGCGGTGCCGTTGGAGATGACGGCCACCAGATTGCCCTTGCCGGTATAGCGATAGGCATCGGCCGGGTTGGCGGCGATCTCGCGCACCGGCTCGGCAACACCCGGGCTGTAGGCCAGCGCCAGATCACGGGCGGTTTCGGCAGGCTTGGTCAGGGCGATGGCAATTTTGCCCGGTACGGGCTGGGCGTGGTAATCGAGTGCTTCTTGACGCAGATCGGACATGGGGGACCCCGATGTGGTTGGTGCAAATGAGGTGCCGACAGGGGGCACGCAGAAGGGCGGGGATCATAAAAGAAAGCGGTGGGCATGCCCAGCAGATCATGCTGCCATCAGCCAGATCAGACCAGTTATTTCAGCACCTTACCCCACCCAAACATACCACTTTAGTTATAGATTCTGCCGCATGGGATGAAAATGGAGCAAAAAGGGCGGCAAGTTGGCCTTGCCGCCCTTTCTGTCAGTGCTGTAGACCTGACTCAGTTGCCCAGATAGACCGGCAACAGATTTGCCATCGACAGGAAGTGGAACAGCGCGGTCGCCAATCCGAACAGGATCAGCAGCCAGGCCATCAGCTTGCCGCCGGGGGTGACGAAGTGGGGTGTCACTTCGCCCCGCTCGGCCCGCGCCCGGGTGCGCAGCACCAGCAATGCCGGGATGATGCAGGTCCAGATGGTGGCGGCGGCACCGGCATAGCCGATGGCCAGCAGGAAGCCGAACGGGAAGAGCAGGGAGAGCAGCAGCGGCGGCAGGAAGGTGACCGCCCAGGTCTTGCAGCGACCGGCGCGGCTGTTGTCGAACTTGAACAGATCAGCCAGATAGTCGAACACCCCGAGCCCCACCCCGATAAAGGAGGAGAGGATGGCCGCCATGGAGAAGCCGTTGATGGCGCTGGCCACCTTCTCCGATTCAATGACCCCGGAGAGGGCGGAGAGCAGCACGCTCACGTCCCCTCCCTTGGCAATCACGGGAGCAAAATCCTGACGGGGAAGGTTGCCGAAGATCCCCAACAGCCAGAGCACGTAGAGCGCCAGCGCGATCAGGGTTCCCCCCAGAATGGCCCATCTGGCCTGCTGCTCGTTCTGGTAGTAGGCACGCAGGGAGGCCACCGAGTGGTGATAGCCGAACGAGGTGAGCGCCACCGGCAGCATCGCCATGGCATAGGGAGCATAGCGGCTCTCGCTGCCCGCCAGATCAAGCAGGGTCGGCAGCTTGATACTGCCGAGCAGACCGGCCACACCGAGGGCGAAGCTGAGGATCATGAAGGCGATCAGTACCACCGAAATACGGTCAACGGCGCGGGTCGAGTGCCACACCACCGCAGAGAAGAGCGCCACGAACAACACGGACGCGAGCTTGCTGTCGATCCCCAGAATGCCCTGCAGGATGGCACCGGAGGAGGTGATATAGGCGTAGAGCAGAATGCCGCCAACAAAGTAGACCGAGAGGTTGTTGAGGAGATTGAGCTTCTCCCCCAGCAGCTCGCGAGTCACGGTATTGAAGGAGACCCGCATGTCGTGGTGCTGGAAGGATTCCAGCAGCATCCAGCCGGAGAGGGTCATCATCACCATGGTGACGGTCAGCGCCAGCACCGACCAGAGGGTCCAGGCCCCCGCCCCCGAACTCGGCAGACCGAGCATGCCGGCTCCCACGCAGACGCTGGCAATGATGCAGGCGCCCCCCAAAATTGACGGTTTTTTCTTCATAATCCCTTCTTTTTCTGACTGATTATCTATCCGCGGTAAACAAGACCGCGGCATGATGCCAGCCTTTGCCATGAGACGCCTACCACTATCTGCCATAACCGGGCATGGCCGCGGCATAAAAAGTGCCCCGAACGGGGCACTCTATCAGCGGGAATGGTGTGAAGAGGGGTTAATCCATCACCGGGATACCCGCTCTCGCTTCGGCCTGACGGGCGATGGCTTCGGTCATCCCCTGAAAGATGAAGAGGTGAAACGGCAGCATGGCGAGCCAGTAGGCCAGCCCCCAGGCGCCCTGCGGGTGCCAGTGAGCGGTGACCCGGATGCGGGTCAACCCGGACTCCTCCGGCAGGATATTGAACTCCAACCGCCCGACGCCCGGGGCCTTCATGTTGAACAAGAGATCGAGCCTGCGCCCCTCATCCACCCCGAGGATCTGCCAGGAGTCGAGCATATCCCCCTTCACGAAACGATCCGGATTGGTGCGGCCACGGGTGCGGGCCGGGCCGCCGATCAGGTGATCCATCCATTCGCGCACCACCCACAGCTGGTTCATGTAGAAGTAGCGCTGCTCCCCCCCCAGCTGCTGCAACACCTGCCACACCACCTCGGGGGAGGCGAGGCAGATGGCCTCGCCGCTGGCGGTACGGTCATAGAAACCATATTCGGGATGGCGCCAGCGCAGGCCGAGGGGGGTCTCCTGCCCCTGCTGCTCGGCACCCAGCTTCTGCTCCAGCGCCAGACTCTCCGCCAGCGCCTCGTCGAAGCTGAGCAGGGTCTGCGGCAGCAAGGCGCGCAGCGGGCCGTCATCGGCCGGGATGTCGTGCTTGAGGCCACCCACCAGCGCCTTGGCTACCGGTTGCGGCACCGAGGTAACAAACTGCAGCCACCAGGCGGAGAGGCGCGGGCTCAGAAACGGGATGGGAATGATGGGGCAGCGCTTGCCGATATGGGCGGCGAACTTCTGCAACTGCTGCTGATAGCTGAGCAGCTCGGGGCCGACCGCGTTGAAGATGCGCCCATCCACCTCGTCTGCCTCTACCAGCCCGCCCAGATAGTGCAACAGGTTGGACAGCGCAATCGGCGGCGTGCGCGAGCGCACCCATTTGGGCGTCACCATCATCGGCAGGTTGAACACCAGATCCCGCATCACCTCGAACGCCGCCGAACCGGGCCCGATGATGATGCCGGCGCGCAGCTCCACCGTCGGTACGCCAGATTCGCGAAACAACTCGCCACAGTAGCGGCGGGAGTTGAGATGGCGGCTGTTGCACTGTTCAGGCTGGATTGCCCCGAGATAGATGATACGGCGCACCCCGGCAGCACGGGCGGCGGCAGCAAAATTCTTTACCCCCTGCTGCTCCAGCCGGTGAAAATCGGCCCCCGCCCCCATGGCATGCACCAGATAGAAGACTGTGTCTATGTTCGCCAGCGCAGGCAGCAGTGTGATCGGCTTGAGGCTGTCGGCGAGGCGAAACTCGACCCCCTCAGGCAAGCGGCAGGGACGGCGCGCCCCGGCAATCACCCTGTAGCCGAGGGTTTGCAGGTGAGGCACCAGATAGGAACCGATATAGCCTGCCGCTCCCATCACCAGACAATTACGCATGAGTGAAGCCCTCAACATCATTGATATTGATGCAAGGGGCGCCAGACAGGAATCCACCATAGCCCGCCACGTCCATCACCAGACAATTTCTCATGTAATTCTCCCTATCCTCACCGATGCCGCTTGTCAGCCAGAGTGCGCCGCGTTACCTGAAAATGTTCAACTAGAGCGCCACCATCCAGTCTCTTGCCATCCTGCCACGCCGCCACCTTGCAACCTAGTACTAACCACCTCCCTGATTAGTCCGATTTGGTGTTAAGCCCTGTACATTAAGCGGTCGATAACTGACCAGATGTATAGCGCCGAGGGCGAACGTATGCGCATCGACCACTACGACCTCCAGGGGGAGGTGCAATACCGGCAACAACAGGCCCAGAGCCGCAAGGTGCGCAATCTTGGGCCAGTGCCACCCGTAGTTAATCCACCGGAAGGCAACAATACGGCAGCGGCCGGCGAACGCAGCAGCACCCTGACCCTCGCCAGCGCCCTGACGCTGCAAACCCCGAGGCAATCCGCCGCCAGTCAGCAAGCTTCAACGCCTCCCACACCGCCCGCAGCGGAAGTCGGCAAAGAGCAGGATGGCATTCCCGACGATGGACTGGATAACCGCCAGCGGCTGATCAAGCTGATGATCGAGGCGATGCTGGGCCACGAAATCGAGCTGCCCAAGCCGATCAAACCCTCCGAAGAAGGAGGCGATGGAGTGACCCAAGGAGACGCCGCTGCTCAAGCCGCCGAGCCGGATCAACTGGTGGAGGTGACTGACACCCTGCTGCAACAGGAGCAGCTCAACGTGGTGGCGTCAGCCAGCGTAGCGACTCAAGATGGTCAGACTATGCAGCTCGATCTCGGCTTTGTGCTCGACTGGCGTCAACTGGAGGTGAGCCAGCGGCGCACCACCCTCAATGCCCTCAAGGATCCGCTGGTGCTGAGTCTGGATGGCAAGATTGCCGATCTGACCGAGGCACGGGTCACTTTCGATATCGATCAGGATGGCAAGGAGGATAGCCTGCCGGGTCTGCGGGAAGGGAGCGGCTTTGTGGCGCTGGATCGCAATGGCAACGGCACCATAGACGATGGGGGCGAGCTGTTCGGTGCCCGCTCCGGCAATGGCTTCGGCGAGTTGGCCACCCTAGATGAGGATGGCAACGGGGTGCTGGATGAGGGGGATAGCCAGTTTTCAGCCCTGCAGTTCTGGCATCCGGAGCACGCACCTATCGCACTGGTCGAACTGGGGATCGGCGCCATCCTGCTGCGCCCCCTCGACACCCCCTTCAACCATCTGGGGGAGAGCGGCAATCAGGGGGTGCTGCGCCAATCCGGCCTCTATCTCACCGAACAGGGTAAGGGAGGCTGGGTGCAGCAGATCGATCTGCGGGTCTGAACCCCGCACCCGCATGGCAAACCCGGTCGCTGACGATAACTGCCAGCGACCGGCTCCGGCACCATCAACTCAGCTCGGTGGGGTCGATATCCAGACTCCAGCGCACCCTTTTGGTCTCGGGCCAGCCTTCCAGCTCCTTCACCGCCCAATCCAGCAGTTGGGCCAGAGGTGCCCGATTCGGCCCCTGCACCAGCAACTGCATGCGAAACTTGCCCGCCTTGCGCTCCATAAAGCCGCTGATGGGCCCCAGCACCTGAACGTGGGGATAGCGGGCGCTGCGCAGGGTATCGGCGAGGCGGGCGAGGAACAGCTGCACCTCGTCACGGCCGTTGGCCTCGGCGCGGAACAGCCCCTGATAGCTGAACGGCGGTAGCCCCAGCAGGCGGCGCTCTTTCAACGCCGTATCGGCGAAATGGCCGTAACCGTTCTGGGTCAGATCCTGCAGCAGGGCATGTTCCGGATGGTGGCTCTGCAACACCACCAGCCCGGGCTTGCTGGCACGACCGGCACGGCCCGCCACCTGGGTGTAGAGCTGGGCCAGCTTCTCGGCGGCGCGAAAATCGGCGCTGAACAGGGCACCATCCACATCCAGCAGGCCCACCAGGGTCACATCCGGAAAGTGATGGCCCTTGGCCAGCATCTGAGTGCCGATCAGGATCTTGTACTTGCCCGCCTTGATGTCGCCAAGATGGGTCTCCAGCTCCCCCTTGCGGCGGGTGTTGTCCCGATCGATGCGCACTACGGGATATTGCGGGAAAACCGTGGTAAGCAGCTGTTCCAGCTGCTCGGTGCCCACTCCCGATCCGATCAGTTCGTTGCTGCCACACTCGGGGCAGTGGTGGGGCAAGGGGCGTACGCTGTCACAGTGGTGACAATGCAGTCGTCGCCCAGCCTGATGCCAGGTGTACCAGGCATCACACCGCTCACAAGCAGCGCTCCAGCCGCACTGGTGGCAGATCAGGGCCGGGGCATAGCCACGGCGGTTGAGGAACAGCATCACCTGATTGCCCGCCGCCAGATGCTCTGCCATCAGCAGCTCCAGCTGGGGGGAGAGCCCGGCCTGCAACCGCACGCTCTTGATATCCAGGATCACCTGACGGGCGGTCTGGGCATTGCCGGCGCGGCGAGTCAGGGTGAGGTGGTGATACTTGCCGGTGCGGGCGTTGTGCAATGTCTCCAGCGACGGGGTAGCCGAGCCAAGCAGGATGGGGATACCGGCACGATGAGCCCGCATCACCGCCAGATCTCGCGCGTGGTAGCGAAAACCGTCCTGCTGCTTGAAAGAGCCGTCGTGCTCTTCGTCGATGATGATGATGCCGAGGTTGTGAAACGGGGTGAACACCGCCGAGCGGGTGCCGATCAGGATGGCGGCGCCGCCGTCGCGGCAGGCGAGCCAGGCGTCGAGCCGTTCCCGATCGTTCATGGCGGAGTTCATCGCTACCACCGGCACGTTGAAGCGGCGCCGGAAGCGGTTGATGGTCTGCGGGGTGAGACCGATCTCCGGAACCATCACCAGCGCCTGCTTGCCCGCCTTGAGCAAGGGCTCAAGGATGCTTAAATACACCTCGGTTTTGCCGGAGCCGGTAATGCCATCCAGCAGGAAGGCACCGAACTTGTCGCTCTGGCTGGTAACGGCAGAGACAGCCAGCGCCTGCTCGCCATTGAGGCGCAGCCCCTCCCCCGGTTCAAAACGGGCGGCCCAGTCGCCGTCATGGCTTGGCTCCAGCGAGCGCTTCTCCAGCAGCCCCTTCTTCTCCAGCGCGGTGAGAGCGGCGCTCTGGATCTCCTCCTGCTTGAGGGCGGAGGGGGTCTGCGGCCCTTTGCGCAGCAGGGCGAGCGCTTGCTGCTGCTTGGCCGCCCGCTTGAGCTCGTTAAGGTCGATGGCCATGCCCGCCTCGGTGGCAAACCAGAACTCCAGCTCCCGATAGGCGGCTGGCTCCCCCTTGCGCACCAACACCGGCAGGGCATGGGGCAGCACTTCCCCCAGCGGATGCTGGTAGTAGCTGGCGCTCCAGTTCATCAGCGCCAGAATATCCGGCCCCAGCACCGGAGCCGTGTCCAATACCCGTTTGATGGGCTTGAGCTTGTTGCGGGGCACCTGGCTGTCGGCCGGATGATCCACCACCAGCCCGACCAGGGTCTGGGGACCGAAAGGAATCTCGACCCGGCAACCGGGGGCAGGTAACGGCAGGGGAGAGAGATAGTCGAAGTGACGGCGTAACGGTACCGGGACAGCGACACGAACCAGATCCAGCGTTTGGGAAGAATTCACCAGGGGTTGCCTATTTTTTCTGCGAAGCCACTTGCCTGATCTCAGGCATTTCCTATATTATTCGCAGCCTTTGAAACTGTGTTCAACAATCGTGTGGTGTCCGACAAGAGATCGGATGGCGACACGGCCTATTAATTGAGGTTGTCCATGAAAGCTGGTATCCATCCTGACTACGTAGCCATCACCGCCAAGTGCTCTTGCGGTAACGTCATCAACACTTTCTCTACCATCGGTAAAGATCTGAACCTGGACGTGTGCTCCGAGTGCCACCCGTTCTACACCGGCAAGCAGAAAGAAGTTTCTAGCGGCGGCCGCGTAGACAAGTTCAACAAGCGTTTCGGTGCGATGACCACCAAGAAGTAATTTTACTTCTGAAGAATTCTGAAAAAGGCGCCCAATGGGCGCCTTTTTTACGATCCCTGGTTTTCATCCTTCATGTTCCCGCAGCCAGACGCACTCTCCCCTACTGGCCAAACCCTTTGGAACGACGCAAATAGACATACCCCTCACCCGGGCTACCCCAGCGCGGGCTCCCTGCGTTGTCATAGGCGCGATCCAGCAGTCTGACGCTGTCGGGGCCAATCCAAATATGCTGCACCAGCGTCGTGGCACCACCAAAATCGGTGGAGCAGTGGCCCACCCGGGTGTGACCGGCATATTCGCCGGAGGGGGTACGGGTCAACCAGATCTCGCATCCGTGGCGCAAGGAGAGCTGCTGCGGGGTCAGACTGTCGAGCAGGGCGGGATCATGCCAGGCACCGGCAAAATCGGTGGCACGGGGCATGGTCAGTTCGGCCATCAGGATCCGCCCGTCAGGGGCAGGTGAGAAGCGATAGATGCGCTGGCGGAAAGGACGGACGGAGCGCATGCTCAGATACTGCTCGGCATAGACCCAGCGATAGCCCTGATAGCCGGGCCAAATCTCCATCAGGCGCAGCTCGGCACTGGTAAAGCGGCTGTCGTAACTGGCCTGCTCCCGGCTCGTAAAGGCCCCGTTGAACCAGCTGAGCAGCGGTTCCATACCGGGCTTGAGTGGGGTAGCCTGAGGCGCCGAACCTGCCAACACCAGACAGGAACAGAGCAGCCCGAATACGGCCACCAGCAACTTTGCCATCGAATCCTTCCGAATCATCATAGTGGCGGCGATTATATGAGCGAATTTCCCCAATAACAGCCATTACGATCAAATCATTGCCACTCTGGTGCAAAAACCTCACAAGGATGCCAGTCCGCTCACTAAACCCGATATTTTGCCACCGCCTTGTTGAGCAGCTGGGCCTGCTCGTTGAGGCCCTCGCTGGATCTCGCATTTTCCTCCGCCATGATGCTCGACTCCTGGGCGATGTCGCGGATGTTGTTGACGTTGCGGTTCACCTCGTTGGCCACCAAACTCTGCTGTTCGATGGCGGCGGCAATCTGGGTGCTCATGTCCATGATGTTGGTAACATCCTGAGTGATCTGCCCCAGCAACTCCCCTGCAGTACTGGCCTGATCCGAGCTGCGGTTGCCCTGCTCGCGGCAGGTTGCCATCACCTCGACGATGCTGCCGGTCTGTTTCTGCAGCGAGCTGATGATGCCGGCAATCTCCTGGGTCGATTTCTGGGTACGGATGGCCAGATTACGCACCTCATCGGCCACCACCGCAAAGCCGCGCCCCTGATCCCCTGCCCGAGCTGCTTCGATGGCTGCGTTGAGGGCCAGCAGGTTGGTCTGCTCGGCAATACCACGGATCACGTCGAGCACGGAGCCGATGGTCTCGCTCTCTTTTTGCAGCTGGCTCACCTCGCGGGATGAACTCTCCAGATTACCCGCCAGCGAGCGGATCTGCTCGACAGTATTCTCGACCGCAGCCCGCCCCTCCATCGCCTTGTTGTTGGTCGCCTGCGCATTGTTGGCCGCCTGCTCTGTGTTGCGGGCGATCTCTTCGATGGTGGAGCCCATCTCGGTGGACGCGGTCGCCACCATATCGGTCTCCTGCAGCTGACGCGCCGCCCCTTCACTGGTGCGCTTGACGTTGGCCGAAAGGTGATCCGCCGCTTCGGTCAGGGTGTGCACGCTCTGCTTCACATCGCCGATCAGATCGCGAAACCCGCCCAGCATCACGTCGAGATTGCCTGCCAGCTGGGCCATTTCATCTGCCCCGCGCAGTTCTATCTTCAAGCGCAGGTCATTATCCTGACGAATGCGGTTGACGGTGTCATTCACCTGAGTAATGGGACGGTCGATGCTGCGCCCCAGCAACACGCTCATGATGCCGATCAGCACAACAATCACCCCGCCACAGACCAGCATCAGGCTGTTGAGGCGAGCGCTCTGCCGCTCCAGCTCAGCGACAATGTGCTGATCGACGGCGGCAAACCCCTGTTCGGTCTGATGCACCAGATCCCGCATCTGGTTACGCAGCCCTTCATCCTCTTTCAGCCCCAGTACCTGCATCCCCTGCACCAGCGCCACAAAGTCCTGCCGGTACTGCTTGCTGGCCTGCTCCAGCTTGCCGCGATCCGCCTCCGGCAAAGTGGCAAGGCTATCCTGAAAACTCTTGTGCAAGGTCTCGAAACGCTCCAGATACTGGATATCGGAGCGCAGCATGAAGTCTTTCTCCGCCCGTCTCAGCTGCAACATGGTGATGAGCAGCCCCTGCTGATCCAGCTGCTTGAGTCCATTCTCCACCTCATGCACCGCCGCCCTCAGCTTGCCATAGAGCCCCTCCTCCGGCCCCAGACCAATCTTCTGCTGCTGGGCCACCAGATCGTTGAAGGCTTTGCCATAACCGCTGATCTGCTGATCCAGTCTGGTCAGCTCCCCCTCGACAGCCGCCAGATTGTCATCGGTCACCAGCTCCCGATTGTGCTGGTGAAAATCTGACAGCCCCTGATTGAAGCGCTCGACGAAGGTCACATCCTTACGGATCAGAAAATCCTTCTCGGCCCGCCGCAGGTTGAGCATGGCGATCTCCAGCTGGTCGATATTGCGCTGGGCTTCGGTCAGGTGACGGTGCACCTGGCTGGAGTAGATAAACAGGCCGCTCAGTACCAGCATGGCAACGGCAACCAGCACGGTATTCAGGATCAACTTATGACGGATAAGCACGATGGACCTCTCGCAAACAGGCAGTGAACTGCATTGAGCTTATGCAGAAAAGCGGCGACAGGTGATCTGTGCAAGGAATATTCATTGAAATGCCACACCCACTCCTTATACTGGTTGCACCTGTTTCCAGCCGTGGATTTGACACTATGGAATACAATACTTCTGAACTGTGCGACATCTATCAGGACATGGTGGATGTGCTTGAACCCATGCTCTGCTCCTTCGGCGGCCGCGCCTCTTTCGGCGGCGTCATCACCACCGTCAAATGCTTCGAATCGAATGGTCTTATACGTGAACTCGTCAAAGAGAACGGACTGGGACGCGTCTTGCTGATCGATGGCGGTGGCTCCATGCGCCGAGCTCTGATCGACAGCGACATCGCCACCACGGCGGCCGAGAACGATTGGGAAGGGATTGTCTGCTACGGCTGCGTCCGCGAAGTCGATATTCTGGAAGATCTGGACATCGGCATTCAGGCACTGGCAGCCATTCCGGTCGGTGCCGACAGCAAGGATGTAGGGGAGACCGATCTGCCGGTCAACTTCGGTGGCGTGACCTTCCTGCCTGACGACCACCTCTACGCCGATACCACAGGGGTGATCCTCTCCCCCGAGGCTCTCGATATCGAGTAAGCCACAGACAGCGTGACGACGGGAGCCTTGGCTCCCGTTTTTTATGCCTGCAACTTGCTGAAAAATGACAAAAAAAGAGGGCCAGATAAACTGGCCCTTAACTGGAAGCAATGTGAGCAATGTCGTGCCTTCACAAGAAGTCCATCACGTTGGAACGAATGAAGTCTTTCCCGGAAAACAAGTTAACAATAATCATTCTCATTTAACTAGGCAAGCGCTATTTGCAGAAAGTGCAAAAAAATTGACCACCGCGAAGGGTGGTCAATCTCGTCAGGCTTGCCGGGTGGCCGTTTGCAGGCTGGATAATCCGGCCTCGCCCACCAGCTTGCGGCTGAGGTAGCGCAGCAAGACACCGTAGAGCGGCACGAACAAACCAAGGCTTATCAGCAACTTGAATACGTAATCGACGGTTGCGATCTCGACCCAGTGCTCTGCCATGAAAGGATCTGTGGTGCGCCAGAAGGCCACACTGAAGAAAGCGATGGTATCAACCAGATTACCGAACAGGGTGGAGGCCGCAGGTGCAATCCACCACTGCTTGAGCAGACGCAGGCGGTTGAACACCACCACATCCATGAACTGCCCCACCAGATAGGCCATAAAGCTGGCCAGCGCGATACGCGCCACGAACAGGTTGAACTCGGCCAGATGACCAACGCCCTGGAAGCTCCCTTCAAAGAAGAGTACGGAGAGCGCATAGGAGACCGCCAGTGCTGGCAACATCACGGTCTGGATAATCTTGCGCGCCAGACCGGCACCGAAGATCCGCACTGTCAGGTCGGTCGCCAGGAAGATAAACGGGAAGCTGAACGCCCCCCAGGTGGTGTGGAAGCCAAACACGGTGATCGGCAGCTGCACCAGATAGTTGCTGCTGGCAATGATCAGAATGTGGAACAACGACAGGCGAACGAGCGCCGTTTGGTACTGCGCAGGGGTCAGATTCATCTTGTGACCTTTTTGGTTAATGGGGTTAGGGAACCCATATCGCCACCATTGGCGATAATCGAGGGGCGAGATTATACGCCCCCAAACCGATAGTTCAATCTTTATGCGATTACGCTTGTCCAGGTTGGCCAGCGGCAGAGCAAGCCTTGTGGGCGATAGTCACAGCTTGTGCTGTCTGGCGAGCCAGAGCAGCGCCTCCCGATCCGCCGGGCACACCGCCTCCAGCCAGCAGCCGCTGTAGTGTTCGTACTCCAGCCGAAACTGGCTCCCTTCAAACTCCAGCAACCAGCTATGGCGGTCAGCCCCCGCATCCTGCTCGAGCGGCTGCAGCTCCCACTCTCGCAGCAAGACCTGCGCCAACAGCGGAAACGTGTCCCAGTCGAGTGCTGGGCAATCCAGCGTCACCACGCCAGCTTCGCTATCTACCTGTTTGATTTGCCAACTCATTCCGTGTCTCTCAGCTACTGCAGGAGAGCTCACCACCGCAATACCATGCCGGAGTCGGGGTGGCGAGATCCTCATATTCGGGTTGTTCATCAAAGGGACGGTGCAAGGCGGCGAACAGCCGCTCGAACGGCCGCATATCCCCTGTGTCGGCGGCGTCGATCACCTGCTGGGCCAGCGTATTGCGCAGCACATATTTGGGATTGATGGCATCCATCTGCGCCTTGCGTACGGCATACTCGCTGCCTTCGCGCATTAGCCGCGCCCGATAGCGCTCCAGCCACGCCTGCCAACCCAGTGGTTCAGGCAACAGGGCCAGCAGAGATGCAGGCCACGACCCCTCTTGCGTCACCTCACCGAGACGGCGAAGGAACAGGTGGTAATCCACCTCGTGGGCCGCCAGCAACCGGAACAGCTCGCGGAACAGCGCCGGGTCATCCTCCTCCCACACCGCCAGTCCGAGCTTGGCCCGCATCAACTCGGAGTAGTGCAACATCAGCTGCTGCTCGTACTGGGCCAACGCTGCAGCCAGCGCATCACCGTTTACATGGCCAGCCAGCGCCTGCGCCAGTTTTTGCAGATTCCAATAACCGACCGCGGGCTGCTGATCCAGCGCGTAGCGGCCCGCAGGGTCCGAGTGGTTGCAGACAAAATCGGGCACGTAGGCATCGATAAAGCCGTATGGCCCGTAATCCAGCGTCAGGCCGAGCAGCGACATATTGTCGGTGTTCATCACCCCGTGACAGAAGCCCGCCGCCTGCCATTTGGCAATCAGCCGCGCGGTGCGACGCACGACCTCGGCAAACAGTTCGGCACCACTCTCCTGTTCGGGGAAGTGGTGGCGCAGCAGATAGTCGATGAGTGGCGGGATCTTCTCTCCCTGCCCGCTCCAGGCGAAATACTCGATATGGCCGAAGCGCAGATGGCTGGGGGCGGTGCGCAGCACGGTCGCTCCCGTCTCCACCTGCTCGCGGTAAACGGGCTCCTGACTCCCCACCAATACCAGCGCCCGCGTGGTCGGGATGCCGAGGGCATGGAGCGCCTCGGAGGCGAGATACTCGCGAATGCTGGAGCGCAGCACGGCACGACCGTCACCAAAACGGGAAAACGGCGTCTTTCCTGCCCCCTTCAGGTGCAGATCCCAGCGCTGACCATCCGGCGCCTGCTGCTCACCCAACAGCAGCGCACGACCATCCCCAAGCCGGGGGCTATAACCCCCGAACTGATGGCCGGCATAGACCTGCGCTACCGGCTGCATACCGGGCAGCACTTTTCCCTCGCCACAACAGGCGATCCAGTCAGCCTCGCTGACGCCTCCCAATCCCAGCTCATCCAGCAAAGTCCGGTTGAGATGAAGCAACCGGGGTTGCTGCAGCGGCTGGGGGACCACGGGTTCACAGGCCCAAGGCAGCTCGGTCGCAAAAGTGTTGATCAACTTCATGGTTGTGCCATTCGTCCCTGCGTATGCTCGTGTCACTCTTTATACTGCCGTCAGCCATGCTTGTGCTCACTGGCAACCATCATTTTTCAATTCAAGGAGAAGAAGATGCAAAAATGGGTATATGCCCTGCCCTTGCTGGCACTGGCGTGGGGTCATCAGGCCAAGGCTGCCGATATTGAAGCCGGCAAAGCCAAGGCGGCGGTCTGTGCCGCCTGTCACGGCGTGGAAGGCAAGGCGATGATCCCCAACTATCCCCATCTGGCGGGTCAGAATGCCGCCTATCTGGTGAAACAGTTGAAAGCGTTCAAGGATGGCACTCGCAAAGAGCCCTTGATGGACCCCTTCATGGCGCCGCTGACCGATGCGGATATCGACAATCTGGCCGCCTTCTACGCCAGCCTGAAATAACCTCGCGTCTGACCCCAGGTTCTTCCGAGCCGCGCTTACCCTGGTCGATTAGGCTGCCTAATCGACCCTAACGACGGCAGTAGTCGATGATCAGATCCATAAAGGCTTCGCCAAAGCGCTCCAGCTTGCGGTGCCCGACACCGTTGATAGCCAGCATCTCGTCTTCGGTCATCGGCATCAGCTGAGCCATCTCCACCAGAGTCGCATCGTTGAACACCACGTAGGGCGGCACCTCTTCGTCCTCGGCAATCTGCTTGCGCAGGCCGCGCAACTCCTTGAACAACCGCTTGTCGTAGTTGGCGTTATCGAGCAGACCGTTGCGCTTCTCCTTGCGGCTGGAGATAGGCTGCAGGCGGGGTACCGCCAGTTCCAGCTTCACATCGCCACGCAGTACCGGACGGGCCGCTTCGGTCAACTGCAGCACCAGATTGCGAGTGATGTTCTGGGTCAGCAGCCCCTTGTGGATCAGCTGGCGGATCACGCTCATCCAGTATTCGTGGCTCTGATCCTTGCCGATGCCGTAGGTCGACAGCTTATCGTGGCCATGATCCTTGATGCGCTGGTTCAGCGACCCGCGCAGCACCTCCACCACATAACCCACCCCGAAATTCTGGCCCACCCGCCAGACGCAGGAGAGCGCCTTCTGGGCATCTTCAGTGCCGTCATAGCTCTTGGGCGGATCGAGACAGATATCGCAGTTGCCGCACGGCTTGTCGTTGTACTCGCCGAAGTAGTTGAGCAGCACCTGACGGCGGCAGGTTTGCGCCTCGGCAAACGCCGCCATCACGTTGAGCTTGTACTGCTCCACCTGCAACTGCTGCGGGTTCTCGATGTTGTCGAGCAGGCGGCGCACCCGGCCGATATCGGCGGGATCGTAGAGCAGCAGCGCCTCGGCGGGGGTGCCATCGCGACCGGCGCGGCCGGTCTCCTGATAGTAGGATTCGATGTTCTTCGGAATGTCGTAGTGCACCACGAAGCGTACGTTGGGCTTGTCGATACCCATACCGAACGCCACCGTCGCCACCACTATCTCGATGTCATCCTTGAGGAAGGCATCCTGGGTCTGCTGGCGCAGCTCGAGCGGCAGCCCCGCATGATAGGGCGCCGCCTTGCAGCCGTGGCGGGATAACCGCTCGGCCACCTCCTCCACCCGGTTGCGACTGGAGCAGTAGACGATGCCACAGTTGCCCTTCTGGCTCTGCACGTAACGCAGCAGCTGCTCGGCCGCCTTGAACTTCTCCACCAGGCTGTAGCGGATATTGGGGCGATCGAAGCTGGCAGTGTGAATAAAGGGATCGTTGAGCTCCAAACGGTGGAGCATGTCGCTGCGGGTCGCCTCGTCGGCAGTGGCGGTCAGCGCCACCACCGGCACCTGCGGGAACCACTGTTTTAGCCGCCCCAGCGCCGCATACTCAGGCCGGAAATCGTGGCCCCACTGGGAGACGCAGTGCGCCTCGTCGATGGCGAACAGCCCGAGCGGCAGCTCGGCCAGTCGATCCATAAACTCGTGCTGCAACAAGCGCTCGGGGGAGACATAAACCAGCTTGATCTCGCCGCGACGCATGGCGGCAAAGTTCTGGATCATCTCCTCCCGACTGAGGGCCGAGTTGATGTAGACCGCCGCTACGCCGTTGGCGCGCAGGCTGTCGACCTGATCCTTCATCAGCGAAATAAGAGGAGAGACCACCACACCGAGCCCGGGCCGCAGCAGTGCCGGGATCTGGTAACAGAGCGACTTGCCGCCGCCAGTGGGCTTGAGCACCAGCGCATCGCGCCCCGCGACGATCTGCTCGATGATTTCGAGCTGACCCGGCCGAAACTGCTGATAGCCGAAGACCGCCTGCAGCAGGGCAAGCGGACTCTCTGGCTGAGGATCTGGCAGGGTTTCGGCAATCGCGGTCATGGGCTCTCCTTTGGGGTCGCCATTCTAAAGCAGCCGCCGCCCACAATAAACCTGCCATTGCGACTGTTAAGGAACTGTTGCAGACTGGCTGGAGTTTTTACTCGGCTTTGATGACAAGGATTGGGATCAGAGAATGAAACAGATGCTCAAGAAGATGGCGCTCAGTGGCATTGCCAACCTGTTTGCCGAGAAGATGCCGTTCAACAAGCTGATCGGCATGCAGGTGACCCACTACGACTTCGACAAGGTGGAACTGCGCATCAAGATGGACGACAAGCTGATCGGCAACCCTTTCCACAACATCCTGCACGGCGGCGTCACCGCCACGCTGCTGGATGTGGCAGGCGGTATGATAGTCGCCGCCTCCTGCATCGACGAGCTGGAGGAGTTCTCCCCCAGCTATCTCAAGGAGCGCTTCGCCCGCCTAGGCACTATCGATCTGCGGGTGGATTACCTGCGCCCGGGACGCGGCAACGAGTTTATCGCCACCGCCCACATCATCCGGGCTGGCAGCAAGGTGGCCGTCGCCCGGATGGAGCTGCACAACGAAGAGGGCACCCACATCGCCTTCGGCACTGGTACCTATCTGGTGGGTTGAACCAAGTTAGTGCATAAAAACCACGCGGCTAATCTACTTTTAATCATTAGATTCCTTACCCCCTCTGGCCGAACAAGGTCCATACTGATAGTCGGGATTGTGTGCAGAGGGAGGATTGCAGGCGATGAGTGCGAAACTGGCCATCAAACCATCCAGAGCCTTGTTGACACAGCTCGAGTCCATGCTCGACGAGGTGCAGACACCCGAGTGTCGCCACTGGTTGGAACAGGAGCTTGAGGGGTATTCTCTCTCCTCACCCCTGCCTTGGTATCGCATCGTTCCCTGTCGGCAACGCGGTCACTTTCTGGATCTGAAAACGGGAAAATATTTGACCTGTCATATCAACAGTCAAACGCTATGCCAACGCGATCTGGCCCAAATTCAGTTCATTTATGCCCGTGAACCCGCCGCCCACTATTTGCTGCAACGCAATTCCGGTATTGAACCCTGGCCAGAACAGCTGCTGGAAGATTATCAGGAGCAGTTGATCCCCGGCCATCTATGCCTGCAAGCCTGGCATGAGCCCGTTATTTCATTACGTGCACAACTGATGGAGGGAATAGAACATTTCATTAGTGAGTACCCCAAGCACGCGGCCTTGCTGCCTCAACACAGTTTCAAGGCTTTGCGGCATCAGCACTGGCATATCTGAGTAAGCGCCTGGCGCGCAAGGAGGGCACCATAGACAAGACCCATAGCGAGATTGCCACAATCTAGAGTGCCGGAGTCAGGATCAGACTCCACCGATGGGCCACCGAGCGGTGGCCCTTTTAATGTCTGTGGGCTTGCTTCGACCCTGCATACATCAAGTCAGATCACTTGGCCAGGTAACAGGTCAGCAGCTAATGAAAAACCGAGTAACTGGAAGGAAAATGCAAAAAGGCCGCTCTATTGAGCGGCCTTTTCAAATTTGGTCGGTGTGAGAGGATTCGAACCTCCGACCCCTTCGTCCCGAACGAAGTGCGCTACCAAGCTGCGCTACACACCGATGTCTGCGGGACGGGAATTTACCGAAAGCCCAGACCTGACACAAGCCTTTTTTGCATTTTGCAGGAAAAAAAGTGCTGTTCGCTCAACTATTCAGCACTCTTTTCATCCGTTTACCGGGCTGCAGCCAGCTGGTGACATTCCGGTAACCGACTGTCAGGCCAGGCGCAGGGATGCCGGTCCCAGCAGACGGCGCTGCCAGTCAGCCACAGTGCCATGCTCCAGCCAGTCGGCTGCATGCTGGCGCCAGTTGGGGGAAAGGGCCGGATTCTCCAGCAACATCAGCAGATCCGCTTCATTGCGCACCTGATTGAATAGGATATCCGCCGTGCGCTTCACCGTCAGTTCGGGATAGGGTCTGTCTACCAGCTCCATGGCCGACTCCGGCGACACCCTCCCCTCCTCCAGCACCCGCAGCAGCCAGCCACAACGGCCATTCAGTTGTATCACCTGCGACATCTGGCCATAGCCAAAGCGCTGGTTGAGCTTGAAACAGGGGGATCTCGGCTGGCTGATCTGGATCAGCGCCTCGCCGAGTCGATAGACATCGCCAATGCAGGCTTGCACCTCGGTCAGCCCGAGACCGGAGAGGTTCTCGCCAAAGGCGGCAGGTTGCCAGGCTGTACGTGGCGCAGGCAAGCCCAGCGCGGTTTGCCAGGTCTGCCACCAGAGATAGTGATCGGCCGGATAGTAGTGGAGCGCCCGATCCGGGCCACCGTGGTGGCGCGTGTCACACTGCTCATCCCCTTCCAGACCGGCAAAGGTACAGCGAACTGGTGCAGAGATCGGTTGCTTGTGAATGGCGCTGGTGAGGCCGGGCACCAGCTCGGTGCCACGACCACTGAAAAAGGAGATCCGCATACTCATCCTCCGGATTGACGAGAGTAGGCGGATCTTATCATCTGACGAGTCAGGCGACTGCCTGCATCTGGTTGCTCATGGCGATCTCGGCGCGACGGCGCTTCTCCGCCTTGGCCATCAGATACCAGCTGCCGAAGGTAAAGAGCGATACCGACAGCAGGATCAGGCTGGCTACCGCGTTGATCTCGGGTTTCACCCCGAGCCGTACCGCCGAGAAGACCTCCATCGGCAAGGTAGTGGAGCCCGGGCCGGAGACGAAGCTCGCCAGCACCAGATCATCCAGCGACAGGGCGAACGACATCATGCCGCCTGCTGCCAGCGAGGGGGCGATCATCGGGATGGTGATCAGGAAGAACACCTTCCACGGCTTGGCGCCAAGATCCATGGCCGCCTCCTCTATGGAGAGATCCAGCTCCCGCAACCGCGCCGACACAACGATGGCTACGTAGGCGGTACAGAAGGTAGTGTGCGCGATCCAGATGGTCAACATGCCCCGCTCGGCGGGCCATCCCACCAGCTGGGCCATCGCCACGAACAGCAGCAGCAGCGACAGACCGGTGATCACCTCGGGCATCACCAGCGGTGCCGTCACCATGCCACCGAACAGGGTGCGACCACGGAAGTGGGGAATTCGGGTCAGCACGAATGCCGCCACCGTCCCCAGCGCCACCGCGGCGATCGCGGTGTAAAAAGCGATCTCCAGCGAGCGGAACACGGATCCAATCAGCTGCTTGTTGTCGAGCAGGCCGAAGTACCACTTGAGTGACCATCCGCCCCACACCGTCACCAGCTTGGAGGCGTTGAAGGAGTAGATCACCATGATGATCATGGGCAGGTAGATAAACAGCAGCCCAAGCCAGAGCATCAGCTTGGCAAAACCGAAACGTCTCATCATGCCTTGCCCTCCAGCTCTTTGGCCTGGTTACGGTTGAAGAGGATGATCGGAATGATCAGCACCGCCAGCATCACCACCGCCAGTGCAGAGGCGACCGGCCAGTCGCGGTTGTTGAAGAACTCCTGCCATAGCACCTTACCGATCATCAGGGTCTCCGGGCCACCCAGCATTTCCGGAATAACGAACTCCCCCACCACCGGAATAAACACCAGCATGCAGCCGGCGATAATGCCGTTTTTGGAGAGCGGCACAGTGATCTGCCAGAAACGGGTCAGGTTGCGGGCCCCTAGGTCGGAGGCCGCCTCCAGCAGGCTCTGATCGTGTTTGACCAGATTGGCGTAAAGCGGCAGCACCATGAAGGGCAGATAGGAGTAAACGATGCCGATATAGACCGCCAGGTTGGTATTGAGGATCTGCAGCGGTTCGTCAATCAGCCCGATCCCCAGCAAGACGCTGTTGAGCAGGCCGTTGTTACTGAGGATCCCCATCCACGCATAGACCCGGATCAGAATGGCGGTCCAGGTCGGCATCATGATCAGCAACAGCAGAACGGTCTGGGTCTCCTTGTTGGCCCGAGCGATGGAGTAGGCCATCGGATAGCCAATCAACAGGCAGAGCAGGGTGCTGACGAAGGCCATCTTGAGGGAGCCCAGATAGGCTGCGATATAGAGCTCATCCTCCTGCAGCAGCAGGTAGTTCCCCATATTGAGCAGGATGGTGAGCTGATTGTCGGCCCAGCTCACCACGTCGGTGTAGGGCGGGATCGCCACATCCGCTTCCGCAAAACTGATTTTTACCACTATGACAAAGGGCAGCAGGAAGAAGAGGAACAGCCAGAAGAAGGGGATGCCGATCACCAGCCGGCGCCCTCCGCCCCGCTTCAGTCGTTGCAAGATCTTCATGATTGCAGCACCACGCCGCTGTCATCTTCCCAGTAGAGGAACACCTGGTCATCCCAGGTTGGCCGCTTGCCGTGGCGTTCGGCATTGGCGATGAAAGCCTGAACGATTTTGCCCGAGGGCAGCTGGATGTGGTACACCGAGTGTCCGCCCAGATAAGCGATGTCATAGACCTCGCCCTTGGTCCAGTTGAAGTCCGGATGCTCGATTTCGGCCGGCTTTTGCAGGCTCATCAGCAGCTTCTCCGGCCGCAGGGCGTAGGTCACCTTCTTGTTCTCGGCACGGGAGCTGATCCCGTGGCCCACATAGATGGGCTGCTCCAGATCGGCACAGGCGATGATGGCGTGGTCCTGCTCATCCTCCACCAGCAGGCCGTCGAACAGGTTGACGTTGCCGATGAACTCGCACACCAGCCGACTGGCCGGGGTTTCGTAGATATCCATCGGGCTACCGATCTGCTCGATACAACCGTGATGCATGATGGCGATCCGCTCCGCCATGGTCATGGCCTCTTCTTGATCGTGGGTCACCATGACACAGGTAACCCCGACCCGCTCGATGATCTCCACCAGCTCCAGCTGCATCTTGGAGCGCAGCTTCTTGTCGAGCGCCCCCATCGGCTCATCAAGCAGCAGCAACTTGGGACGTTTCGCCAGCGAACGGGCCAGCGCTACCCGCTGGCGCTGGCCACCGGAGAGCTGGTGAGGCTTGCGACGGGCATACTGGGTCATCTGTACCAGCTTGAGCATCTCTTCGACACGGGCGTCGATCTCGGCCTTGGGCAGGCCATCCTGCTTGAGACCGAAAGCAATATTCTGTGCCACCGTCATATGGGGAAACAGGGCGTAGGACTGGAACATCATGTTGATGGGGCGTTCATAGGGGGGCATATCGGTGATATCCACCCCGTCGAGGAACAGACGCCCTTCGGTCGGGCGCTCGAACCCTGCCAGCATCCGCAGCAAGGTCGATTTACCGGAACCGGATCCTCCCAGCAGGGCGAAGATCTCCCCCTTGTGAATATTCAGGGAAACATTATCGACCGCCAGGGTTTCATCGAACTGCTTGCTAACCCTGTCTATTTTTACCAGCACTTCTTTGCGTTGCTGGCTGCCCTCAAGGGCTTTCTTGTAGGCACTGGAGGCTATCGCCATTACCAAACTCCCTAACGTGATACTGGCCTCACGGCCAATCCATAAAAGCGATTTGGCGCCCCAGAGCGGGCACCAAGGTCAGGTACCGGACTTGATCTTGCTCCAACTCCGGGTGATTTGACGCTGTACCGCGCGGGAATGTGCCTCCTGCACATAGAGCCGCTCCAGCACAGCCTGAGGCGGATAAACCCCCTCATCATTGCGCACCGTCTCATCCATGAACTCGCCAGCCTTGGCATTGGGGTTCGCATAGCCCACATAATTGCTGACCTTGGCGATCACCTCGGGCTGCAGAACATAGTTGATGAGAGCATGTGCCTCTTTGACATTGGTGGCATCAGACGGGATCGCCATCATGTCGAACCAGAGATTGCCCCCCTCTTTAGGAATGCTGTAGGCAATCTTCACCCCCTTGCCTGCCTCGTCGGCACGGGCTGCCGCCTGCAAGATGTCGCCGGAAAAGCCCGCTGCCACACAGATATCGCCGTTGGCGAGATCACCTATGTATTTGGAGGAGTGGAAGTAGGCCACATAGGGGCGCACCTTGAGCAACTGCGCCTCGGCGCGCTTGATATCGGCCGCGTCCTGGCTGTTGGGGTTCAGTCCAAGGTAGTTGAGGGCAGCCGGGATCATCTCGTCTGCCGAGTCGAGGAAGGCGACGCCGCAACGGGAGAGCTTCTCCATGTTTTCCGGCTCGAAGATGGCCGCCCAGGAGTCGATCTTGTCGACCCCCAGCACTGCCTTGATTTTGTCGACGTTGTAGCCGATGCCGTTGGTTCCCCACAGATAGGGCACTGCGTACTGATGGCCCGGATCCACCTTCTCGAGCTGCTTGAGCAGCACGGGATCCAGGTTGGCCAGATTGGGCAGCAAGCTCTTGTCCAGCTTCTGGAAAGCCCCCGCCTTGATCTGCTTGGAGAGGAAATTATTTGAGGGCACCACCAGATCGTAACCGGTCCGTCCGGTCAGCAACTTGCCTTCCAGGGTTTCGTTGGAGTCAAATACGTCATAGACGGTCTTGATCCCGGTCTCCTGCTGGAAATCGCTGAGGGTGGTCTCGCCGATATAGTCAGACCAGTTGTAGAAATGGAGCACAGGGGCTGCCTGGACTGCATTCGCCAATCCCATGGTCAGCGCTATGGTTAGCAATCTGGTTGTATTCACGGTGTCAGTTCTCCTGTTCAGTGGTTGACCGTCTGCGCATCCATTCGCGCGGCCCATCCGGATGGATGGCATCACTACCCTCCCGGCCGAACTGCGGACCGGGAGGGGTATTCGTTACTTACTTACCGGACTTGATCTTGGTCCAGCTGCGGGTCATCAGACGCTGCACCTTGGCCGGCAGATCCGGGAAGGTGTAGATCTTCTGCAAGGTTGCAGAGTCCGGATAAACCCCCGGATCGGTACGGATCGCCTCGTCAACCAGCGGGGTCGCCGCCTTGTTGCCGTTAGGCGCCTGCACCTGATTGGTGATGTTGGCGATCACGTCGGGCTTCATCAGATAGTTGATGAAGGTGTGGGCCGCCTCGAC
Source organism: Aeromonas sp. 602396 (assembly GCF_049173735.1). Taxonomy (NCBI): domain Bacteria; kingdom Pseudomonadati; phylum Pseudomonadota; class Gammaproteobacteria; order Aeromonadales; family Aeromonadaceae; genus Aeromonas; species Aeromonas sp. 602396. Next base: position 95,905 of record NZ_JAAKSD010000009.1, on the reverse strand, counting down.
GTTCTTGGCATCCGCCGGGATGGCGATCATGTCAAAGAAGCTGCCAGCCCCCTCTTTCGGAATGGTGTAGGTCAGTGCCACGCCATTTTTGGCTTCCGCCGCCCGCGCCTTGGACTGCTGCAAATCCATGGAGTAACCGACAGCAACACACAAGTTGCCGTTGGCCAGATCCGAGATGTACTTGGAGGAGTGGAAATAGGCGGTATAGGGACGGATGGAGAGGAACAGCTCCTCGGCCTTCTTCAGCTCGTCCGGCTTCTGGCTATCCGGTTTGAAGCCCAGATATTGCAGGGCGGCCGGTAACATTTCGGTCGGCGAGTCGAGGAAGGAGACGCCGCACTCCTTCAGCTTGGCCATGTTCTCCGGCTTGAACACCAGATCCCAGGAGTTGAGCGGCGCATCGGCCCCCAGTACGGCCTTCACCTTCTCGGCATTGTAGGCATAACCGATGGTGCCCCACAGATAGGGGATGGAGTACTGGTTGCCCGGATCGCTCGGGTCGAGCGCCTTGAGCAGGTCGGTATCCATATTTTGCCAGTTGGAGAGCTTGGACTTGTCCAGCTTCTGGAACACGCCAGCCCTGATCTGTTTGGCCAGGAAGGGGTTGGACGGCACCACGATGTCGTAGCCGGATTTACCAGCCAGCAACTTGGCTTCCAGTACCTCGTTGCTGTCAAACACGTCATAAACCACCTTAATGCCCGTCTCCTTCTGGAAGTTTTCCAGGGTATCCGGGGCGATATAGTCGCTCCAGTTGTAGACGTGCAACACCTTCTCTTCAGCCATTGCTCCGGCACTTGCCATGACCAGAGCCACAGAGGCAGCGATCACTCCCGTTTTGAAAGACATCATCCTTGTCTCCTAAGCAAATTGTATGCGCATGCCAACCTGCCTGGCGGCAGCTATCCCTTCAGCTTTGCAGCCGTCAGATCCAGACTGAGCCTGGCTAGCTTGACCAATTCATCAACCTGTTCCTCGGTGATCACCAAGGGGGGCGATATGATCATGGTATCGCCTACCGCCCTCATCACCAAGCCATTGTTAAAACAGAATTCCCGGCAAGTCATCCCGGCATTGGCATGGGCCGGGAAACGCCGGTTGGTCTGCTTGTCCTGGACGATTTCCAGGGCGGCGACCAGCCCGCGGCCACGGGTTTCACCCACCAGCGGGTGGTCAGCCAGCTCTGCCCAGCGGCGCTGCAAATAGGGGCCGATGGTATCATGCACTCGCTTAACTATGCTCTCCTTTTGCATAAGCTGGATATTGGCCACCGCCACCGCGCAAGAGACCGGATGGCCCGAGTAGGTGAAGCCGTGGTTGAACTCGCCCCCCTCTTCCACCAGCCCCTTGGCAACCCGGTCACTCACCATCACAGCGCCGAGCGGCAGATAACCGGAGGTAATCCCCTTGGCCAGACACATCAGATCCGGCTTGATGCCAAACCCTTCGCTGGCAAACCAGTGGCCGGTACGGCCAAAGCCGCAGATCACCTCGTCGGCTATCAGCAAAATGCCGTAGTGATCGCAGATGCGCTGGATCTCCGGCCAGTAGCTGTCAGGCGGAATGATGACACCGCCCGCCCCCTGGATCGGCTCGCCGATAAAGGCGGCCACCTTGTCCACCCCCAGCTCCAGAATCTTCTGCTCCAGCTGACGGGCCCTCTCCAGCCCAAACTCGTGGGCACTCATCCCCTGCCCCTCACCGAAGTGGTAGGGCTGGTCGATGTGCACTATGCCGGGAATGGGCAGACCACCCTGGGCATGCATCCCTTTCATGCCACCCAGACTCGCCCCCGCCACGGTGGAGCCGTGATAGGCGTTGTGGCGGCTGATGATCACCTGTTTTTCCGGTTGCCCCTTGCTGGCCCAGTAGTGGCGCACCATCCGCAGCACGGTGTCGTTGCACTCGGAGCCGGAGCCGGTAAAGAAGACATGGTTGAGATGGGATGGCGTCACTTCGGCCAGCAAGGTGGCCAGCTCGATCACCGGCGGGTGCGCGGTCTGGAAGAAGAGGTTGTAGTAGGGCAACTGCTGCATCTGACGGGTGGCGGCATCCACCAGCTCCTGCCGACCATAGCCCATATTGACGCACCAGAGCCCCGCCATGCCGTCCAGAATGCGCTTGCCTTCGGAGTCTTCCAGATAAACGCCGCTGGCTTTGGTGATGATACGGCTGCCCTTCTTGTTCAGGGCCTGAAAGTCGGTAAAGGGGTGCAGGTGGTGGCTGGCATCCTGCTGCTGCCACTCACGGGTAGTCTGTTGCATTGTTAGCTCCTCGGTTCCTTCGATTTAGCTGGTTCTGTTCGTCAATCATCAGGAGGGCTGCCACTCCCGCAATCACTGCCACTTTCGCGTGGACTGCGGCACGGCCTGCTCCTCACATCCTTCAATTCGAGCCAAAAACTGTTATCAACCATGCAACCAGAGCGGTGGCGAGCCAACTTCCGCTCACAACCATCCTCAGGCGGAGGCACTCCTCCATCCCGTATTACCGGTTACAGGCAGGGGAGGCAGCCTGCCTCCCCGATTCGGACGATGCGTGGCCGGCACGCATCCGGGTCAGACGTTCAGCAGCAGGAACTCTCGCTCCCAGCGGCTGATCACCCCGAAGTAGGTCTCGTACTCTTTGCGTTTGACCGCGACAAAGGCGCGTGTGAAGCGCTCCCCCAACATCTCCTTGATCGGCTCGCACTGTTCGAGATGGCTGAGCGCCTCCTCCAGCGAGCGGGGCAGACTGTAGGGCAGGTCGTAGGCGCTGGATTTCATCTCCTGCATGGGCTCCAGCTTCTCCATCATGCCAAGATAGCCGCACGCCAGGGTGGCGGCCAGCGCCAGATAGGGGTTGGCATCGGCACCGGCGAAGCGGTTCTCCACCCGGCGGGCACTCGGGTCGGAGAAGGGTACCCGCAGACCACAGGTGCGGTTCTCGACACCCCACTGGACGTTGCGTGGCGCGCTCTCACCGAAGGTGAGGCGGCGGTAGGAGTTGACATTGGGAGCCAGCAGGGCTGTCACCGCCGGGGTGTACTTCTGCAGACCTGCGATGAAATGCATGAAGAGTTCGGAGTTGCCGCCATCCGGGGTACCGAACAGATTTCGACCGTTCATATCCTCCAGACTCTGGTGGATGTGCATGGCGGAGCCCGGCTCGTTGCTCATCGGCTTGGCCATAAAGGTGGCGTAGATGCCGTGGCGATGGGCCGCCTCACGCATGGTGCGCTTGAAAAGGAACACCTGATCCGCCAGATCGATGGCATCCCCGTGCAGGAAGTTGATCTCCATCTGGGCAGCACCGGACTCGTGGATCAGGGTATCCACCTCCAGCTCCTGCGCTTCGCAGTAGTCATACATGTCTTCGAAGATGGGATCGAACTCGTTGACCGCATCGATACTGAAGGACTGGCGAGCTGTCTCCGGACGGCCGTTGCGCCCTACCGGCGGCATCAGCGGATAGTCGGGGTCTTCGTTGCGGGTGACCAGATAGAACTCCAGCTCGGGCGCCACCACCGGCTTCCAGCCCTGAGCCTCGTAAAATGACAGAACCCGACGCAGTACGGAGCGAGGTGCAATGTCGATCAGCTTGCCGTTGACGTCGTAACAGTCATGGATAACCTGAGCGGTAGGTTCCAGCGCCCAAGGGACGAAACGGATGGTGTTGGGGTCAGGATAGAGCTGCATGTCCCGCTCCAGCGGATCGATCATGCTGTCGTCATCCGGATATTCACCGGTCACTGTCTGGGTGAAGATCACCTCGGGCAGACGCATGCCCCCTTCTCGCAAAAACTTGTTGGCTGGGATGATCTTGCCCCGGGCGTTGCCGGTGAAATCAGGGAAGAGACACTCCACTTCCGTGATGCGATTGCTCTCCATCCAGCCCTTGATACTGTCCATGTTAAACCCCGACTCTACGGTTGCCATTGGCAAGGGTGTCTAATATATGGAACACCCTTGTTATCAAATTGTAATCAACACCACCATAAAAGCCCGCTATCAGGGGTAATGTCAAGCAGTGGTGTTTAAAAAACTATAAATAACGGCGCATATAATGACCAAGTCGGCACCAAATACTAAACACTCGTGGTCTCGCCTCTCCCCAGTGCAAAGCCGGTGCCAACCGGCCAAAACCAGATGTCAGATCCCGTCAGATCAGCCGCTAAAGGGGCCATTTTTTTGCAAAGGCGCACAATCCCTGTCCTATTTGCTTTGCTTGGCTGCTTTTTTTTGGTACAAGGCCCGCCCTGATTTGCACTCTCTTGCATGAAAACGGTGCAAATCAGACGAGAAGGGCTTGGTCTGCAGGCAGACAGCCCCCATAAACAGGGATAATTGGGTTAGTAAACTGACTGGTAGTAAATCGTATGTGTGATTTCATGACTGAAGACCAACTGGCCTTTTACAAGGGGCAGATCGAGCGGCAGATCGCCGAGCTCGAAGAGCGCCTGAACTCCCAGGCCAGCCAGGCCATCGCCACCGACACCAACGAGATGGCCGATGAAATTGACCGTGCCAGTATCGAGGAAGCCCGCCGTCTGGAGCTGAACCGCATCGAGCACGACAAGCTGCACCTGCGCAAGCTGAGGGGCGCATTGAAGCGAATGAACGATGGAGATTTCGGTTACTGTGAATCTTGTGGTGACGAGATCTCTCTCAAGCGGCTGCAAGCTCGTCCAGAGTCCCGTTTCTGCGTCGAATGCCAGAGCACCAAGGAATTTAACGATACCCACGTGTTCCGCCGCGTCGCCTGATTCTTCGAAGAACCGTCACCATTCAGGTGCAACAGACGCCAACAAGGCTGGGCCCGCGCTCAACCTTGCACAACGCCTCGCAGCAAGATGGTGACAAGTTCTGTTAGACTCCGGACACCTTCCGGAATCTACAGGAGAATAGAGAGTGAAATGGCTCATCAAACTGTGTTTGTGCCTGCCACTGCTGGCACAAGCACAGGTTCTGACGGTCAAGGTTCCCAGCCGTCCCGTCAACAATCTTGATCAGGAGTACCAGCTCAAACTGCTGGAACTGGCCCTGACCCGCTCCGGACAACCCTTTCGCATCCAGCCTGTCGAACTCGACCTCAACCAGTTCACCCTTCAGCAGCAGCTGAGCAAGGGCAAGACCATCAACGTCTTCTGGATGGGTACCTCCAGCGCACTCGAATCCTCCCTGATTGCCGTCCCCATTCCGCTGTTTCGCGGACTGGAAGGATTGCGGCTGTCGTTCATCCACGCGGATGCCCAAGAGAAGTTCAACCAGATCAATACCCTGGCCGACCTCAAACAGCTGAAGGCGGCACAAGGGGTCGGTTGGGCCGATAACAAAATTCTGGAAAATGCGGGCATCCCGACCTTCTCCGGCCGATACAGCAGTCTGTTTCGCCTTATCAACGACGGCGACAAGATCGACTTCTTCCCGCGCGCCCTGGTGGAGATCTTCGCCGAGCGCAGCGAGCTGGTGGCGCAGTATCCCAACCTCGCCATCGAGCAGCATCTGCTGATCCGCTACCCCTTCGCCCAGTTCTTCTTCGTCAGCCCCGAATACCCCAAGCTGGCCAAGGCGATTCAGACCGGGTTGGAGCGTGCCTATGCCGATGGCAGCTTTATGAAGTTCTTCCATGACAACCCCAAGATCCGCGAAGCGCTCGCCAGCGCCAACCTCGATCAGCGGGTCACCATCGCCCTGCCCAATCCGGATATGACCCCGTTGCTAAAATCCATTCCGGCCCAATATTGGGAGTATCCACCGCAAGGATAAGCATCACGAACGCCTGACCACGAAGGTCAGACTGCGAGAACACAGTGCGCCAGGGAGGTGCCATGAAGGGAATCCAGGAGTGGTTTGAGGAGTACGGCCAGAGCCATCGCCATCCGGTCAACGTCGCCATCCACAAGCTGGCGGTGCCGGGCATCTATTTCTGCTCGCTGGCGCTGCTCTGGTGTCTGCCACACGGGCCCTTGCCAGAGCCCCTCAACTGGGCGGCAGTGGCAGCCATTCCGGTGCAGCTGTTCTATCTGCAACTGTCGTTTTCGCTGTTCGCGGGGATGGCGGTGCTGACCGCGCTCGGGCTGGCCTTCTGCCACCAGTGGCAGGGGCCGCTGCTGTGGCCCTCGGTGGCAGCGTTCGTGCTGCTCTGGATAGCCCAGTTTGTCGGCCACAAGATCGAGGGCAAACGCCCCTCCTTCCTCGCCGACCTGCAATTTCTGCTGATAGGCCCCGCCTGGGTGCTTGCCAGCCTCTATCGTCGTCTGGGCATTCCCTATTGAGGAATGCCGGGCCAACAGGAGAGACCATGACACATAACCACACGCGACATAACGCCCTTCGCCGCGCCCTGCCCCTGCTGGTGGGGGCCCTGTTTGCCGGCCCGGCACTGGCCGACAAGGCCGACCCGGTCGGTGAAGTGAGCACCGCCTTCAAGCTGTTTGGCCCCAACCACAAGATCCTGGTGGAGGCGTTCGACGACCCGCGCATCGACGGCGTCGCCTGCTATCTGGCGCGCCCCAAGACTGGTGGCGTCAAAGGCGGGCTGGGCCTGGCGGAAGATCCCTCCCATGCCTCCTTGTCGTGCCACCAGATCGGCCCCATCACCCTGCCCGAAAAGCTGAAGGCAGGGGAAGAGGTGTTCGATGTCAGCACCTCGCTGGTGTTCAAGGAGCAGAAAGTGGTGCGTTTTTACGACAAGAAACGCAATGCACTGGTTTACCTGACCTATAGCACCAAACTGGTGGATGGTTCGTACAAAAGTGCAGTCAGCGCCGTTCCCATCATGCCGTGGGGACAATAACCAGCCGGTTTGTCCGGTGATAGCTGACCCATTTTGTTGTAATTTGACGACACACACGCTGCGGAGCACATACCATGAAAGTCGCCGTATTCAGTACCAAGAGCTATGACAAAGAGCATTTCAACCAGGCCAACAGCCAGTACGGCTTCGACCTGGAGTTTTTCGATGTGCGGCTGGAAGCCAAAACGGCCCGACTGGCTCACGGCTTCCCGGTGGTGTGTCTGTTCGTCAATGACGATGCCGACCGCGAGGTATTGACCGAACTGGCTGCCAACGGCACCCAGGTGATCGCCCTGCGCTGTGCCGGTTACAACAACGTGGATCTGGCGGCTGCCAAAGAGCTGGGGCTGAAAGTAGTGCGAGTACCCGCCTACTCCCCCGAGGCGACCGCCGAGCATGCTGTCGGCATGATGATGTGCCTCAACCGCCGCATCCATAAGGCTTATCAGCGCACCCGCGACGCCAACTTCTCGCTGGAAGGGCTGGTCGGCTTCAACATGCATGGCAAGACCGTTGGCGTCATCGGTACCGGCAAGATCGGTCTGGCCGCCCTGCGTATCCTCAAGGGCTTCGGGGTTCGCCTGCTGGTGAACGACCCTTACCAGAATCCGGCGGCCATCGAGCTGGGAGCCGAGTACGTGGATCTCGATACCCTGTTCCGCCAATCCGATATCATCAGCCTGCACTGCCCGCTGTTCAAAGAGAACTACCACCTGTTGAACAAGGAGGCATTTGCCAAGATGAAGGACGGGGTAATGATCATCAACACCAGCCGTGGCGGCCTGCTCGACTCCAATGCCGCCATCGAGGCGCTCAAGACTTCCCGTATCGGTGCTCTGGGGCTGGACGTCTACGAAGAGGAAGAGGATCTCTTCTTCTCCGACAAGTCCAACGAGGTGATCACCGATGACGTGTTCCGCCGTCTGTCCGCCTGCCACAACGTGCTGTTCACCGGCCATCAGGCGTTCCTGACCCGCGAGGCGCTGCACGCCATCGCCGATACCACCCTCGGCAATATCCGCGCTATCGAGAGCCAGGGCCGCTGCGACAACGAAGTGGAATAAGGGCTCGCCCTCTCTTCGTCACGCGCCGGGTTGTGAGACCCGGCGCCTTCGGGTAGGCTAGCCCCCCTTTTTTATTCAGGAGTCTGGCGCCCATGTTTATCGGATTTGATTACGGCACCTCCAACTGTGCCGTGGCCGTGATGGAACAAGGTAGCCCCAGGCTGCTGAATCTTGGTGCATCCCGCTATCTCCCCTCCACCCTGCATGCCCCCCACCGGGATGCTATCGCCGGTCTGTTGGCCGAAGGGCTGGCCCCCGCCCAGCAGGCGGAGTACCTCAAGCTGCGTGGCCCCGTGGTCACCCGTGCCCAGATGGTTCGCCGCCAGATGCGCGAAGAGGGACTGATCGACGAGCTGAGCTTTGGCGGCGCTGCACTGGAGCGCTATCTGGAAGAGCCGGACGACGGCTACTACATCAAATCGCCGAAATCCTTTCTCGGCGCCTATGGCCTCAAGGCCCCCCAGATCGCCCTGTTTGAAGACATCGTCTGCGCCATGATGCTCCACGTCCGCCAGCAGGCGGAGCAGCAGCTCGGTGCCCCGATCCGCCAGGCGGTGATCGGCCGTCCGGTCAACTTCCAGGGGCTGGCGGGGGAAGAGAGCAACCAGCAAGCTATCGCCATCCTGACCGAGGCAGCCCGTCTGGCCGGTTTCGAGCAGGTGGAGTTCCTCTATGAACCGGTGGCCGCCGGGTTTGAATTCGAGGCGCGCCTCACCGAAGACGCCGTGGTGCTGGTAGTGGATATCGGCGGCGGTACCACCGACTGCTCCATGCTGCGGATGGGTCCCAGCTACCGCGATCAGCTGGATCGCAGCGGCGATCTGCTCGGCCACAGCGGCCAGCGGATCGGCGGCAACGACTTCGATATCCGCCTGACGGTGGAGGGGATGATGCCGCTGCTCGGCATGCACGAGACCCTCAAGACCGGCAAGCCGCTGCCCCACCCGCTGTTCTGGGATGCGGCAGCCATCAACGACGTCAGCGCCCAGAGCCGCTTCTACAGCCTCGACACCGCCCGCCAGCTGCAGGATCTGCAGCTCGACAGCCAGCCCGGCAGCAAGTTGGGGCGTCTGGCCAGCCTGCGGGCCCACAAGCTGAGCCACCAGCTGGTGTGGCGTGCCGAGCAGGGCAAGATCGCCCTCTCGGAGCAGGAACTCAATCACCAGTCGCTGGCCGAGCTGGAAAAAGGGCTGGAAGCGGAGCTGACCCGCGAACAGCTGGCCAACGCCTCGGCCCTGCTGCTGGAAAAAATTGGCGAGCTGATGGACGAAGCGATTGCCGCTGCCGGAGTGCAGCCTGATCGCATCTTCGTCACCGGTGGTAGCGCCCGCTCGCCGCTGATCGCCAGCTTTATCCGCCAGAAGCTCCCCTCCATCCCGCTTGAGGGTGGCGATGACTTCGGCTCGGTGGCTGCCGGTCTTGCCCGTTATGCCGAGCGGCTGTTCGTCAACTGAGCCCTGAGATAGCGTAAATCGATTGCAACATCCCCCGGGTGTTGCCATTAAGCGACAGTCACGCGGGACAAGGGACGACAGAAGCGGTCGGTCGTCCCCTCTCCCGCCCTGCTCCCGACTGCCCAAAAAGGGTATTCTTGACGCTCCCCCAACCGGAGCCCCCTCATGCCCAGATTGCCCTTTTTGTTGCTGATCCCCCTGTTACTGCTCGCTGGCTGCAGCTCGACCGCCTTTGTTCAGCAAGATCTGCAACACCACCACTGGGTACTGAGCAAACTGGATGGCGAACCGATCGAGGCCCCCCGCGACAATCCCCCCGATTTCGAGATCGGCGAGCACTTCACCGTCAACGGCATCGCCGGTTGCAACCGCTACTTCGGTCAGGGCCATCTGGAAGATGACAAACTGTGGGTCACCAGTCTGGGCAGTACCGAAATGGCCTGCATGCCGCCGCTGGACGCCATAGAACAGGCCGTGCTGACCACCCTGACCGAGGGGGCGACTTTGAGCGGCACCAGCCAGAGCCTGATCCTGCAGGGCAAACGGCACCGTTTGGAATACACCTTGCGCGACTGGGTGTTCTAGCGCTCACAAAGCCGCATCACAAACAGGAACATGTTGTCCGGCTGTGGCACAATATGAGGCAGAGTTCGCAATGGAGGCTGCCTCAGCCATGTCGATGGATCGCCTGTTTGACAAGATCAAACAACTCCCCACTATTCCCAAGCTGCTGCACGAGTTGATGCAGAGCTTCAACGACGAGAATGCCCGCATCGACCAGATTGCGGCCAAGATCGCCATGGACCAGGTGATCAGCGTCAAGGTGCTAAAGATGGCCAACTCGGCCGCCCTGCGCCGTGGCAACGAAGTGACCTCCATCGAACAGGCGGTGATCCGCCTCGGCTTCAACCGACTGCGCTCTGTGGTGGTCGCTTCCGGCATCATCGGCACCTTCAAGGCCCCGCCCAGCTTCGACAAGAACAAGTTCTGGACCGAGACCTTCCAGGTCGCCACCATAGCCCGGACCCTGGCGCAGGAGGCCAAGGTGCTCGACCCCGAGACCGCCTTCACCTGTGCTCTTATCCACAACATCGGCGAACTACTGATCCAGAGTACCTTGCCGGAAGAGGCCGAGCTCATCAACATGGCGATCCAGAACGGCAGTAGCCGGGTCGAGGCCCAGCGGGAGATGCTGGGCTACGACTATGCCCAGCTTGGTGCCGAGCTGGCGCGACGCTGGAACCTCTCCGAGGCCTTCGTCGATGCCATCTCCCAACAGCTTGACCCGCTCTCCCACGATCCGGTCAGCAAGGAGGCGGTGCTGATCCGCCTCGCCGTGTTTATCTCCTTCGCCTGGAACGCGGGCGTGCCTGCCCAGGCCATCATCGCCCGCTTCCCCAAACCGCTCGCCGACCAGTTGGGACTGGATCCCAAGTCGCTGGCAGGCCAGCTCGAAACACTGCATGAACAGGGTAATGCCCTCGCCGATCTTCTGACTCAATAAGCATCATGACCCATCCGTTTCTGTTTCATCCCCAGGTGGCGCCCTGGTTCAAAGAGAGCGCCGACGCACTGCAATTGACCCTCTTTAGCGAGCTGGATGCGCCGATCCGCGAGGTATGGCTGCGCCACGAGCCGGATAACGAGGAGTACCTGATCCCGATGACGGCGGTCTCCACCCGCGATCGGCTGCAGGTATGGCAGGCGACTCTGCCGCTCATCAAGGGACAAGATATCCACCTCTACAGCTTCAAGTGCCTCACCGACGAGGAGCAGTGGTGGCTGCACGGGGCGGGCGTCAGCGCGTCCATGCCGCCACGGGAGCAACATTTTCGCTTCAACAGCCTGCACCAGCCACCGGCCTGGGTGCAGGATCAGGTGTTCTACCAGATCTTCCCCGACCGCTTCTGCAACGGCGATCCGTCGCTGAGCGTCAAGCATCACGAGTACGAGTACCGCGGCAAAGCGGTGATCAGCAAGGCGTGGGGCGAGCCGGTCAGTCGTCATGAAGAGGGCCACGGCGCCTGCGAGTTTTACGGCGGTGATCTGGCGGGCATCGATGCCAAGCTGCACTACCTGCAATCTCTCGGGGTAACGGCGCTCTACCTCAACCCCATCTTCGATTCGCCGAGCAACCACAAGTACGACACCCAGGACTACTTCAAGGTCGATGCCCACCTCGGCAGCAACGAGCAGTTCGCCGAGCTGACCCGCAACCTGCACCAGCGCGGCATGAAGATCATCCTCGATGCGGTGGTCAACCACACCTCTACCGAGCACCCCTGGTTCTGCCCGCCACTGGGAGCCCAGAGCAACCCGGACTCCCCGTGGCGCAGCTTCTACACCTTTGATAAAGAAGGGGATTACGTCAGCTGGAAGGGCATTCGCAGCCTGCCCAAGCTCGACTTCTCCTGCGAGAAGGTACAGGACGCCGTCTATCGGGCCGATGACGCCATCCTCCGTTACTGGATGCGCGCCCCTTACCAGATCGATGGCTGGCGCTTTGACGTCATCCACATGTTGGGCGAGCGCGGCACCGCCGAGGGCAACAGTGGTCACGTGCGCGCCATTCGCGGGGCAGTGAAGCAGGAGAACCCGGACGCCTATGTGCTCGGCGAACACTTCTTCGAGGCGAGCCAGTGGCTGCAAGGGGATCAGGAGGACGGCGCCATGAACTACTACGGCTTCGCCCACCCGATCCGTGCCTTCCTGGCTGGCAAGGATATCGCCTACCACCCCATCAAGATCAGCGCCGAAGAGCTGGATCGCTGGCTCAAACTGGCGCGGGCCCATATCCCGTTCAAGAACCAGCTGGCCCAGTTCAACCTGCTGGACAGCCACGATACCGCCCGTTTCCTCCACCTGCTGGGAGAGGACAAACAGCGGATGCAGCTGGCCGCCACCCTGCTGCTCACCTATATCGGTGTGCCGTCCATCTACTACGGCGATGAAGTGGGGCTCTCCGGCGGCAACGATCCGGACTGCCGCCGCTGCTTCCCGTGGGATACCACAGACTGGGATCACGTGCTGCACGACCACTATCGCCGACTGATCCAAATCCGCCGCCAGCGCCCCTCCCTGCGCCGCGGCGATATCCAGACCCTCTATGCCGGGCCCCACAGCTATGTGTTCACCCGCACTCTGCAAAGCGATCAGGTGGTAGTGGCCTGCAACCGCCATCCGAGCGAGCCGCGCACCATCAGCCTGCCCCTGTGGCAGACCGCGAGCCCCGCCAGCCGCTTCACCGACGCCTTCAACGGCGAGAAGTTTGAAGTGGTGCAGGGCGAGGTACAGCTCACCATCCCGGCCAACTCGGCGAGAGTGCTGATCTCCAGCTGAGCGGGCAACTGACGCGCTGAAAAACAAAACCGGAGCCCAAGGCTCCGGTTTTTTTTATTCCGTTCAATCCACCATGACGTCTGGCCCCTAACCAGCCGCCATCAGTAGTTGATGCTGACGTAGGGCACTTCCGGCACCTGCCAGCGCTGCTTGAGGTAGACGGTGAGCACGAAGAAGAAGTTGGCCAGCAGGTTGGCGAAGCGATAGAGAATGGGATCGAAGGCCACCCCGCTCTCTTCCAGCCTGACCAGCAGCCGCACCACCTTCTTGCTGCCGCAGCGGCACAGATGGAGGGTGGGAATGGGCTGTGGCCCCTGTGGCAGCACAAAACCGGTGACGCTGCCGCGACTCGCCTCGTTGTAGTGGTCGTAACGGGCCTTGAGCCACTCAAGATCTGCATCGAAGATCCCCAGCTTGCCGCGTACCGAGCCGTTTAGGTTGTAGATAAGTCGCTGCAACGCCGCGAGATCCGCCAGCATGGGCTCGGTATCCGCATCCGGCGCAAGGCGTGACAGCACGGCCCCAACCTGACAACAGAGCTCGTCCGTGGCGATTTCAAAATCACATTTGAGCGAGGTTTCGAAGATAAAGGGGTAGCAGAGCTCGCGCTTGTCTCTTGGCTTCTTGGGGTTCATGGGGCAACCGGATTGGAGAAAAGGCCAGTTTGCCAGCCCCGGGAAGGGCTGGCAAACGGCAGCTCATTACTTGCGTAACGCGCTGTGGCTCAGACGTTCTTACTGGCGGGCTCGGTGGAGGGCTGGAACTGGTTGATCATCCGCAGCGCCTCCAGCATCCGCTGGTTGAAGCTGGTGAAGCGATCGACCTGTGCCGGTTCCCCTTCCCCTCTCGCCGCCAACACGGCCGGGGTCAGCGCCTGTTGTTGGGATGGTGGCAGCAGGCTATCCGCCTGTTTCTGCACCTGATCCAGCTTGGGCAGGTAGTCTGCAAACGGCTTGATCAGATCCTGCAGGGAGTGCGCCCCCTGATAGGTCTGGCTCAGCTTGACGCTCTGCTTGAGCTTGAGGGAGTAGGAGGCCAGCTGGCTGTCATCCAGTTTCAGCTCGCCCGCCTTGTCCAGCAGCTCCTCGAAGTTGCCGGAGAAGAAGTTCCCCGCCAGCTCGTCGATCCCCTTGACCAGCTTGCCGATGGACTCCATCTCGTCGCTGCTGAGATCCCCCTCCAGCGAGAAGCTGAAGCTCTGGCTCGATTTGAGGCTGAACTGGCTGCCGCTCTCGCTACTCTGGGACTTGGTCTGCCAGCTGTCGTTGAAGCGCAGCACTACCTTGTCGCCATCCTTGGTCTGGATCTCCAGATACCCCTGCTGGCGACTGGCCATCTCGGCCTGTCCCATGTCGGTCGGGGAGACCTTGCCGAAGAACTCCTTCTCGAACTCCTCGAGCCCTTTCTGGATCAGCTTGTAGCTCTGATCGATACCGGTTTTGATATCGTCGTTGTCAGTCGCCCACTTGCCGAGCTGCTTCTTTGCCTCCTCAAAGCCCTTGTCGACCCCCTTGCGGGCCTGCTCCATCATCCCGGTCAGGTCGTCGTCGGATTTGCCATCGGCGCGCGCGGCACCAAGCCGCCCGGTCACGAACTGCAGCACGTTGTCCGCCACCGACTGGAAGTCGAACAGGGTCTCCGGGGTGATCTCCTCGGGCTCTTTCACCTTCGGCGCCTGATAGCCCTGGCCGTTGATCTCCAGCGAGAACTGCAATGCCTGCTGGATCAGCACCTGCGCCCACTTGGGCGGCTTGTGCAAGGAGACCTCCTCCTCGCTCTTGACCTGTTTCTGCTCCGCCTGTTGCGGCGATTTGGGAGAAACACCCACTCCCTTGGGTTGGGCTGCGCCCACTCCTTCGATCTGCATAATGTGTCCTCCCACCATGCCTGTAGATCAGCTATCGGCCTGACTGAACACTTCTTGACCACAAAATGCTGGACAATCTGCGGCTGGCTTTTAAAATCGGGCCCCTTTGGGTGGCCTGTTGCCTTCCCCCGATTTCGACCCGGCCCGGCCGGTGTGCATGTGAGGTATTTATGACCCAATCCCAACAGCCTTCCGCGAACGCTCCGGCGCCTAGAACCGCGGCCGACTATCAGGCCCAACTCGACGAAAAGCACGCTCGCCTCACCGAGCTGTTTGCCGGCTTCACCCTCCCGGCGCTGGAAGTGCACAGCTCACCGGCGGAGTACTACCGGATGCGCGCCGAATTTCGCATCTGGCACGAGGGGGACGACCTCTTCCACTGCATGTATGCCCCGGCGACCAAAGAAATTATCCGGGTCGACCACTTCCCCACTGCCAGCCGCCTCATCAACCAGCTGATGCCGCTGCTGCTGGAGGGGCTCCGTCCCCATCAGGTGCTGCGTCGCAAGCTGTTCCAGATCGACTACCTCTCCACCCAGTCCGGCCAGATCATCGTCAGCCTGCTCTATCACCGCAAGCTGGAGGCCGAATGGCAACAAGCCGCCGAAGCGCTGCAGGCCGCTCTGCGCGCCAAAGGGTTCGAGCTGCAGCTGATTGGCCGCGCCCACAAGCAGAAGATCTGTCTGGGGGATGACTTCGTCATCGAGCAGCTCAACGTGGCGGGTCGCCAGCTCACCTACAAGCAGGTGGAGAACAGCTTCACCCAGCCCAACGCCGCCATCAACGAGCAGATGCTGGCCTGGGCGCTGGATGTGACCAAAGAGAGCGAAGGGGACCTGCTGGAGCTCTATTGCGGCAACGGCAACTTCTCCATCGCGCTGGCGCAGAACTTCCGCAAGGTGCTGGCCACCGAGATCGCCAAGCCGAGCGTCGACTCCGCCCAGTTCAATATCGCCGCCAATGGCGTCGACAACCTGATCATCCTGCGCATGTCAGCCGAGGAGTTCACCATGGCGATGCGTGGCGAGCGGGAGTTCAACCGCCTCAAGGGGGTCGACCTCAAGAGCTACCAGTGCAACACCATCTTCGTCGACCCGCCCCGCGCCGGTCTCGATGATGCCACCGTCAAGCTGGTGCAGGAGTACGACAACATCCTCTACATCTCCTGCAACCCCGAGACCCTGCAGGCCAACATGGCCGTTCTGGGCGAAACCCACGAGATCGCCCGTTTCGCCCTGTTCGACCAGTTCCCCTGGACCCATCACATGGAAGCCGGGGTCTATCTGCGCCGCAAGGCCGGTTGATTCAGGCAGACAGGAAAACAACAACAGGGCCGGATGGCCCTGTTTTGTTAGTGACTGAACACCGGCCTCACTCCAACCGGAAGTGGCCCACGATCTCCCGCAGCCGGTCGTAGGTCTGCTGCATCGCCGCAGAGCTGGCGACCGTCGCTTCGCCATTGTGGGTCAGCTGGCGGATCACCTCGGCGATGGCGCTCATGTTGCGATTGATCTCTTCGGCCACCGCGCTCTGCTGCTCCGCCGCCGTGGCGATATGGCTGATGAGATCGTTGATCTCCACCACTTCTCCCGCCATCAGGTCCAGCGACTCGTTGACCCTGGTGGTGTTCTCGGCCGCCCCCTGACAGCTCTGCTTGGTATTGCCCATGGCATCCACCACAGTGCGGGTGCCTCGCTGCAGACTGGCCAGCATGGTCTGGATCTCGGCTGTGCTCTGCTGGGTGCGGGCCGCGAGGGAACGCACCTCGTCTGCCACCACCGCAAAGCCACGCCCCTGTTCACCAGCGCGGGCCGCCTCGATGGCGGCGTTGAGGGCCAGCAGGTTGGTCTGTTCGGCAATGCTGCCGATCACCCCCAGCACAGAGCCAATCTGCTGCACATCCTGCTGCATCGCCTCGATGGAGCGAGCAGTGGCTTCCACTTCGTCCACCAGCGCCATCACGCTGACCATCGCCTGATCCACCACCTGACGGGACTGGCTTGCCAGCTGCTGGCTCTGGCCGGTGAGCCGGGCAGTGCTGGCCGCACTCTCGGAGACGGAGACCGCGGTGCGGCTCATCTCGTTGATGGCGGTCACCACCTGCTCGGTCTCGCGTACATGGTCCGCCAGCAGGGACTGGGCGGCGCCGGTCTGACTGGCCAGCCCCTCGATACCGCTGTTGAGCTGGCCGCTCGCCTGTCGCACCTCCCCCATCATCTCCTGCAGCCGCTCGATAAAGCGGTTGATCCCGGCCGAGATCTGGCCCAGATCATCGGTACTGGTCACCGCCAGCCGGCGGGTGAGATCGCCACTGCCGCGAGAGAGCTCCAGCACCAGATCCCGCAGCGAGAGGATAGGGCGATAAGCCACGTTGAGTGCCAGTATGGCAAGCACCATCACCACCACGGCGACACCGAGCAGCGCCATGATGATCTGGCCGTTGAGTGCACGGGTCATCGCCTGGATGTAGTCGAGGTCGATGTAGCCAGTCAGCGTCCAGCTGCTGCCGCGAATATCCAGCTGGTTGGGGCGCGCTTCGCTCTCCCCCTGCGGCTTGCTGTTATAGAGGCTGTTGCCCTGACTGTCGGCCAGCGAGAAGTAGCGGCCATCGCCACTCATCTTCTCCAGCAGGCTTTTGAACTCGCTCATGTCGAGGTAGTAGAGATATGCGGAATCGGCACCGCGCGGCACCAGAATGGTGATGACCGGCTTGCCATCCACCTGTTGCAGCGGGCTGACGGTGATCTGGTTATTGGCGGCGGGGATCAGCTTGCGCAGCGCATCCACTTTGGCGCTGTCGTTGATGACCCCGCTCACGTCGAAGGCCATGTCGCCGATCACCTTGACGATGTTGTGAAAACCGGTCTCTTGCAGGGTCTTCTTGACGTTGGTCACCCCGAAGTTGAGGTTGGCGGCCAACAGGATTTTCTGATTGATGTCGCTGGCCAGCTTCTCTTTGACCAGGGTGATCTGTTCGTTGATGTTGTGGGTGGCCTGAGTGCGAATGTAGCCACTGATGAAGTGGTTGACGCTGAGCCCGGCGGTGCCGATGGTGACCAGAATGGCCAGTAGCAGCAAGAGGTAAATCTTGACCTTGAATGGCATGGGTTCCCTCCAGAAGAGAGGGCTGGCAGCGCCAACCCTCCCTGCCAATCGTTATTTCTTCTTGGCGTACTTCATGGAATCCAATGCCACCGCCAGAATGATGATGCCGCCCTTGATGATGAACTGCCAGTAAGGGCTGACCCCGATATAGGTCAAACCATAGTTGATCAGGGTGAAGATAAGTACGCCGGTGATCACACCCGCGACCGTTCCCACCCCGCCGGCAAACGACACGCCGCCCACCACGCACGCCGCGATGGCATCCAGCTCGTACATGAAGCCGAGGTTGTTGGTGGCGCTACCGATACGGCCTGCTTCCAGCATGCCGCCGAAGGCGTAGAAGACCCCCGCCAGCGCATAGATCATTACCAGATTGACCGCCACATTGACGCCGGAGACCTTGGCTGCCTCGGGGTTGCCGCCGATGGCGAAGATGTTTTTGCCAAAGCGGGTCTTGTTCCACAGCACCCAGACAAAGACGCTGGCGATGGCCGCATAGAAGGTGAGATAGGAGAGTTTGAATCCTCCTATCCGGATAAACCCTTGGGCGAAGCTGGAGAAGCGGGGGTCAAACCCGGCCACCGGCGAAGCCCCTACCGAGTCAAAGTAGAGGGAGTTGATACCGTAGACGATGATCATGGTGCCCAGGGTGGTAATGAACGGGGTAACGTTCAGGTAGGCCACGATCAGACCGTTGACCAGACCAATCAGCGCCCCCACCACACAGACCAGCAGGATCACCGCAGGAATGGGCACCTCCCCCAACGTCGGGAACACCTTGTTGACGTTGGTCAGCGCCTGCAACATGGTTGCCGCGATGAGTGCCGCCAGACCGACCTGACGACCGGCCGAGAGATCCGTCCCCTGAGTGATGATGATGCCCGCCACCCCCAGCGCTATGATGACCCGCACCGAGGACTGGGTCAGGATGTTGCTGAAGTTGGTGAGGCTCAGGAAGGAAGGCTCCTGGATCACGATGACCATGAGCAGCACCAGCAGCACCAGATAGATGGCGTTTTCCTTGAGCGCCTGCATCAGATTGAAATTTTTAGCCGACTCCATAAATGTCTTCCTGTCTCTAGAGGTACAGAGATGCCAGGCGCAGTATCTCGCTCTGGTCAGTTTCTTTGGTATTGACGATCCCGGCGACCCGGCCATTGCTCATCACCATGATGCGGTCGGTGATCCCCAGCAATTCCGGCATCTCTGACGAGATGATGATGATCCCCTTGTCCTTCTTCGCCAGCTCCAGGATGAGCTGGTAGATCTCGAACTTGGCCCCGACGTCTATGCCGCGGGTGGGCTCGTCGAGCATCAGGATCTCCGGCTGGGTCAGCAGCCAGCGACCGATGATCACCTTCTGCTGGTTGCCCCCGGAGAGGGAACCTATCTGGGTCTGCTGGGTCGGCGTCTTGACCCGCATGGAGTCGATCACCCACTGGGTATCGCTCTTCATCTTGTTGTCGCTGAGCAGCCCCATGGAGCCCTTGTAGCTGTCCATGTTGGCGATCAGGGAGTTGAAGGCGATATCGAGCCGGGAGTAGATACCGGTGGAGCGGCGCTCTTCCGTCACCAGCGCAAAGCCGTTGCGGATCGCTTCGTGGGCGTTGTGGTTGGCCACCTCTTTGCCGTGCAGCTTGATGCTGCCCTGACTGCGATCGCGAATACCGAACAGGGTCTCGACGATATCGGTGCGCTTGGCCCCCACCAGTCCGGCGATGCCGAGGATCTCCCCCTTGTGCAGGTTGAAGGTCACATCCTGAATGGAGGGCTGGTTTTTCGCCGTCAGGTGTTCGATCTCGAGGATCACCTCTTTCGGCTGGTTGGTCTTTTCCGGGAAACGCTGGGTCAGTTCACGGCCGACCATCATCCCGATGATCTGATCCATGGTCATGCCCTTGAGCGGCTGGGTTGCCACCCACTGGCCATCCCGCAATATGGTGATCTCGTCACAGAGCTGGAAGATCTCCTCCATCTTGTGAGAGATGTAGACGATGCCGCACCCCTTCTCCTTCAACTTGTTGATGATCTTGAAGAGGTGGTTCACCTCTTTCTCGGTCAGGGAGGAGGTGGGTTCATCCATGATGACGATCTTGGCGTCGTAGGAGAACGCCTTGGCGATCTCGATCATCTGCATCTGGGAGACCGACAGGGTCGCGACCTTCACCTTGGGGTCGATGTCGATATCCAGCTCATCGAAGATGCGCTTGGTGTCGTCATACATCTTGCCGTGGTCGATAAACCACCCCTTGGTGGGGTAGCGGCCGAGCCACATGTTGTCCATCACGGTACGCTGCAGCACCAGGTTGAGCTCCTGATGCACCATGGAGACGCCATTTTCCAGCGCCTCTTTCGAGGAGGTGAAGTTGATCTCCTGCCCCTTGAAGAAGATCTTGCCCTGATCCTTCTCGTAAATGCCGAACAGGCACTTGAGCAGTGTGGATTTTCCCGCTCCGTTCTCGCCCATCAACGCATGCACAGAATGAGGACGGACCCGTAAAT
This sequence comes from Aeromonas sp. 602396, assembly GCF_049173735.1. NCBI lineage: Bacteria > Pseudomonadati > Pseudomonadota > Gammaproteobacteria > Aeromonadales > Aeromonadaceae > Aeromonas > Aeromonas sp. 602396. The sequence continues at coordinate 75,797 of NZ_JAAKSD010000009.1, read as the reverse complement.
TGACATTATCGAGTGCCTTGACGCCGGGAAAGCTCTTACTGACGTCAATCATCTCCAACAGCCATTCTGATTGTTGCTGTGTTGTCATATCAGCCATCACATCTGGTTGAAAAAAGGGCAAGGGGATCTCCCTTGCCCTGGAGGAGGGAATTACTCGAATTGGGACAGGTTGTCTTTATCCACACCGACGTAGGCAACACGTACAACCTTGTCGACGATATTCCACTTGGTGCCTTCACCGGCCGGTTTGCCTTCAGCCAGGTTCTTGGTCAGCTCGAAGGTGGCTTTGGCCTGGTTGGCCGCATCGTTCAGCACGGTACCCGCCATGGCACCGCTCTTGACCATGGCCAGCGCTTCCGGCAGCGCATCGACGCCGAACACCGGAATGGCAGTCTTGCCCTGTGCTTTCAGTGATTCGACTGCGCCCATTGCCATGCCGTCGTTGTTGGCGATGACCACTTCGATCTTGTTGGCGTTGGGGCCGGAGATCCAGGCGTCCATCTTGTCTTTCGCCATGGCGGTATCCCACATACCGGTATCCATATGCAGTTGTTCAGTCTTGACGCCGCCATCGTTCAGGGTCTTGACCACGTAGGAGGTGCGCGCTTCGGCATCCGGGTGGCCCGGCTCCCCTTTCAGCAGCACGAACTGGATCACGCCATCCTTGTTCAGATCCCACTCCGGATGGGCTTTCCAGTGTTTGGCAATCAGCTGACCCTGGATGATCCCTGACTCCTTGGAGTCGGTGCCCACGTAGTAGGCCTTGTCGTAGCTGGCCAGATCGGTAGCGCTTGGCTCCTTGTTGTAGAAGACCACCGGGATATCTTCGCCACGGGCTTTCTCAATCACCACCGGTGCCGCAGCTGGGTCAACCAGGTTGATGGCCAGCGCCTTCACCCCTTTGGCCAGCAGCACGTCGATCTGGTCGTTCTGCTTGGACTGGTCGTTCTGGGAGTCGTTCATCAGCAGTTCCACCCCCGGAGTGGCTGCCGCCTCCTTCTCGATGGCCTTGCGCACGACCGCCATGAAGTTGTCGTCGTACTTGTAGACGGTTACCCCGATACGGGTGTCAGCCTGGGCATTGGCTCCAGCCATCATGCCCATCAGCAGGGCGGCAACTGTGGTCAGTTTTTTCATTATGTGTGCTCCGATGTGTCTATCTGTGTTGTAGGGTGGCGAGCAATTGAGCAAGCGCCAATCAATGTAATCAGTTTGTTGTCATTTCTTCTGTGATCATGACGACAAAATGAAAACGATTACACTCTGTTACATTGAAACTTTGTTTTTATTTTTCAAATACATATAAATTTAAATCAGATTTGAGACTCAATCTTTCCCACAGCATTGAGGCTAGTCGTTACTGGTCTGTTGTCAAAATGGCGCACTGGCCAGGCAGTCCCCTCAATAGCTGGCTTAACAGAGAGTGCAGCCCCAACGGTAACGACGCTCGAGCAGTTGATACTCGGGACGCACGCTCTGACTCCAGGAGTCATCCCCGCCCACCCCCATATGGGCGCCATCGAGGCAGACCCACAGCCCTGCTTCGGCCACCAGATCGCTCTGGTGACGGGCGGCGGCCAGCTGTTGCTGACTGAAGCGGCTGGCACTGAAATGGAAGCTGCCGCTCACCGTCGTGCTGCCCAATTGCAACTGGCGGGTATCGCAGCGCAAGCCGTTGTCGCTCGGGAAGATGTAAGGGGTATGCATCGCCTCCAGCGGCAAACTCCAGCGACCAAGATCAGCGCCCAGCAGGCGATCCGGATAGTTCTCGTGAGGGCCACGCCCCAGCCATTCTGCTCGCGCTGGCACCTCGGCCAGATGGAGCAGCAGACCGATCCGCGGCAGCGACGGCAGCACCTGCGCCAGCTCGGTCTCTATCTCCAGGCTCATGGCGCCATCGTCGGTAAAGCGGTGATGCCAGTGACTCACCAGCAGCAGCTCATCGCGGTGGAAGTAGCCATGGCTGACCCGGATATCCCCTCCAGCGACCGCAATCCCCAAACAGCGATGTTGCCACTGACCCAGACCACAGCCCTGCCAGCGGGCAATCCAGGAGTTGGGGTCAACGTGATCCGCTTCGCTGGTGCCGATGTCGTTGTCGAGCGGCGCGCGGTAGAAGTGATCCATGATCGGCGCCAGCAACTGCTCCTGCCCCGATTTTTGCCAACTGGTGATGCGGCCACTCTGCTTGTCGAGCCACCACTGGCTGTTTGCGGCGGTGATCCGCCAGCCATCCGGCTGCTCGCTCAGGGTGGCGGCAGCGACCGGCGCTGGCAGGGCAAGGGGGGTCGGCAGGGTGAACTGCTGACGGGCGACCTTGTGATCCGCCTGCGACCAGGGGGTAGCCTGCGGCTGAACGATGGCAAGATCGAGCCAGGCCAGTGAGCCTGCCGCAAAGGGGGGCAACGCCTCGCTCAGAGTCAACTCGATCACCCCCTGTGGCGCCAGCTCAAGGGAAACCTCCCCCTGCTGCTGCACATGGCCGTTCTCACACAACTGCCAGCAAAGCCGCTCGTTATCGGTTTCCCGAAACAGGTATTCGCTCTCGATCCGCACCCGCAGCGGGGTGTGCTCGAGCAGGGCAAAACGGAACGGCTGTTGGGCGCGCTTAGCCTCGCACAGGGCGGGATGGGGGGTGCGATCCGGGAACAGCAGGCCGTTGCAGCAGAACTGGCGATCGTTTTGCACATCACCAAAGTCGCCGCCATAGCCCCAGTAGTGGCGACCATCGATGGTGTATTTGTCGAGCCCCTGATCGACCCAATCCCAGACAAACCCGCCTTGCAGACGTGGATGATCGCGAAACGCCTGCCAGTAGTGGGCGTAGCCCCCGAGACTGTTGCCCATGGCGTGGGCATATTCGCAGAGGATCAGCGGCCGGTGCTCGCCGGGCAGGCCGATCCACTTGGCCAGCGCCCACTTGGGCACCGCCGGGAAGGGCTGATCCTGATGGGTTCTGGCATACATGGGGCAGATGATGTCGGTGGCCGGGGTATCGGCCCCGCCCCCCTCGTACTGCACCGGACGGCTCGGATCGCTGCGCTTGATCCAGCCATACATGGCATCGTGGGCCGGGCCGTAACCCGACTCGTTGCCCAGCGACCAGATGATGATGGAGGGGTGGTTGAAATCCCGCGCCACCATGCGGGTCGCCCGCTCCAGAAAGGCATTGCTCCAGGCGGGATCCCGCGCCAGCCGCCCCATCGGAGTCATGCCGTGGGTCTCCAGATTCGCCTCGTCCACCACATAGAGACCGAGCCGATCGCAGAGGCGATAGAAGTCGGGGTGGTTGGGATAGTGGGAGCAGCGCACCGCATTGAAGTTGTGGCACTTCATCAGCAGCAGATCCCGCTCCATGGTGGCGCGATCGATGGCATAGCCTTTGGCGGGGTGATGCTCGTGACGGTTGGCACCGCGCACAAGCAGCGGCTGACCGTTGACCCGCAGCAGGCCGCCACGGATCTCCACCACCCGAAAGCCCACATCACATGCCTCGCTCTCGATAACCTGGCCCTGTTCGTCCAGCAGGGTCAGGGTCAGGCGATAGAGATGGGGCGTCTCGGCGCTCCACTTGCGCGGCGCAACCACGTCGAGCCAGCACTCGGCGCGATCGTCATACGCCCCTTTTTCATCAATGGTTTGGGTGCCGATCGGCTGGTGCAGGGCCGCGACCCGCTCGCTGCCGTCATAAAGATTGGCCTCCACCGACAGACCGGCCCCATTGGCCACCTGCAGTGCAATCTTGAGACGACCATCCCGATAGCAGGCATCCAGCTCAGGGGTGACCCGGATATCCATCAGATGGCGGGCCGGTTTGTGCAACAGGCTGACGGAACGGAAAATCCCCGACAGCCACCACATATCCTGATCTTCCAGATAGGAGCCATCGGACCAGCGCAGCACCAGCACCGCCAACCGGTTGCAACCGGCGTGCAGGTAGGGGGTCAGATCGAATTCGGCAGGCAGGCGGCTGTCCTGGGAGTAACCGACCCAGCGGCCGTTGCAGAAGAGGTGGAAGGCGCTGCTCACCCCGTCGAAGATGATCCGGCTCTGGCCACTGGCCAGCCAGTCGGTAGGAAGTTCGAACTCGCGTGAGTAGCAACCGGTGGGGTTCTCTGCTGGCACTCGGGGCGGATCGCAAGGAAAGGGGTACTTGATATTGGTATAGATGGGGCCATCGGTGGGCGGCCGCGCGGCCGGATAGGCGGCATCCAGCTGCCAGTTGCCCGGCACTGTAATGGGGCAAACATCCACCAGATCCTGCGCCAGCCAGCTCTCGGGCACCAATTCGGGAGCGGCAAAGAAGGAGAAGCGCCACTCGCCATCGAGCAAGAGACGGGAGGAAGAGGCCAGATCACCCCTGGCATCCGCTTCGCTGCGCCAGCTGAACATGGGGGTATGGGCAGCCAGACGGTTTACCGACGTAATGGCCTGAGTCTGCCAATCCTGACGCGCCACTATCTCCCTGAGCATTCACTCTCTCCCTGCTGATTGAAAAACGAATTCAGTCTAGAGAAGTATGACGCAGGGAACGGCGATCTCGCTCACACAGATGTAAACGATTACACTAATTTTGTTAAGTAAAGCGGAGTAAAAATGATTAAAAACAGGTAAAACAATAACTGTGCAAGAAACGGCCCCGAACAGGGCCGCAAAAGGGGGCTATCCGGCCCGAACCGGTGCCACCGAGTGGCGATTGATCAGGGTGGGGGTATAGATCCGGCTCTGGGTCGCGTCACTCTCCCCCGCCGCCAGCTGAATGGCCAGCTTGGCCGCCTGGGCCGCCATCAGCTCAATGGGATAGCGCATGGTGGAGAGCTTGGGGCGCAAATATCTGGCATAGATGATGTCATCGAAGCCCACTACCGAAACCTCCTCCGGCACTCGCAGGCCGTTGTCGGCCAGCACTGAGATGGCGCCCGCCGCCATGGCATCGTTATAGGCCACCACGGCGGTCACCTTGAGCCCCTTGGCCAGCAGGTTGAGCATGGCGCGCTCGCCCCCCTCCTCGTTCGGCGTGCCGCTCTCGATAAGCTCGGGATCGGCTGCCAGACCGGCTTCCATCAGCCCATCCTGATACCCCTGCAGACGCAAGGTGGCATCCTCGATGGCGTGATCCGAGCTGATAAAGGCAATATGGCGGTGGCCCAGCTCGATCAGGTGGCGAGTCGCCGTAGCCGCCCCCAGCCGATTGTTGAGGGCGATGCAGCGCCCCTTGAGGGCCGGAATATCGCGGTTGATCAGCACCATACCGGGCACTCGCATGGCGTAATCGTAAAGTTCCTCGTCGCTCAGCGCCTTGCTGTGCACCACCAGCGCCTCGCAACGCTTGCCGATCAGCAGCTCGATCGCTTCACGCTCCTGACGCGCCTTGTGAAAACCGTTACCCATCAGCAGGTGAAGGTTCTGCTCGACGGCCACGCCGGAGACCCCCTTCACCAGTGCGCCGAAGAAGGGATCGGCTACATCACCGACCACCACCCCCATGGTGTCGCAAGTCTGGCTAACCAGTGCCCGCGCGTTGGCGTTGGGGGTGTAGCCCAGTTCAGCCATGGCCTTCTGCACCACTTCGCGAGACGCGGCGCTGGCCTTGGGGGAGTTGTTCATCACCCGTGAAACCGTTGCCACTGACACATTGGCCAAACGGGCGACATCCTTGATGGTGCTCATGCTGTTTTCACTTCTTTCACTGTGCAATAGAGCGCCATTATACCCAGCAAACCCTTTGAAAACAGGGGTGAAACGCATATCTGCCATCAGGATGATCACAAAAACAGTGTAATCGTTTACATTGTTTTGCAAGCAAGCTCACAGTTTGGTCGCCACACCCTCGGCTAGACTGCTTCCAGACACTTTTTCAGTGGAGAGCAAGATGAACGTTCTGGTCACCGGCGGTTGCGGATATATCGGCAGCCACACCTGTCTGGCCTTGCAAGCGGCAGGCATGAATCCCGTGGTGGTCGACAACCTCGGCAACAGCAAACGCAGCGTGCTAGCCCGAGTCGCGGCTATCAGCGGCCAGCAACCCCTGTTCTATCAAGGGGATATTCGCGATGCAGCCTTGCTGGACCGGATCTTCGCCGAACAGCAGATCGATGCGGTGATCCACTTTGCCGCCCTCAAGGCGGTCGGTGAATCGACCCGCATTCCACTGGATTACTACGAGAACAACCTCGACGGCACCCTCACCCTGCTGCAGGCGATGAAGCGGGCTGGCGTGCACAATCTGGTGTTCAGCTCCTCGGCCACCGTCTACGGTGATCCGGCCAGCCTGCCAATCCGCGAAGATTTCCCCCGCAGCGCCACCAACCCCTACGGACGATCCAAGCTGATCATCGAGGAGATCGTCGAAGATCTGCAGCTGGCGGAGCCCCACTGGAGCATGACCCTGCTGCGCTACTTCAATCCGGTCGGCGCCCACGAGTCGGGCACCATGGGGGAAGATCCCCAAGGCATTCCCAACAATTTGATGCCCTATATCACTCAGGTCGCCATCGGCCGTCGCGACTGCCTGTCGGTCTTTGGAAACGATTACCCAACTGTTGATGGCACCGGCGTGCGCGACTACATCCATGTAATGGATCTTGCCGAAGGACACGTCAAGGCGCTGCAACACTGCGTAGGCAAGGGTGGCGTGCACACCTACAACCTGGGCACAGGCCAGGGCCAGAGCGTATTGCAGCTGGTCGCCGCCTTCTCCAATGCCTGCGGCAAGCCGCTGCCATTTCGCATCGAACCGCGCCGCCCGGGCGACATCGCCGCCTGCTGGGCCGATCCGGCCAAGGCGCAGCGTGAGCTGGGCTGGCAGGCGACCCGGGACATAGACGCTATGTGCGCCGACAGCTGGCGCTGGCAATCCGCCAATCCGAACGGTTACGAGGAGTAGGCCTGCCTGCTCCCCGGTAATAAACGACTTTATTTTTCAATACCTTATTCAGGAGAGATGATGTTCAACCCCGTCGATCATCCCCATCGCCGCTTCAACCCGCTGACCGGCCAGTATGTGCTGGTCTCCCCCCACCGGGCCAAACGCCCCTGGCAGGGACAGGTGGAGAAGGTGAGTCAGGCCCCCAAACAGGCCCATGATCCCGACTGCTTCCTCTGCGCGGGCAACACCCGGGTCACTGGTGACATCAACCCCGACTACAAGGGCACCTTCGTCTTTACCAACGACTTCGCCGCCCTGATGCAGGATACTCCGGCCGCCGATAGCGCCAGCGATCCCCTGCTGAAACTGGAAGCCGCCCGCGGCACCAGCAGGGTCATCTGCTTCTCGCCGGATCACGGCAAGACCCTGCCCGAGCTGCCGCTGCTCGCCATCGAGGGGGTGATCACCACCTGGATGGATCAGGTCGCCGAGCTGTCGGCCCAGTGGGGGTGGGTGCAGGTCTTTGAAAACAAAGGGGCCGTCATGGGCTGCTCCAACCCTCACCCCCACGGCCAGATCTGGGGCAGCGACTTCCTGCCCAACGAGATCGCCCGCGAAGAGCAGCACCAGCGTGACTGGCTGGCCGAGCATGGCCGCCCCATGCTGCTGGAGTATGTGGAGCGGGAGTTGGCGGATCGCTCGCGCATCGTGGTGGAGACCGAGCACTGGCTTGCCGTGGTTCCTTTCTGGGCCGCCTGGCCGTTCGAAACCCTGCTACTGCCCAAGGCGCACGTCCCCTCCATGCTCAACCTGACCCAGGCCCAGCAACAGGATCTGGCGGTAGCGCTCAAGGAGCTCACCAGCCGTTACGACAACCTGTTCGAGTGCAGCTTCCCCTACTCCATGGGCTGGCACTTTGCACCGCCCAAATCGGATTGCCCCGAGGCGTGGCAACTGCACGCCCACTTCTATCCGCCACTACTGCGCTCCGCTACCGTGCGCAAATTCATGGTCGGCTTCGAGATGCTGGCCGAAACCCAGCGCGACCTTACCCCCGAGCAGGCCGCCGAGCGGCTGCGCGCTCTGAGCCCCGTTCACTACAACCAGACCAGCCACACCAATGAGGAGGCCCTATGACCCCCAGCCAACGCGTCAGCACCGTTTTTGCCGAGCAATTTGCCAAAGCGCCCGATCTGCTGGTGCGCGCCCCTGGCCGCGTCAACCTCATCGGTGAACATACCGACTACAACGACGGCTTCGTGCTGCCCTGCGCCATCGACTACGAGACCTGCGTCGCCATCGGCCTGCGCGATGACCGGCAAGTGCAGGTGATCGCCGCCGACTACGACAACCAGCGCGACCAGTTCGACCTCGACCAGCCCATTGAACACCACCCCAGCCAGCGCTGGAGCGACTACATCCGCGGCGTGGTGAAGTATCTGCAGGAGCGTGGCTATGCCCTGCGCGGCCTCGATCTTGTAGTCTCCGGCAATGTGCCGCAGGGGGCGGGGCTCTCCTCCTCCGCCTCGCTGGAAGTGGCCATTGGTCAGGCCTTCAAAGAGGCGCTGGGGCTCGACATCACTCAGGCCGAGATCGCCCTCAATGGCCAGCAGGCGGAGAACAAGTTCGTCGGCTGCAACTGCGGCATCATGGATCAGATGATCTCCGCCAGCGGCAAAACGGATCATGCCCTGCTGCTCGACTGTCGCTCGCTGGAGACCCGCCTCATCCCCATGCCGGCGGATCTGGCGGTGCTGATCGTCAACTCCAATGTGCGCCGCGGTCTGGTGGACAGCGAATACAACACCCGCCGTCAGCAGTGCGAGGCCGCAGCCCGTCACTACGGAGTCAAGGCGCTGCGCGATCTCGATCTGACCGGACTGGAAGCGGGCAAGGCCGGGCTGGATGAGGCCTGCTATCGTCGTGCTCGCCACATCGTTGGGGAAAATGCCCGCACTCTAGCGGCGGCCGATGCACTGGCGAGCCACGATCTGACCCGACTCGGCGAGCTGATGGCCGAATCACACGCCGCCATGCGCGACGACTTCGAGATCACAGTACCCGCCATCGATGGTCTGGTGGAGATCATCAAGGCTAAAATCGGCACAGATGGCGGCGTGCGGATGACCGGCGGCGGCTTCGGTGGCTGTGTAGTCGCCCTGCTGCGCCCGGAGAAAGTGGCCGAGGTGATTGCCGCCGTCGAGGCGGAGTATCCGGCCATCTCGGGCCTCAAGGCCGACTGCTACGTCTGCTCTGCCAGCGCCGGTGCAGGGGGCATCGCATGAAAGAGTTCCATCTGCAAAATGCAGCCGGCCTGCGGTTGAGCGTACTCGATTTCGGGGCAACGCTCACCGCCCTCGAGATCCCGGTCAATGGCATCTATCGCAATGTGCTGCTGGCTTGTGATCCGCTGGATTACCCCAATCAACGCTCTTATTTGGGGGCGATAGTAGGACGTTTTGCCAATCGTATCGGCAACGGCCGCCTAGAGCGAGCAGGGCAAGAGTGGCAACTAGACGCCAACGAGGGCACCACCTGCCTGCACGGGGGCTGTGACTCTCTGCACAACCGGGAGTGGCAACTGGACGGGCTGGCGGAAGATCGCATCCGTCTGCAAACTCGGCTGGCCGATGGCGAACAGGGTTTCCCTGGTAATCTGGACGTCACCGTAGAATACCGGCTGGAACAGACCGATCTGGTGATTGAGCTGAGCGCCACCACAGATGCTCCGACCCCGGTCAATCTCACCAGCCATGCCTATTTCAACCTGGATGGTGGTGATGTGCGTGATCACCACATCATCATTAATGCAGACCGCTATCTGCCAACCGATGAACACTCGCTGCCGCTTGGCATTGCGCCGGTCGAAGGAGTATTCGATCTACGCCATGGCAAGCGGGTCGGAGAACAGTGGATGGCCCATGCGCAGCAAAAAAAATGTCTGGGATTCGACCACTGTTTCTTGTTTGTTGATGCCTCGCCCTCACCACAAGCCACCCTGATGGCAGGGGATGGCAGCCTGTGTATGGAGATGTACACCAATCAGCCAGGCGTCCAGCTCTACACCGGCAACTGGTTGGCTGGCACCCCAAAACGCGGGGGGGGACATTGGGGCAACTATCAGGGGCTCTGCCTGGAAGCACAGCAAGTGCCAGATAGTCCGAACCGTCCAGAATTAGGTAACCCATGGTTGGAGCCAGGAGAACGCTATCAGCACATAACCCGTTATCGGCTCATTCCGGTTATGGCTTGACCCACTGAAGGGGCGCGTCAAGGCGCCCCTTTGTCGCATCTCTCCCGCCCGGCTTATTCAACACAACCAAGAAAGAAGCATGCTACGGCTTGGCATCATTACGATATCAGCCACCGCGTGCAGTGCTGATGGGTGTATGGCTTTCAGAGTGACGTTGACCTGCTCGTGTCGGGTAAAGTCATTGAGTACCCATTTACATTCTTACCGCCAACCACACAACTTGGCAGGCATGACGGGAACATATGGGCACGCCCTGTGGCATAAGGAACCACTACGCAACAGGTTTTCGAGAGAGGATCAAATTTTGTTAACTGGCTGACCCCTGGTCGAGGCACGGATCAGCAACTCCCCTTCCAGCTTCATCAGTAAAGCGATGGGCTTCTCTCCTTGGGCCAGTTGCAACAAGGTGTCCACCGCCAGTTTACCCATCTCGTCGTAAGGTAGTTCGATAGAACTCAAAGGGGGCTCCATTTCGCAGGCCAGCATCTGGTTATCATGGCCCGCCACCAGAATGTCTTCCGGGATGCGCAATCCCGCCTCGGCTATCGCCTGGTAACAACCCTGAGCCATGTAATCACTGCAACAAAAGATACCATCAGGCGGCTGAGGCAGCGCCAGCAGTTGCCGAGTCTGTTCATAAGCCTCATGTAGCGACCAGTTGCCCACACGCACCCATTGTGGATCCGGTATCAAATCGTGATTGATCAACGCCTGACGATACCCCTCCAGCCGCAGACTATTTGCCTCCATCCATGGCTCCCCCTGAATAAGAGCCACTCGTTTGCAGCCTTGCTCCAACAGGTGCGCCGTCACCTTGTAACCCGCCAGCTTATCAGCAGGCAGGATGGAATAACTCTCGGACGAGCCACTGCCCTCCAGGTAGCAGTTGAGCAAAACGGTAGGCACCTGCGGGGAGAGCTCCATCTCGGCAAGTTGTCGTGTCATGGAAGAGGCAAAAATCATCCCCAGATAATCCCCCTGATTGATCTCCTGCTCGATCAACTTGGTGAGCTCCGCGCTGTTGCGAGAATCGAATGTAACCAGCATGCGATCTGCCTCCCAAGCGCGTTCATTGCAGGCATTGATCGCATCCAGAAAAGGGTCATATGGAGTCAGACCATTGAAAACAAAAGCTATTTTTCTAGCAGATGGTCCCTTGGGTAGATGTTCAGCTCGCTTATGCTGGTAACCCAGTTCGGCCGCTTTTTCAAGCACTCTACGCCGCGTTTCCTCCGCCAGTTTGATGGTGGTTGAACCATTGAGCACCAGTGAAACCGTTGATTGGGAGACACCTGCAGCTGCAGCGATGGCGCTCATGGTGATGCGTTTACTATTCATTGATATGGCCATAGTTTGAGCAGTACCGCCCAGATAATAATATTAATTATTTATCTTTTATCATGACTCATGATTACGGACATGAGCAAGCAGCACAACAGCCCACAAGGACGATAGAGGGTTTTCGGTTATCGTCCCGAGTACAGATGGCTCGCCAGCTATGCCTGTTAACCCCCTAAATTTGTTCATTTTGTGACTAATCCCTGAATTCTATCCTTCATGATTTGCAACTAAAGATATTAGCTAATATTAATTGCTGTAAGCTTAAATAATTAGTTGCAAGGATATCCGATGGCGATACAACAGTGGTCAACAGAACGAGCTTGGCAATGGTGGAACAAACAACCTTGGCTATTGGGCTTCAACTATCTCCCCCGCACAGCGGTCAACTGGACCGAAATGTGGCAGGGAGAAACCTTCGACCCAGTCACCATTGACCAGGAACTGGGTTGGGCCAACAAACTGGGCTACAACACCCTGCGAACCAATCTGCCCTTTATCGTCTGGCAGCATGATCGGGATGGCCTGCTCGCGCGCATTGAGCAGTTCCTTGGCCTGTGTAGCAAGCACAATATCCGCGTGATGATGACCTTGATGGATGACTGTGGCTTCTCCGGCGATCACCCCTATCTGGGCCGCCAGCAACCACCTCGGGAAGATGTACACAATAGCCAGGCGGCGGCCAGTCCCGGTCGGAATGTCGTCATTGACCCGACCCAATGGCGCGAAGTGGAACACTATATTCGCGACCTGATACGTACATTTGCACAGGATGAGCGGATCTTTATCTGGGATCTGTACAATGAGCCGACCAACCGGGGCATCTTTTCGGAAGGCGATGTCGAGGTGCGTTTCGATGAGTCGCTGGAGACATATGCCCACTATCTGATGGAGTTGGCTTTTGTCTGGGCCCGAGAAGAGAACCCCTCCCAGCCACTCACCGTCGGCGCGTGGCATGCACCCTACAGCATCGGTCAGGGGGATTCGGAATTTACTCCGGAAAACACCTTTACTCATCCGACCGACCTGCGCGCTATGGAGCTATCGGATGTCATCACTTTCCACTCCTATCAGCGTATGGAGGGGCTGAAAATCTCTCTGGATGTGGTCAGCAAATATCGCCGCCCGCTCCTCTGCACAGAGTGGCTGGCCAGGCATGTCGGCAGCGTGATGGAACAACAACTGCCACTCTTCAAAGAGTTAAAAATAGGTGCCTATCAATGGGGTCTGGTAAAAGGGAAGACGCAAACTCACTTGCCATGGCCTTTCGTTCGCAATATCGACCCCGATTTCCGCAGGGTCTGGTTTCACGACCTGCTGGAGGAGGATGGTACCCCCTACTCTGCCAGTGAAATAGAACTGCTCCGCACATTGACCCGTTCATAACGCAAAAGAGGACGCCACCCTAGTGGCGCCCCTCACAACACATTCATGTTGGGAAAGGTTGGCAGATGACAGATCAAAAGATACACAATAGAGAGCTGGTGGGATATTTCAGCTATGCCGTCGGGCAATGCCTCAGTTTCGGCCTGGTGGGATCATTTATCCTCTATTTTTACACCGATATCCTTGGAATATCGCCCGCTGCAGCTGGGGCTATTTTCCTCATTGCCAGAGTATGGGATGCCATCAACGATCCTATTATCGCTGGTTATATGGACACTCTTAATTTCAAACGTGGCAAATTCACGCCATATATGCTTTTCGTTCCCTTCTTGATTGCCGGGATCACCTCTCTCAGCTTCATTGGCATGGATTTACCCATGACCACCAAGGTAGCTTATGCAGCAGTCACCTATATCGCGTGGGGGATGATATACACCTTGTCTGATGTACCTTTCTGGACCATGTCATCGGTCATGAGCCAAGAGCCACAGGAGCGAGCCAAGGCCGTAACCGTCGCCATGTTGGGCGTCAATATCGGCATTGGCAGTGCTTCCATCATATTCCCGAAGCTCACCGAACTGTTTGCTGCAACCAGCAGCACCAAGGGCTACATGGAAGGTGCCATCTGCCTGATGCTGATCGCCCTGCCACTGATGGTGCTCGGAGCAAGCCAGATGAAAGAGCGCATCAAGCCCAATCCGAATGACAAGATCACCATTAGGGACTCTTTCCGCGTCCTGCGTTCCAACAAACCGTTGGCGTATGTACTTGGCGCCTTCTTTCTGTAACGTGTTCTTTAATCTGGCCACCGGGCTCTACATTTTCTTCTTCACCTACAACATGGGTGATGCCGGGCTGCTCTCGGTGATGGGCTCTATCGGTGTGGCAACCTCTATGGCCTGTATGCTGATGCCGATATTGACCAGCAAGCTCAGGAAACGTGATCTCTTCCTGCTACTCACTCTGCTGGAGATTGCATTACGCATCGGTTTCTATACGACAGGCTACGACAGTCTGATAATGGTGTTCGGCTTCCTCGCCTTGATCCATGCGGCCAACGTCATCACCAATCCGCTTATCTCGGCCATGTTGAGTGAGACCATCGAATATGCAGAACTAAAGTCTGGCCGCCGTTGCGCTGCCATCGCGTTCTCGGGGCAGACCTTTACCGGCAAACTGGCTTGGGCCATCGCAGGTGGTATTTCCGGTACCCTGCTGATCTGGCTTGGCTATCAACCGAATGCGGCACAGACTCAGGCTACGATGGACGGACTATTTATCTGTATATCACTTGTGCCGATATTGGGTAGCATATTACGGGTGATGATCATGACCCGCTACAATTTCACCGAAGATAAGCACGCCAAAGTACGTCATGCTCTAAATAAATGGCGATCCATTTCGTCTCTTTAACATAAAAAAATGAATGCTTTACCATAAAATATACGCCAGTCGAATTGAGCGCCTCTATCCATTCAACTTGACTGGCAAATTCCATTCAAGAACATGAAAACTACAATGATTGATAAATTATTTTTTCGTTGCATTGCGCATAGGAAAAGCAATCAACATAAGTTACATGAATCATCGAAAGCCACTGGGTAAACTTTTGCTGAAGTATATTACACGATAATAAATATCTATTGCCTCCATTGGTCTTTGAGGAGTTCAAATTTGTCGGTTTATTTCTGGCACAATATCGTTATTGTGCCAATCGCTCTCTGCGTTCTGGTTTTCTGGCTCGACACCGCCAACCTCGGTCTCTGTGCAGCCTTTCTGACCACAGGATCTTTTGCCTTGCAAGTTATACACATAATAAAGACCGAAGAAACCAGGGCCATCTCAACCAATATGTATCTGGTCTTCAGCTGTGGCGTACTTCTATGGTTGATCTACGGCCTGCGCACTAACGACATGCCCATCACCATAGCAAACAGCATCACTCTCGCTCTGGCCTGCGCCGTCCTGATGCTCAAGCTGCGTAACGAAAGGAACTGATGAGCATTCATACAACCTGGGGCTGGCACTCGGGGATCACGACGGCTTCTGTCTTGAGACACAACAGCTGCCGGACAGCCCCAATCGGCCCGAGCTGGGCAACCCCTGGCTGCTGCCGGGCGGGCGTTATCACCACCAGACCCGCTACCGTTTTATCCGCGACTGACTTAAAGGTTTCATGATTTTTACATAGCCTCAGCAGTCACTATCGAGCAAGATAAGCCGCCCCGAGACCCTCCCGGGGCGTTTTTACATCAACGAAGTTAAGGATTGTTTGTTCGATGACTGACATTTATAGCCTGCTGGTCGCCTTTATTCTGGGCGTCGTCGAGGGGCTGACCGAGTTCCTCCCCGTCTCCTCCACCGGCCACATGATTATCGTCGGCCATCTGCTGGGCTTTGAAGGGCTCAAGGCTGCCACTTTCGAAGTGGTGATCCAGCTTGGCTCCATTCTCGCCGTGGTCGCCGTCTTCTGGCGACGCCTGTTTGGCCTGATTGGCATCCACTTCGGCCAGAAGCCGTCCCGGGATCACGCCACCCTGTCGCTGATCCACGTCATCCTCGGCATGCTGCCCGCCATCGTGGTCGGTCTGGCCATCCACAGCTGGATCAAGGCCAACCTGTTTGGTCCACAGACCGTGATGTACGCGCTGGTCGCGGGGGGCATCCTGCTCATCATCGCCGAGAAGTTCCGCCCGGCCGTCACTGCTGAAACCCTGGATGACATCAGCTACAAGCAGGCGTTCGGCATCGGTCTGTTCCAGTGTCTGGCCCTGTGGCCCGGCTTCTCCCGCTCCGGCGCCACCATCAGTGGTGGCATGCTGATGGGGATCAGCCGTCACGCCGCCGCCGAGTTCTCCTTCATCATGGCGGTGCCCATGATGGTGGCGGCCAGCGGGCTTGATCTCTACAAGAGCCGCGATTTTCTCTCGATGGCCGACTTCCCGATGTTTGCCGTGGGCTTTATCACCGCCTTCGTGGTAGCGATGTTTGCGATCAAGACCTTCCTGACATTGATCCGCCGCATCGACTTTATCCCGTTCGCCATCTACCGCTTTGTCGTGGCATTCGCCGTCTATCTGGTGTTTGTCGCCTGACCGGCCACCAGCAATGAAATGACAAAAGGGACCAAACTGGTCCCTTTTTCTATTGGCTCACACCGTTTAGTAGAGGTGCTGACTGATGCCATTGAGCAGCCGTGACAGCCCCTTGGTGAACTGCACCGGCGCATCCTGCACCGTGTAGCAGAGGCAACCGTCCGGCGTATGCGGACTGTGGGAATGGCTGGCATCGCGCCAGATGAAATCACCCGCCTTGTAAAGGGTATCGCCATCCTGAATATTGCCCGCCAGCAGCAGGGTCAGCTCATAGCCCTGATGGGTGTGCTCGGGGATGCGACCGCCCGCTTCGATATGGAGCAGGCTGGCGCGCGTCCCCATCTCGTCCAGCGGCAAACTCTGCTGACGAATGGCCCCGATATGGCGCCACTTGGGCGAACGGTAGCGGGCCAACACCCGTGGCAAACGATAGGCGTGACCGGCCACCTCCAGCTCGCCGGGCTGGGCTCGGGGCTGGTCATATGTTGGCTCGGACAGGGGCTCGGAGAGGGGCTCTGCCAGCGGCTGCGCCAGAATATCCGCCAGCATGGCGTCGAATCCGGCGTCCAGTCCCGCTTCATCGCGGGAGTCCAGCTCGGGCTCTGCTGGCGAAGCAAGATATTGCTGCGCCAGCTCCTCTTCGAATGTCTTCAGTCGGGCAGCACAATCGGGGCAGAGTTCACAGTGAGCGGAGAGCCCCACCGCCAGCGGCAGAGGGAGCTCGTCGGCGGCGAAGGCACGCAGCATAGGGTCGGTCGGATGGGCTTTAATCATGGCCTTGCTCCACTTGCTCTTTCAATTTCTGTAACGCCAGCCGGAGGCGGGACTTGATGGTACCGAGCGGCACGCCAAGGCGCTCCGCCAGCTCCTGCTGGGAGAACTCCTGCAGATAGATGCCACGCACCACCTGCTGTTGCGGCTCCGGCAGGGTGCCCAGATAGTGGGCCATCTGACGGGTCAGCACCGCATCTTCCCCGCCGCTCAGATGCTCCTCTTCGGCCTGAAACTCCAGCACGGGCCACAGCTCCTCGGCACAGAGATCCTCCTTGCTGGCACGACGACGACGCAGCATGTCGAAGCACTGGTTGCGCATCACGGTGTAGATCCAGGTGGTCGGCGCCCCCTTCTCGGGGTGGTAGAGACGCGCCTTTTGCCATACCAGCAGCATGGTCTCCTGCACCAGCTCCATAGCGTTGGCTTCGCTGCCGAGGTGGCGCAGGCCGTAGCTGCGAATGCGCGGCGCAAAGTGTTGGAACAGGCGGGCAAAAGCAGCCTTGTCGGCCTGCTCTGCCACCCTGATCAGCAGAGATTTGAGGTCGCCATCCGGGTTATCCATCACGGGCGAGGTCCTGCGTATGGTCGAGTGTGGTTGGCCAGTATATGCCATTGCGCCATCCCTTTGGTGTGCTGTCGAACATGCTGTGGTGATGACTTGTACGGCGCTGCGGCAGTGGCGGATCAGCGGGTCAGGATAAAATCAGTGGCTGGCCACCAGTACCCCCTTGAGCAGGGCGATGGCGGGCTGATTGTCGGCGGCGGCTAGCAGCAGCTGCTTCTGCTCGGGGGGGATCGGCAGCACCTCCAGCCAGCGCTGGGCCACCCAGTTGCCATCATCCCAGCGGGGGGCGGGATAGAGGGCGGCGTAGTCGGGATAGTCGGCAAACACCTCCCGCAGCGCCTCGACCAGCGGCTGCTGATCGGGATGGAGCCGGCGGGGCGGCCAGGCCGTCAGCGGCGTCACCTCGCCGATACGCAGGCCATCGGGCTCCTGCCACAGATCCTCTATCTGCACCCGCTCCATCCCCTGCACCGTGATCCCCAGCATGCCGTCCGGCAGCCGGTCGAAATCGATGATGGTGACCCGGGTGGCGATGGGCAGCATGTTGCGCAGGGCGTCGGGCTGGCGAGGGTCCACCATGCAGAGGGCAAAGCCGGACTCCCCCGCCTCGGCGATCATCCGCTGGTATCTCGGTTCGAAGATCCGCAGCGGCATGACGCCGCCGGGCAGCAGGTGGGCAGATAGGGGAAACAGCGCCAGTCGCATCGCAAACTCCTCGGTTGGGAACCTCTGTTGATACGCCGGGCCAGAGGGAGGAGATCATTCCCGTCAGCGGAAAGGAAAAACCCTTAACAATCAGGGGAAAATAGCCTGGACAAGGCGCTTCGATATGCAGTAGAAATGGATAAGCACCATAATTTCCGTCCAATATTCTGGAATATGGCGCCAAACGCAGTGAAATATCCGCCCGACAGCGAGCGGCGGGTCATCCCTATAGTTTTCTCGAGCCGATGCGGGTAAAATTCACGCCCTTATATATCAGTCATTTTTCGACGCGCAACCTTGGTGGTCAGTTATGAAAGAGCATATTCATCATCTACTTGAACAAACGGTAGCCAATCTCAAGTCAGCAGGCGTCCTGCCGGCGGACCTGGAAGCCCGCGTGCAAGTAGACCGATGCAAGGAAAAAGCTCACGGTGACCTGGCCACCAACCTGGCCATGCTGCTGGCCAAGCCGGCCCGCAAGAATCCCCGTGAGCTGGCGGCGGCCATCATCGAGCACCTGCCTGCCTCCGACCTGATCGCCAAGGTCGAGATCGCCGGCCCCGGCTTCATCAACTTCTTCTTCGACCAGCGCTGGCTGGCCGGTCAGGTCGAGGCCATGGTGACCTCTGCCAACGCCAACGTACGGTTGCCCACGCCACAAACCGTGGTGGTGGACTACTCCGCCCCCAACGTGGCCAAAGAGATGGCGGTGCACCACATCCGCTCCACCGTACTCGGTGACGTGGCTGCGCGTGCGCTGGAATTCCTCGGCCACAAAGTGATCCGTGCCAACCACATCGGTGACTGGGGCACCCAGTTCGGCATGCTGATCGCCTATCTGGAGAAGATGTCCAACGAGCATGCCAGCGACATGGCGCTCAAGGATCTGGAAGCCTTCTATACCCAGGCCAAGCGTTGCTACGACGAAGACGAAGCCTTCGCCGAGCGCGCCCGTAACTACGTGGTCAAGCTGCAGGGCGGCGACGAGTACTGCCGTACCATGTGGAAGAAGCTGGTCGACATGACCATGGAACAAAACCAGATCAACTATGACCGCCTGAATGTCTCCCTGACCAACAAGGACATCATGGGCGAGTCCATGTACAACGACATGCTGCCGGAGATCGTGGCCGACCTGAAAGCCAAGGGGCTGGCGGTCGAAAGCGAAGGCGCCACCGTTGTCTTCCTGGACGAGTTCAAGAACAAGGATGGCGAGGCCATGGGCGTCATCATCCAGAAGAGCGATGGCGGTTTCCTCTACACCACCACCGACATCGCCTGTGCCAAATACCGTTATGAAACCTTGGGCGCCGACCGTGTCATGTACTTCATCGACTCCCGTCAGCACCAGCACCTGATGCAGGCCTGGACCATCACCCGCAAGGCGGGCTATGTGCCGGAATCCGTGCCGCTTGAGCACCACGCCTTCGGCATGATGCTGGGCAAGGATGGTCGTCCCTACAAGACTCGTTCCGGTGGCACCGTCAAGCTGGTTGACCTGCTCAACGAAGCGGAAGAGCGCGCCGCTGCCCTGCTGGAGAGCCGCAACAGCGACCTCTCTGCCGAAGAGAAGGCCAACGTGGTCAACGCAATCGCCATGGGCGCGGTCAAGTATGCGGATCTCTCCAAGAACCGCACTACCGACTACATCTTCGACTGGGATCTGATGCTGTCGTTTGAAGGCAACACCGCCCCTTACCTGCAGTATGCCTACACCCGTATCCAGTCCATCTTCCGCAAGGCTGGCGTCGATGCCGCTACCCTGACCGGCAATGTGACCCTGAACGAAGAGGCCGAAGAGGTGCTGGCCCAGAAGCTGATCCAGTTCTCCGACGCGGTCAATGGCGTGGCCGACAAAGGCATGCCGCACCTGCTCTGTACCTACCTGTACGAGTTGTCCGGCAACTTCATGACCTTCTATGAAGCCTGCCCGATCAACAAGGATGGCGTGGACGAGGCAACCCGTCAGAGCCGTCTGCTGCTTTGCGCCGCCACCGCCAAGGTGCTGAAACTGGGCCTCGGCGTACTGGGCATCCATACCCTGGAGCGCATGTAATAGATGGCAACCCGGGATTATGTCGGCAGCCGCCCACGACGTCGGGCGGGTGGTCGAAACAGCAAGAAAGCGGCCCCTCGCCGCTTTCCTGTTATTCCAGTGCTGCTGGTCGTGGCACTGCTGGCAGGCTTTGGTGGCTTCCTTTACATGATCAATGGCAAGGGCAGCGACGCCCCCACCATCGAAGAGCAGGTAAAGGCCAACAAGCCAAAACCACAGAACAACGGGTTGCCACAGGAGAAGTGGAGCTACATCGAACGGCTTGAGAACAAGCAGGTCGATGTTATCGAGCCACCGCCCCAGCCGGGCGTGCTGCCACCGCCCCCCGCCGATACTCTGACCCTGCAGCCGGAAAAGCTGCCGCAACCGGTACCGACCGACATTCCCCAACCGGGGACGCCCATCGGCCAGTCCAAACCCTATCAGACCAATCCGGCGACCACGCCTGACAACGGTGCGCCCGTTGCCAGCGCTCGGGAACAGGTGATCGATCGCCAGGCCGAACGGGAGCGAATGGAGCGGGAGATCCGTGCCGAGCTGGAGCGGGAGCAGGCCGAAGCGGCCAAGGCCAAAGCGGCTAACCCGCCAGCCCAGACCGCAGCCGCCGACAGCGGTCGCTATATGATGCAGTGCGCGGCTCTGCGCTCGCAGGATTCCGCAGAGTCGCTCAAGGCACGTATCGCCTTCACCGCCGGTCTCTCTTCCAGCCTGCAGGTGGTCAACACAGCCAACGGTACCGTCTACAAGGTGATGGTGGGCCCCTTCAACGGCAAGGCGGCCGCCGACGCGGCCAACGGCAAGCTGCAGAGCTCCGGCATCAGCGGCTGCATTGCCAAGAAGGGTTAGCATACTGTCAGGCTGAACCAGCAGAGAACCAGAACATGACAAATTCGAAACAGCCACCAAATGGCCTTCCGGTTTACCGCTTGATTACTGGGCCTGATGACGCGACATTTTGTTTTCGTGTCAGCGAGGCACTAGCTCAAGGCTACACGCTGTATGGTTCTCCCTCGGCGACGTTCAATGGCCAAACTGTGATCGTGTGCCAAGCGGTAGTCTGGTCTGAAACAACATAATGCGGACAGTGTGCAGCAGGGCCGGGTGGCAACACCCGGCCCTGTTCTTTTGGTGTCACTCGCACCCACGCTCTTTATTACCCCGTTTATCCCGACCAAAGGCAGGGTTGAAAAGCCCGTTTGCCATCCCCATCTTTCTTGCCATGCACAGTCAGGCCGTCATTCGGCTCAAGCGAGGTAAGTAAAGTGACTACCATAGTTTCAGTTCGCCGCAACGGTCAGGTCGTCATCGGTGGCGATGGCCAGGTCTCTCTTGGCAACACCGTCATGAAGGGCAACGCCCGCAAGGTTCATCGTCTCTATAACGGCAAGGTGCTGGCCGGTTTCGCTGGCGGTACCGCCGACGCCTTCACCCTGCTCGAGCGTTTCGAAGCAAAACTGCAGGCCCATCAGGGTAATCTGGAGCGCGCCGCCGTGGCGCTGGCCAAAGATTGGCGCACCGATCGCGCTCTGCGCCGCCTCGAAGCACTGCTGGCCGTGGCCGACGAACACAAATCCTTCATCATCACCGGCAACGGTGACGTGGTGCAGCCGGAGCACGATCTCATCGCCATCGGCAGCGGCGGCAACTTTGCCCAGTCCGCCGCCATCGCCCTGCTGGAAAACACCGAGCTGGATGCCAGGACCATTGTCGAGAAGTCCCTCAAGATTGCGGGCGACATCTGCGTCTTCACCAACGGCAACCACACCATCGAAGTGCTGGACTACGCCGCCAAATAAGGCCACCAGCCAAACCCAATTTCCCAAGGGGTGGGCACTGCCCGCCCCGGATACAGGAACACCATCATGTCCGAGATGACCCCGAGAGAAATCGTCCACGAGCTGGATCGTCACATCATTGGTCAGGCCGATGCCAAGCGCGCCGTTGCCGTTGCCCTGCGCAACCGCTGGCGCCGGATGCAGCTCAACGAAGAGATGCGCCATGAAGTGACCCCGAAAAACATCCTGATGATCGGCCCGACCGGTGTCGGCAAGACCGAGATCGCCCGTCGTCTGGCCAAGCTGGCCAACGCCCCCTTCATCAAGGTGGAAGCGACCAAGTTCACCGAAGTGGGCTATGTCGGCAAGGAAGTGGACAGCATCATCCGCGATCTGACCGATGCCGCCATCAAGCTGGTGCGCGAAACCGAGATGGAGAAGATGAAATACCGCGCCGAAGAAGCCGCCGAAGAGCGCATCCTCGACGCCCTGCTGCCCAACCCGCGCAACACTTGGGGTGAGGAAGAGAAAGCCGACAACTCCAACACCCGCCAGATCTTCCGCAAGAAACTGCGGGAAGGTCAGCTGGATGACAAGGAGATCGAGCTGGAGCTCTCCGCCTCCCCGATGGGCGTCGAAATCATGACCCCGCCGGGCATGGAAGAGATGGCCAACCAGCTGCAGGGGCTGTTCCAGAACCTGGGCCAGAACCAGAAGAAGAAGCGCAAGATCAAGGTCAAAGAGGCCATGAAGGCGCTGATCGAAGAGGAAGCGGCCCGTCTGGTCAATCCTGAAGAGCTGAAGCAGAAAGCCATCGCCGCTGTCGAGAACAACGGCATCGTCTTCCTCGACGAGATCGACAAGATCTGCAAGCGCGGCGAGAGCTCGGGCCCCGACGTCTCCCGTGAAGGGGTACAGCGCGACCTGCTGCCGCTGGTTGAAGGTTGCACCGTCAACACCAAGCACGGCATGGTCAAGACCGACCACATCCTGTTTGTCGCCTCCGGCGCCTTCCAGATCGCCAAGCCGTCCGACCTCATCCCCGAGCTGCAGGGCCGTCTGCCGATCCGGGTCGAGCTGACCGCTCTCACCACCGATGACTTCGAGCGCATCCTGACCGAACCGAACGCCTCCCTGACCGATCAGTACAAGGCGCTGATGGCCACCGAAGGGGTCAACATCGAGTTCACCAAGGATGGCATCCGCCGTCTGGCCGAAGCGGCCTGGCAGGTCAACGAGCGTACCGAAAACATCGGTGCCCGTCGTCTGCACACCGTGATGGAGCGCCTGATGGAAGATATCTCCTATGACGCCTCCGAGAAGTCCGGCGAGACCTTTGTCATCGACACCGACTACGTCAACGCCCATCTCGGCAAGCTGATTGAAGACGAGGATCTGAGCCGCTTTATTCTGTAAGCGCGCCCCTCCCGATAAAACGCCTCCCTTCGCGGAGGCGTTTTTATTTCTCCACCACCTCCGTCATCTGCCCGGATTCTGGCCCACACCTGCGGCAACCCGTTCAATCCCAAGCCGTTTCCAAACTTCCCCTTGCCAACGCCCGCCGTTTTTTCATCCCCGCTGAAATCTGCTCAAAAAAAGATCTTTCCTATTCTCGGCGGCTGATTTATACACACGTATAAATCAGATCAAAATCTGTGCAGCAGGAACCTGAAAGATGAATCCAACCCGGCAGAAACTGCTCGATACCGGCCTCGCCATCGCCACCGAGAAGGGGCTGCGCGGCCTGACGGTGCGCGAGCTGGCGGCGGCGGCAGAGGTGAACCTCGGCTCCTTCGTCTACCACTTCGGCAACCGCGACGCCTTCATCGACGAGCTGGTCGAGCTCTGGTATGCCCCCCTCTATGACGAGCTCAAGGCAGTGGCAGCCAAAGGCTCCTACCCCTCTGCCATTGCCATGTTCGAGGCCACCATGAAGGCGCTGATCGGGCTGGTGGCGCGCCAGCGCGGCTTTATCAACCACCTGTTTGGCGATGCGCTGGCGGGTGAAGGGGCGGCCCAGCGCTTTCTGCTCAGCCTGCCGCGCCGCCACCCCCTGCTGCTGATCGAGCAGGTACGGATGGCACAGGCGGAAGGGTCACTGGTCGCCGGTCACCCGCTCCAGCTGATGATCTTCATCATGGGGTCGGTCGGCCTGCCGCTGGTGATCGCCGGCAGCGGTCGCCAACTCGGCTGGCTGCCCGAACAGGCAGCCCCTTTTCTCAGCCAGATAGACAACCCCGAGGCCGCCAGACAACGGCTGGTATGGGCACTGCGCGGCCTGCGCCCCACCGACATGAAAGAAGGAGAAGCGGCATGAAACAACGCATTGTAATCGCAGCCCTGCTGCTAACCGTTATCGGTGGCTACCTCTGGTGGCAGGGGCGCCCCACCGACGGCTCCATCCTCTACGGCAATGTCGATATTCGCGACGTCAATCTGGCCTTTCGGGTCGGCGGTCGCGTCGATCAGGTACTGGTCGATGAGGGGGATAGGGTAAAAACCGGCCAACTGCTGGCCCGCCTCGATCCGGCGCCCCTCACCCACAGCCGCGACAGTGCCCGCGCCAATCTGGCTGCGCTCACTGCCGCCAACACCTTGATCCACAAAGGCTATCGCAGCGAAGAGACCGACCGTGCCCGAGCCGCACTGGCCGCCGCCGAAGCCGCTGCGCTGGAGGCCGACCAGCAGTGGCGCCGCCAGAGCGCACTGGCCGCCACCGGTGCCATCTCCCGCGGTCAGCTCGATACCGCCCGCTCCCAGCGGGATCAGACCCAGGCGCAGGTGCGCTCCGCACGCGAACAGCTCGCCCAGCTCGAAACCGGCTACCGCCCGGAGGAAATTGCCCAGTCCGATGCCCAGCTGGAAGGGGCCAAAGCGGCGCTCGCCAGTGCCGAACTGGCGCTGGCAGATGCCAGCCTGACCGCCCCCAGCGACGGCATCATCATCAGCCGCGCCGTCGAGAACGGCAGCATGGTGCAGAGCGGAGCGACCGCCTTCAACCTCTCCCTGACCGCGCCAGTCTGGGTGCGCGCCTATGTGGAGGAGCCCTGGCTCGGCCACTTCCCGAGCGGCGCCAAGGTAACCCTCACCACCGACTCGCGGCCGGATCAGCCCTATCACGGGGTGGTGGGCTTTGTCTCGCCGACCGCCGAGTTCACCCCGAAATCGGTGGAGACGCCGGACCTGCGCACTCACCTCGTCTACCGGCTGCGCATCGTGGTGCAGGATCCCGACCCGGCCCTGCGCCAAGGAATGCCGGTCACCGTCAGGCTGGCGCCATGAGCTGCGCCATCTCCCTTGAGGGGCTCACCAAACGCTTTGGTGAGCGGGTCGCCCTCAACGCCATCTCGGCCACTATTCCGGCTGGCGGCATCACCGGGCTGGTCGGCCCCGACGGCGCGGGCAAGAGCACTTTGCTGCGCCTGCTGGCCGGTTTGCTGATCCCCGAAGCGGGCACCATCCGGGTGCTGGGGCTGGATCCGGTGAGCGAGGGGGATCTGCTGCGCCAGCGCCTCGGCTACATGCCCCAGCAGTTCGGCCTCTACGAGGATCTCAGCGTGCTGGAGAACCTCACCCTCTACGCTGACTTGCGCGGCGTACTGGAGCCCGAACGCACGCCCACCTTCGCGCGGCTGCTCGCCTTCACCGATCTCGCTCGCTTCACCGCACGACCGGCAGGCAAGCTCTCTGGCGGGATGAAGCAGAAACTCGGGCTGGCCTGCGCCCTGCTCGGCACCCCGGATATGCTGCTGCTGGACGAACCGGGGGTCGGGGTCGATCCCATCTCCCGCCGCGCCCTCTGGCAGATGGTGCGCGAGCTGGCCAAGGGGGGGATGACGGTGCTCTGGAGTACCGCCTATCTCGATGAGGCGGAGCTGTGCGACCACGTGCTGCTGATGGCGGATGGCGAGGTGCGCACCAGCGGCACACCGGCCAATCTGATGGGGGCCATGGCCAGCCGCTGCTGGCTGCTGGAGGCGGGGCAGCTGGATGGCCGCGAGCGGCGCGCCCTGCTGCGCCGGGCACTGGCTCACCCGGCGGTGATGGATGGCGCGGTGGCGGGGGAGCGGGTTCGCCTGCTGCTGCACCCGGGCATGACGCCCCCACCGCTCCCGGAGCTGCAACTGGCCAACGGCGCCTTTCAACCGGCCCAGCCCCGGCTGGAGGATGCCTTTATCGACCTGCTCGGCGGCGGCCCCGGCGGGGAGTCGAGTCTGGCAGCCGGGATGCGCGAAGCGGAACTGCCGCAGGGGGTCTCCCCCGAGGCGGTGATCGAGGCGCGCCACCTCACCAAACGCTTCGGCGATTTTGCCGCCACCGATGATGTCAGCTTTGCGGTGCGCCGCGGCGAGATCTTCGGCCTGCTCGGCCCCAACGGGGCGGGCAAGTCCACCACCTTCAAGATGGAGTGCGGCCTGCTGCGCCCGAGCGAGGGGCAGGCCCTGGTGACCGGCATCGATCTGGCCCACAGCCCCTCGGCGGCGCGCCAGCGCCTCGGCTACATGGCGCAGAAGTTCTCCCTCTACAAGCAGCTCACCGTGGCGCAGAACCTCTCCTTCTTCGCCGGTATCTACGGCCTGTTCGGCCGCCACCAGCAGACGCGGATCGACGCCATGGTGACTGCCTTTGCCCTCACCCCCTGGCTCGATCAGAAGGCGGAATCCCTGCCGCTCGGCCTGCGCCAGCGCTTATCGCTGGCCTGCGCCCTGCTGCACGAGCCGCCGCTGCTGTTCCTCGACGAGCCCACCTCCGGGGTCGATCCGGTGACCCGGCGCGAGTTCTGGTCGCACATCAACGCGCTGGCCGACCACGGCGTCACCGTGCTGGTCACCACCCACTTTATGGATGAGGCGGAGTATTGCGACCGCATCGCCCTCATCTATCGCGGCAAGCTGCTGGCGCTCGGCACCCCGGACGATCTCAAGGAACTGGCCGCCAAAGAGGCGGCGACCTCTTTGCCAACCGGCTCCTTGCCGACCTGTTCTTTGCCAACAATGGAAGAGGCTTTTATCACCCTGGTCGAGCGGGCCAGCGAGGAGGACGCATGAGCATCAACCGTCGGCGACTGCTGGCCCTCTGCCGCAAGGAGACGCTGCAAATCGTCCGTGACCCGAGCAGCATCCTCATCGCCTTCATCATGCCGGTGGTGCTGCTGGTGGTAATGGGTTACGCCATCAATCTCGATGTGGACCATCTGCGCCTCGGCATCTGGCGTACCGATAGCGGCGCTCCGGCGGTGCGGCTGGAGCAGGCCCTGCGCGGCTCTACCGCGCTGGAGATCCACAGCGGGCCGAGCAAAGAGTCCCTGCTCGCCAGTCTGGCCCGTGGCGAGATCCGCGGCCTGCTGGTGATCGATGACGGCTTCTCCCGCGCCATGGCCGGTCAGGGCAATGGCACGCCGCAGGCACTGCTGCTGACCGACGGCTCCGAGCCCAACACCGCCAACTTCGTCACCAACTATGTGCAGGGGATCTGGCAGGGGTGGCTCGCTGGCGAGGGGGTCGCCATGCCGGTGTCGATAGAGAGCCGCGCCTGGTTCAATCCGGCGCTGGTGAGCCGCAACTTTCTGGTGCCGGGCTCCATTGCGGTGGTGATGACCATCATAGGGGCCCTGCTCACCTCGCTGGTGGTGGCGCGGGAGTGGGAGCGCGGCACCATGGAGGCGCTGCTCGCCACCCCGGTCACCAAGGGGGAGCTGCTGCTCTCCAAGCTGTTGCCCTACTACGGCCTTGGCATCATCGCCATGCTGCTCTGCCTGCTCTTCTCGGTGGCGGTGATGGGCGTGCCGTGGCGCGGCTCCCTGCTGCTGCTCTTTCTGGTCACCAGCGTCTTTCTCGGCAGCGCCCTCGGGCTCGGGCTGTTTCTCTCCACCGTGATGCGCAGCCAGTTCAACGCCGCACAGGCAGCGCTGATCGCCGCCTTTCTGCCCGCCGTGATGCTGTCGGGCTTCGTCTTCGAGATCGCCAGCATGCCGCCTTGGCTTCGGGCCATCACCCACCTCATTCCGGCCCGCTACTTCGCGAGCTCCTTGCAGACCCTCTATCAGGCGGGCAGCGTTTTTTCGATCCTGCTGGTCAACGGTTTCTGTCTGCTGCTGCTGGCCGGTTTCTGGCTGGCCCTGACCGCCCGCAAGACGCGGCGCACTCTGGAGTAACCCATGCTGATCCGACTCTGGTGGCTGATCCGAAAAGAGCTGCAGGCCCTGATGGGCAATACTCAGGGGCGCTTTCTGCTCATCATGCCGGTGCTGCTGCAGACCGCCCTCTTCCCGTTCGCCGCCACTCTGGAGGTGACCGGCAACACGCTGGCCATCTACAACCAGGATGGCGGTGCCCAGAGCCGCGAGCTGCTGGAGCGCCTCACCCATATGCCCGCCTTTACCACCATCATCCCGGTACAAGGCGAGGCGGGCATGACCGAGGCCATCACCGGGCAACAGGCACTGCTCGGGCTGATTATTCCGGGCGATTTTTCGCGCCGGCTGGCACGGGGCGAACAGGCCAAGGTACAGCTGATCATCGACGGACGCCGCTCCAACGGTGGTCAGGTGACGGCTGGCTACATCAGTCAGGTGATCGCCCGCTGGCAAAGTGAGGGCAAGGGGCAACCCGAGCTGGCGGTACGCAACCTCTACAACCCCAACGTCGAGTTCCACTGGCATATCCTGCCAGCGCTGGTGGCCATCATCACCACCACTGGCTGCCTGATTGTCACCGCCCTCTCGGTCGCGCGGGAGCGGGAAGAGGGCACCTTCGATCAGCTGCTGGTCTCCCCCCTCACCGCGGGCTGGATCATGGCGGGCAAGGCGGTGCCCGGCATCATGGTGGCGGTGGGGCAAGGGTGCATAGTCGCGCTGGCCGCCCGTTTTGTCTTTCACCTCCCCTTTGCCGGCAGCCTCAGCCTGCTGATGGCGGGCATGGTCTGCTACGGGCTGGCACTGGCCGGGATCGGGCTCTTCATCTCGTCGTTCTGCTCGACCCAGCAGCAGGCCTTTCTCGGGGTCTTCTCCTTCACCGTCCCGGCGGTGATCCTCTCGGGCTACATCTCGCCGGTGGAGAACATGCCGCAGGTGTTCCAGTGGCTGGCGGCCATCGACCCCCTCACCCACTTCATCGTGCTGCTCAAGGGGGTCTTCCTCAAGGGGTTTGACTGGTCGGCCGCCTGGCCCCTGCTCTGGCCGCTGCTCGCCATCGCCGGCGTCACCCTGTCGCTAGCGCTCGCCATGTTCCGCCGCCATATCGCCTGACGCGCCACCTTGTTCAGCTGATGCCGGTCTCGCCCAGTGCGAGGCCGGCCATTTTCCGCCAGAAGTTTTCACTCCCCGGCCGTGGGTAAACCGGGCTTTCCCTCCACCACCCCTCACTCCAAGCCAGCGCAGAAATCATCAACTGGTATACCTATTTTTGTATATCTTTGAATTTTATCGAATTACCCCTGACGAGATATATAAATAGACACTTGATTTGCATCAATTGCCCGCCCCGACTGACTGGGTAGCCTAGCCCCAGAATGATGTTTTATTACTCCAAACTAGAGGCAATCATGAGCAAAGTCAGACTGGTCGTTGTGGGCAACGGCATGGTGGGGCACCGCTTCATCGAAGAGTTGATCGAGCGGGCCGAGCCGGGCCGCTACGAGATCACCGTCTTCGGTGCAGAACCCCGTCCCGCCTACGATCGCGTCCATCTCTCCTCCTACTTCTCCCATCACACCAGCGAAGATCTCTCCCTCGTCAAACCCGGCTTCTACGACAAGCACGGCATCCGCCTGCTGCTCGGCGAAGCGGTGAAAAAAATCGACAGGGCCAACCGCGAAGTGCACTCCAACAAGGGCACTGTGGTCGGGTACGACAAGCTGGTGCTGGCCACCGGCTCCTACCCCTGGGTGCCGCCCATTGCGGGCAGTCAGCACCACGAGTGCTTCGTCTACCGCACCATCGAGGATCTGAAAGCCATTCGCAGCGCCGCCAGGAGTGGCAAGAGCGGGGTGGTGATCGGGGGCGGCCTGCTTGGCCTCGAAGCGGCCGGTGCCCTCAAGGCGCTGGGTCTCGAGACCCACGTTGTGGAGTTTGCTCCGGTACTGATGGCCGAGCAGCTCGACGGTCAGGGCGGCCAGCTGCTGCGCCGCAAGATTGAATCCATGGGCGTGCAGGTGCACACCAGCAAGAGCACCAGCGAGATCCTGATGCATGGCGGTGAGCAGGCGAAACACCGCCTCTCCTTCGCCGATGGCAGCCAGCTGGAAGTGGATGTGGTGGTCTTCTCCACCGGCATTCGCCCGCAAGATACCCTCGGCCGTTACGGTGATCTCGCCATCGCCGAGCGCGGCGGCATCGTCATCGACGATCACTGCCTCACCTCAGACCCCGACATCTATGCCATCGGCGAGTGCGCCGCCTGGCAGGGCCGCTTCTTCGGGCTGGTAGCGCCGGGCTACAAGATGGCCCAGATCACCGTCGACCATCTGCTCGGCGGTGACAGCCGCTTCGAAGGGGCAGACATGAGCGCCAAGCTGAAACTGCTCGGCGTCTCCGTCGGCTCCATCGGCGATGCTCACGGCCGCACCCCGGGCAGCCACAGCTATGTGTTTCAGGACGATCAGGCTGGCGTCTACAAGAAGATCGTGGTGAGCGAAGACAACAGCCGATTGCTCGGCGCCGTGCTGGTGGGTGACGTGGAAGATTACGGCAACCTGCTGCAGATGATGCTCAACGCCCTGCCGCTGCCGAGCCACCCGGACACCCTGATCCTGCCCGCCTACGCCGGAGCCAAACCGACGCTGGGGGTGGATGCCCTGCCGGAAAGCGCCCAGATCTGCTCCTGCTTTGACGTCTCCAAAGGCGACATCGCTCAGGCGGTGGCCGAGGGTCACACCACCCTGGCCGCCATCAAGCAGCACACCAAGGCCGGAACCGGCTGCGGCGGCTGTGTGCCGCTCATCAGTCAGGTACTCAACGCCGAGCTGGTGAAGCAGGGCATCGAGGTCAACAACCACCTCTGCGCCCACTTCCCCCACTCCCGTCAGGAGCTGTTCCATCTGGTCAAGGTGGAGGGGATCAAGAGCTTCGACGAGCTGCTGGCCAAGCACGGTCAGGGCTATGGCTGTGAGGTGTGCAAACCGACCGTCGGCTCCATCCTCGCCTCCTGCTGGAACGAGCATGTGCTGAGCCCGCGCAACATCCCACTGCAGGACACCAACGACATCTTCCTCGGCAACATGCAAAAGGACGGCAGCTACTCCGTCATCCCGCGCATGGCCGGCGGTGAAGTGACCCCGGAAGGGCTGCTGGCGGTGGCCGAAGTGGCCCGCGACTACAAGCTCTACACCAAGATCACCGGCGCCCAGCGCATCGGCCTGTTCGGGGCTCAGAAGGATGACCTGCCCGCCATCTGGCGCAAGCTGCTGGCAGCCGGATTCGAGACAGGTCAGGCCTATGCCAAGGCGCTGCGTATGGCCAAGACCTGTGTCGGCAGCACCTGGTGCCGCTTCGGCGTGCAGGACAGCGTTGGCCTCGGGGTCTTCCTCGAGAACCGCTACAAGGGGATTCGCACCCCGCACAAGATGAAGTTCGGCGTCTCCGGCTGTACCCGCGAATGTGCGGAAGCCCAGGGCAAGGATGTCGGCATCATCGCCACCGATGCGGGCTGGAACCTCTATGTGGGCGGCAACGGCGGCATGAAACCGCGCCACGCCGATCTGCTGGCTTCTGACCTTGACCGCGAAACCCTCATCAAGCTGATCGACCGCTTTATGATGTTCTACGTCACCAGCGCCGACAAACTGCAGCGCACATCGGTCTGGCTCGGCAATCTGGAAGGGGGTGTCGACTACCTGCGCGAGGTGATCGTCGACGACAAGCTGGGGCTGGCCGAGACGCTGGAGCGCGATATCCAGACCCTCATCGACAGCTACGAGTGCGAATGGTCGCGCACCCTTAATGAAGAGGAGGCGCTCAAGCGCTTCAGCCACTTCATCAACAGCGACAAGCGTGACCCGGACGTCCAGTTCGTCAGCGAACGCGACCAGCACCGACCGGCGACCCCGGCCGAGCGCATCCCCGTCTACCAGATCGAAGTGGAAACCAAATGATGAAATTCGCCTGCCAACTCAACGACATCCTGCCGGGCACCGGCGTCTGCGCACTCATTGAGGGTCGCCAGATCGCCCTGTTCCGCCCGAGCGCGGCCGCCGAGGTGTTCGCCATCGACAACCGGGATCCCTTCTTCGCCGCCAACGTGCTGTCGCGGGGTTTGATCTGCGAACACGACGGCGAGCTCTGGGTCGCCAGCCCGCTCAAGAAGCAGCGCTTTCGTCTGAGCGATGGCCACTGTTTCGACAACCCCGCCATGTCGGTTCAAAGCTACCCCGTTGAAGTGCGCGACCAGCAGGTCTGGGTCGCTGTCTAAAGACAAATTCACTCTCTTTCGGGCTGCCTGTGGGCAGCCCTTTCAAGGACTCACAAGATGTACACGGAAACCATCAACAAGTGCGCCGCCAACGCGGCCCGCATCAACCGCTTCGAGCGCAGCGACAAGCTCGGCTTCTGGCTCAGCTCCGCCATGGCGGGGGCCTATGTGGGCCTCGGCATCATCCTGATCTTCACCCTCGGCAATCTGGTGGATCCCGCCATCCGGCCGCTGGTGATGGGGGCCACCTTCGGTATCGCCCTGACGCTGGTGATCATCGCCGGCTCCGAGCTGTTTACCGGCCACACCATGTTCCTCACCTTCGGGGTGAAGACGGGCAAAATCACCATGGCCGACCTGCTGCGTATCCTGCCGCAGACCTGGGCGGGCAACCTGATTGGCTCCGTTGTGGTGGCGCTCATCTACTCCTACGGCGGCAGCCTGCTGCCGGATGCGGGCAGTCTGGCCCACAAGGTGGCGCTGGCCAAGACCCAGGCTCCGGCCCTGACCCTGTTTATGAAGGGGATCCTCTGCAACTGGCTGGTCTGCCTCGCCATCTGGATGGCGCTGCGCACCGAAGGGGCCGCCCGCTTCATCGCCATCTGGTGGTGCCTGCTGGCCTTTATCGCCTCCGGCTACGAGCACTCCATCGCCAACATGACCCTGTTCGCCCTCTCCTGGTTTGGCGCCCACTCCGAGGCCTACACCCTGGGCGGCATCGGCCACAACCTGCTGTGGGTGACCCTGGGCAACACCGTCTCCGGCGTCCTCTTTATGGGCCTCGGCTACTGGTATGCCACCCCGAAAGCTGAACGCCCGGTTGCAGTGAGCGAGACCACCAGCACCGCCAACCAGACCCGAACCGCCTGATCCGGAGGCCCCATGGACTACTTGCCCATCTTTTGCCGACTCGACAACAAACCCGTGCTGCTGGTCGGCGGCGGCGAGGTAGCGGAGCGCAAGGCGCGCCTGCTACTGGATGCCGGTGCCCACCTCACAGTAGTCGCGCCCGAGCTCGACCCCGAGCTGGCGGAACTGGCTGCCAACGGGAGCATCGAGTGGCTGGCCGGTGAATTTGTGCCGGAACAACTGGCGGGCAAGTGGCTGGTGGTGGCCGCCACCGATCGGCGCGAGGTGAATGCGCTGGTCTACCAGAGCGCCAATCAGGCGCGGATCTTTGCCAACGTGGTGGATGACCCGAAACGCTCCAGCTTCATCATGCCGTCGATCATCGACCGCTCGCCGCTGATGGTAGCCATCTCCTCCGGTGGCAAGGCACCGGTGCTGGCCCGCTTGCTGCGGGAAAAACTGGAAGCCCTGCTGCCGCAACATCTGGGGGCCGTGGCGACCTTCGCCGGCAGCCTGCGGGAACGGGTCAAGGCGCGCTTCACCAGCATGGGCGAGCGGCGCCGCTTCTGGGAGCGGCTGCTCGGTGCGGATCGGCTCGGTCAGGCGCTGGCGCGGGGCGATAGCGCCTCTGCCAACCAGCTGGCCGACAACCTGTTTGCCGACGAGAGCCAGAGCGGTGGCGAAGTGGTGCTGGTGGGTGCCGGCCCCGGCGATCCGGGTCTGCTCACCCTGCACGCCCTGCGCCAGATGCAGCAGGCGGACGTGGTGGTTTACGACCGGCTGGTCTCGGACGAAGTGATGGCGCTGGTGCGCCGGGATGCCAAACGCATCTTCGTCGGCAAGCAGGCGGGCAACCACTGCGTGCCGCAGGAGGGGATCAACCAGCTCTTGCTGGAGGAGGCGAAGAAGGGGCAACGGGTGGTGCGGCTGAAGGGGGGCGATCCCTTTATCTTCGGCCGTGGCGGCGAGGAGCTGGAGACGCTGGTCGGCACAGGCATCGGCTTTCAGGTGGTGCCCGGCATCACCGCGGCCAGCGGCTGCGCCGCCTACGCCGGCATTCCGCTCACCCACCGCGACCACGCTCAGAGCGTGCGTTTCGTTACCGCCCATGGCAAGGGGGGCGCCCGGGATCTCGACTGGCCGCTGCTGGCCAAGGACAAGCAGACGCTGGTGTTCTATATGGGACTCTCCTCCTGCGCCACCATCCGCGAGCAACTGCTGGCCCATGGCAAGGGGGGCGACACTCCGGTGGCGCTGATCGAGCGCGGCACCCAACCCTGCCAACGGGTTATTCGTGGCACCCTCGATGAGCTGCCCGCGCTGGCGATGGGGGTCGAGAGCCCAGCGCTGATCATGGTGGGATCTGTGGTCACTTTGGCCGACCGACTCGCCTGGTTTGGCGAGGCCCCGCAGCGCCAGCGAGCCCTCGCCTGAGGGATCATCGGCAACTCACCATGAGGCCACCAGCAGGTGGCCTCACTTTTACCCCCCTCTTCTCCCATCACGGTCATAACCTGTTGTTTTAAGTCTGGTATCCTATGGGCATTGAGCCCTTGGCTACCATCTCAGGAATTCATCCCATGTCTCTTCCCATCAAGAACAGCGCCCGGCAGCGCGCGGATGACAGATCCCGCATTCTCACCCTGCTGCTGCGCGATGATGCCCTCACCGACAGCCTGCTCGATCCGCAGGTAGTGCAGGATGCCGAGCAGCGCGATCAGACCAGCGAACTCACAACGCTGGTCAACGGGTTGCCCGCCGCCGACGTCGCCGATGCGCTGGAATCGCTGCCGCCCGATGAGCGTCATGCCCTGTGGGCACTGGTGGAGGAGGAGAAGCGCGGCCAGATCCTGGTCGAAGCGTCGGAGACGGTGTGGGACAGCCTCATCAGCGGGATGAGCGACAAGGAGCTGCTGCACGCCCTGCGCACCCTGGATATCGACGACCAGATCTATCTGGGCCAGTACCTGCCGCGCAACCTGATGGGACGGCTGCTCACCTATATGGCCCCCGCCGACCGGGATCGGGTGCGGGAGGTGATCCGCTACGGCAAGCACACCGTCGGCGCCATGATGGACTTCGAGATCATCACCATCCGCCCCGAGGTGACGCTCGCCACTGTGCAGCGCTATCTGCGCCTGCGCGGCAAGATCCCCGCCAACACCGACAAGCTGTTCGTCATCGATCGCCGCAACCACCTGCTGGGGGAGCTGGCCCTCACCACTGTACTGCTACACAAGCCCGCCACCCTGGTGAGCGATGTGATGGAGCGGGATCCGGTCACCTTCGATCCGGAGGATAACGACGAAGCGGCAGCCCGCACCTTCGAGCGGGATGACCTGCTCTCCGCCGCCGTGGTGGATGGCAAGGGCAAGCTGATGGGCCGCCTCACCGTCGAAGAGGTGGTGGATCTGGTCTATGAGGAGAGTGACACCGACCTGCGCCGGATGGGGGGTATCAGCGAGGATGAAGACGTGTTCGCGCCCGTCTCCAAGGCGGTCAAGACCCGCTGGGCCTGGCTTGCCATCAACCTCTGCACCGCCTTTGTCGCCTCGCGGGTGATCGGCCTGTTCGAGCACACCATCTCCCAGCTGGTGGCACTGGCGGCGCTGATGCCCATCGTCGCCGGGATCGGCGGCAACACCGGCAACCAGACCATCACCATGATAGTGCGGGCGCTGGCGCTGCAGCACATTCAGGCGGGCAACCTCTCCTTCCTGCTGCTGCGGGAACTCGGCGTCGCCTTTATCAACGGGCTGGTGTGGGGCGGCACCATGGGCATCGCCACCTATCTGCTCTATCAGGATGCGGCGCTCGGCGCCGTGATGACCCTGGCCATGATGCTCAACCTGCTGGTGGCGGCGTTGATGGGGGTGATTATCCCCATGTCCATGACCCGCCTCGGCCGCGACCCGGCGGTGGGAGCCAGCGTGATGATCACCGCCATCACCGATACCGGCGGCTTCTTTATCTTCCTCGGGCTGGCAACCCTGTTCCTGCTGTAAACCGTGCGTTGCAAACAACAAGGGAGCCACTGGCTCCCTTGTTGTTTCAGGCGCGTTTGCCCGCCCCTGCCGTAGGGCTGCTTATCGCTTGTCAGCGGTGATCAGCAGGCCATTGGTGTCGGGGAAGCCGATGACCAGCGCCTCTTTTTTGGCATCCGTGGTAAAGGTGGTGACATAGGCGACGCGGTTATCCATCGCCCGGGCCAGAGCGGCATTCCAGAGGTTTTCGATCGGCGTGGCGGCAGCGGATTGCTTGAAGTTGCACTTGCCAAACCCGGTCATGGTCAGCTTGCTCAACCCGGCAGTGGCACTCCCCTCGCCCACCAGCGTACAACCTGCCGCCGGGAACTCGATCGCCACCGTCAGCTTGCCACCGTTGTTGGTGGTATCCACCTTGCCCACCATGTCGCTACTGAAGCCATCGCTGCCCGTGGCACTCCAGCTGGCCGTGGTCACCGCTTTGGTGGTCAGGGCCGTCACCGCCACATGACCGCTGAAACCGGAATAGATGGGTGAGTTGTCGGAGAACTTGGTGCCGGTCCGGGTGAAATCAAAAACCCAGCGCTTGATCTCCTTGCCCTGCAGATCGATGACCGGCTGATCCTGGAAGGTGATGAGGTTGTGGTCGTTGGTCACCGAGCTGAGCGCCGTGCTGGTACCGAGCCGTTCGCTGTTGCGGATCAACTGCACCGGGTAGATCCCGTCTTTGTCGGCTTTCTGGTCAGCCTGGCCCAGCCACTGGCTGTTGGTCTCGACCTTGCCCACCTGATGATCCACCCAGACACCCCAGTACTGCACGGTTTCACCCTTCGGGTAGACCAGCGCCAGACCATCCAGATCCTTGATCATGCGCGGCGTCGCCTTGTCGCCGTCGCGGCTCAGCAGATTCGCATGGTAAAGACCCGCCTCCGGCAGAGCCAGCGGCACCCGCTTGGCAATGCTGTTGGCAGCTTTTTCGCTGTCACAGGCAGACAGGGCGGCGGCGCAGGCGATGGCCAGCAGCGCTTTGTTGTGCATTTTCATGAGTTTTTATTCCTTGCTGTCGCTTTGTAATTTTTAGATGCAATCAATCGCCGCTGAATTTAAGGGAAAGGTCATCTATCAGTCGAATGGAGATCTGTAACCAACCATTACAGCCTCGCAGGAGCGGCAGACCGCGCCGCTTGCCCCGACCGCACGGCGGTGACTACCAAGTGACTCACTGCGGAAAAGCAGCGAGGGTGGTGGCCCTGAAGGAAGAGAAAAAAGAGATGAAAATCAGAGCCATAACTCTATTAACAGGAAGGCAATTAACCCGAATTGCCAGCCGGCTCACAATAGGATTCTTTTGCTATCGATAGAATGCACCACGCTGGCATACCCATAACAAGAGAATTCAACAATGAAAACCACCCTCAAACTGAGCGCGGTGGCAGTTATCTTTTTGCTGTCCGGCTGTGACGACAACAACTCTCAGGCCCCCGGTGATCTCACCCTGCGGCTGATCGAAACCTCTGATATCCACTCCAACCTGCTGAGCTACGACTACTACCAGAACAAGCCGGATGACTCGCTGGGCTTTGCCCGCACCGCTGTGCTGATCCGCAAGGCCCGCGAAGAGAACGCCAACAACTTGCTGATCGACAACGGCGACCTGATCCAGGGCACCCCGCTGGCCGACTATATCCACGACCAGCAGGTCAAACAGCAGTGGCTGAGCAAGCAGACCCATCCCGCCATCAAGGCGCTCAACACCATGAGCTATGATGTCGGCAACCTGGGCAACCACGAATTCAACTTCGGTCTCGACTTCCTCTCAGAGACCCTGAAAGGGGCCAACTACCCCTACATCAACGCTAACGTCTTCCAGGCCGATGCCTTCAGCCGTGGTGGCAAGGGCACCATCGACTGGAGCAAGCAGAAGTTCAAACCCTATGTAGTGCTGGATCGTCAGGTGAAGGATGCCAACGGCAATACCCAGACCATCAAGGTCGGTGTGCTGGGCCTGACCCCGCCCCAGATCACCCAGTGGGACAAGCGCAATCTGGAAGGCAAGGTGGTGGTGGCCGATATGGTCGAGACCGCCGAGCACTATGTACCCGAAATCCGCGCCAAGGGCGCTGACATCGTCGTGGTCGTGGCCCACACTGGCATCATTGGTGACCCGCGCGAACCCATGATGGAGAACGCAGCCCTGCCGCTGGCCAAGGTAAAAGGGGTCGATGCCCTGCTGCTGGGTCACGCCCACCGCACCTTCCCGGGTGACTACCCCAACATGACCGACGTGGACAACGAGAAAGGCACCCTGGCGGGGGTACCGACCGTGATGCCGGGCGTCTGGGGTAACCACCTCGGCATCATCGACCTGCACATGACCTGGAAAGAGGGTCGCTGGGAAGTGGCCTCCAGCCAGTCCCAGCTGCGCAAGATCGACAGTAGCGCCACCAGCACCGAAGATCAGGCGGTAGTCGATCAGGTCATTGCCGAGCACGAGCAGGCCAACCAGTGGCTGGACGAGCCCCTCAGCAAGATCACCAAGCCAATCCACAGCTTCTTCGCGCTGGTACAGGATGACCCCTCCATCCAGATCGTCAGCGACGCCCAGCTGTGGCATGCCAAGAAACTGCAACAGGATGGTCAGCTCAAGGAGAAATGGCCCATCCTCTCCGCCGCCGCGCCATTCCGTGGCGGTCGCAACGGTCCGACCGACTTCACCTATGTACCGACTGGCGATATCTCCCTGCGCAACGTGGCCGACCTCTATGTCTACCCCAACACCCTGCAGGTGGTCGCTATCAATGGCGCGACCGTACAGGAGTGGCTGGAGAAGAGCGCCGTCCAGTTCAACAAGATCGATGCCGCCAGCACCGCTACCCAGTGGTTGGTGAACGAGAAGTACCGCACCTACAACTTCGACGTGATCGACGGGGTGAACTATCAGGTCGATGTGACCAAACCCGCCCGTTACGATGTGGATGGCAACAAGGTGAGCGACAGCTATCGCATCACCAACCTCACCTATCAGGGCAAGGCGATCGACCCGACCCAGATGTTCTACGTGGTGACCAACAACTACCGCGCCAGCGGTGGTGGCAACTTCCCGGGCATCAACGCCAAGGTGATCGTCCATGAAGATCAGTTCGAAACCCGCGAAGTGCTCTCCGAATACCTCAAGGATCTGGCAGAGAAGAATCCGGCCGGTTTCGAGCCCCCGGCAGACAACAACTGGCAGCTGGCACCCCTGCCCGCCAATCTGGATCTGCGCATCTACAGCTCGCCACGCAGCGAGGCGCAAGCCCTGACCGGTGGCAAGCTGAACTATGTGGAGACCCTGCCACCCACCGATGCCAAACACCCCGGCTTTGGCGTCTACAAGCTGGTGCTGGCACCCTGAACCTCAGGGTTAATCCGGCAATAACCTCTGCAACCCCCTCCTGATACGAGGGGGTTTTTAATGGTACTGGCAGCGGGATATGCACCTGTAAGCCAGCCGCTCCCCGCAGCAACTCACGCAGCCCCTTTATCCCTTCACGCCATCGCCTCCCTCTATCACACCATCCAGATCCCGACTGATCTGTCCCATCCCGCCCATAAAAAAACAGGCCCACCGAAGTGGGCCTGCTGTTATCTGTGTAGTCGGGACTATCGCGATAGAGGGCGCTACTCCCGTTCCTTCACATAGGGGGTGCCGAGCGCCTTCGGCGCCACCGCACGGCCGATAAAGCCGGCCAGCAGGAACACGGTCAGGATGTAGGGCAGTGCCTCGATGGCCTGCACCGGAATGGCGAAGCCGCCGATGCTGACCCCTTGCAGCCGGATGGCGACCGCATCGAGGAAGCCGAACAGCAGGCAGGCTGCCATGGCATTCCAGGGACGCCACTTGCCGAACACCAGCGCCGCCAGTGCCATAAAGCCCTTGCCCGCACTCATGTTGGGGATGAACTGGGCCGTCTGGGCGACCGCCAGATAGGTGCCACCGATACCGGCCAGCAGGCCGCCGATAAGGAGCGCTGTGTAGCGCATCCGCACCACAGAGATACCGGCGGTATCGACCGCTGCGGGCGCCTCGCCCACCGCCCGCAGACGCAGACCGAAGCGGGTACGGAACATCACCCACCAGGCCAGCGGTACGCAGGCAAACGCCACGTACTCCAGCAGGGAGTGGCCGCTCAGCAGCTCGCTGTAGAGCTGGCCGATCACCGGCACATCCCACAGCTCCTTGGCATAGGGCAGATCGATGGGGGCGAAACGGGCATCACCGGAGAGCGCCGGGGTCTGGCCACCCTGATCGAACCAGTAACGGCCCAGGGTAACGGTCAGACCGGCCGCCAGAATGTTGATGGCCATGCCGCTCACCACCTGATCACCGCGGTGGGTGATAGTGGCAAAACCGTGCATCAGGGCAAACAGGATAGAGACTCCCACCCCGGCACCCAGACCTATCCAGGCGGAACCGGAGACCGCCGCAGCCGCGCCACTGGCGAACGCCGCTGCCAGCAGTTTGCCTTCCAGCGCGATGTTGACCACCCCGGAGCGCTCGCAGAACATGCCCGCCATGGCGGCCAAAATGAGCGGCGGCGCGGTTCGAATGGTCGCATCCAGCATCAGGATCAGAATTTCAAACATGATCAGACTCCTTTAGCTTGCGCGGCTGAGCGGTTGGCAAACGCCAGATAGAGCTGCTCGATGCGCGGACGCATCATGTGCTCAAGGGCGCCACAGAACAGGATCACCAGACCCTGCAACACCACCACGATGTTGCGGTCGACACCGAACTCGAAGCTGAGCTCGGCGCCCCCCTGATAGAGGAAACCGAACAGCAGGCTGGCGATGATGACGCCGACCGGATGGTTGCGCCCCATCAGCGCCACCGCGATACCGGTGAAGCCGAACCCTTCCACGAAGTTGAGCTTGATCTGGTGCAGTTCACCCTGCAGCACGTTGAGGGCGAAGAAGCCCGACAGCATGCCGGAGATGACCATCGCCAGGATCACTACCTTGGGATAGGAGATACCGGCGTAGGCGGAGGCACTTTGGCTGGCGCCGACCGAGCGGATTTCGTAACCCCAGCGGGTGTGCCAGATAAAGACCCACACCAGCGCCGCACAGATCAGCGCCCAGAAGAAGCTGATGTTAAGGGGGCTGTTGGGGATCTCCATCCCGAACAGGTTCGCCAGCCCGCTCATCTTGGGCAGCCAGCTTGCTTCGGCAAACACCTTGCTCTCGGTCGCCATCGAGCCGGGCGGCTTGAACACCTCCACCAGCAGATAGGCCATCAGCGAGGCGGCGATGAAGTTGAACATGATGGTGGTGATCACGATATGGCTGCCGCGCTTGGCTTGCAGCCAGGCCGGAATAAAGGCCCAGGCGGCACCGAACAGACCACCGGCAATGATGGAGAGCGGCAACAGCAGGGCAAACGGCAGCACATCGCCGAGCATCAGACAGACCAGACCGACACCGAGACCGCCGATATAGGCCTGACCTTCACCGCCGATATTGAACAGACCGGCGTGGAAGGCGACCGCCACCGACAGACCGGTAAAGATAAAGCCGGTTGCGTAGTAGAGGGTGAAACCAACCCCTTCACCTGTGCCGAACGCGCCGTACCACATGATCTTGGCGGCATCGACCGGGTTGATGTCGAGGTAGTAGAACAGAATGGCCGACACCAGGAAGGCCAGCAGGATATTGACCGCAGACAAGACGCCTACGGAGACCCAGGCAGGAATACGTACTTGGCTCATCAGTGGGCCTCCTTGGCAACTTCGTCCGGCACTATGTTCGCCATCATCAGACCAATGGTGCGCTCGTCCGCCTTGGCACCATCCAGCTCGCCGACGATGCGACCATCGGCAATGACCAGAATCCGGTCAGCGAGGCTCATGATCTCGTCCAGCTCCACCGAGACCAGCAGCACCGCCTTGCCCTTGTCGCGCATGGCGATGATCTGCTGGTGGATATATTCGATGGCACCGATGTCGACCCCGCGGGTCGGCTGGCCGATCAACAGCACATCCGGGTCCTGCTCCACTTCACGGGCGATCACCAGCTTCTGCTGGTTGCCACCGGAGAAGTTGGCGGTCTTGTGATCGGGATGGGGCGGGCGCACGTCCCACTTCTCCATCTTGGCCTGACAATCCTGCTGGATCGCCTCCTTGTTCTGCAGCCAACCCTTGTTGTATTGCGGGCGGCGGTGATAACCGAGGATAAAGGCCTCTTTCGCCTCGAAGCGGTTGATCAGACCCATCTTGTGGCGATCTTCCGGCACATGGCCGAGGCCGTAGTTGCGCACCAGCTCGGGATCGGCCGGGTGCTCCGCGCTCACCTTGTGCACGCCGCTGCGACTGCTGATGGTAAAGCTGCCCTTGCTCGGCTTGAGAATGCCGCCAAGCAGGCTGAGCAGTTCGGACTGACCGTTGCCGGAGACCCCGGCGATGCCGACCACTTCACCGGCCCGCACCTCGAAGCTGACCGATTTGACCCGCTCCACCTTGCTGGCGTCGAAATAGCTGAGCCCTTCGATCTTCAGCTTGGCTTCACCGGGCTGGGTTGGCCCCTTGTCGACCTTGAGGCGTACCTTGCGGCCCACCATCAGTTCGGCCAGTTGCTCCTTGTCGGTATCCTTGGTGGCGACGTGCGCCACCATCTCGCCACGGCGCATGATGGAGACCTGATCGGTAATGGCCAGGATCTCGCGCAGCTTGTGGGTGATAAGGATGATGGTTGCCCCCTGATCTCGCAGCTTTTTCAGCACCTCGAACAGGTGATCCGCCTCTTGCGGGGTCAGTACCCCGGTCGGCTCGTCGAGGATCAGGATGCGAGCGCCGCGATAGAGCGCCTTGAGAATTTCGACCCGCTGTTGCAAGCCAACCGGCAGATCTTCGACCTTCTCGTGCAGCGGCACGTCGAGGCCATAGTCTCGCGCCAGTTCGCCCAGCAACTTTTCGGCTGACGCCACGCTCTGCTGAAGGTGCCAGCCGTTCTCAGCGCCGAGGATGACGTTTTCCAATACGGTGAAGTTGTTGACCAGCATGAAGTGCTGGTGAACCATGCCCACGCCTGCGGCAATCGCATCTTGTGAGCCATGGGGTTTGAAAGGATTCCCGTCGATCAGCATCTCGCCTTTGTCGGCATGGTAGAAACCATAAATG
The DNA here is from genome assembly GCF_049173735.1 of Aeromonas sp. 602396. NCBI lineage: Bacteria > Pseudomonadati > Pseudomonadota > Gammaproteobacteria > Aeromonadales > Aeromonadaceae > Aeromonas > Aeromonas sp. 602396. The sequence continues at coordinate 32,589 of NZ_JAAKSD010000009.1, read as the reverse complement.
ATGCTCATCAGGGTGGACTTACCGGCGCCATTTTCGCCGACAATGCCGTGGATACTGCCTTTGCGAACCTTAAGGTCGATCAGCTTGTTGGCGTACACTTCGCCGAACCGCTTATCGATACCTCTTAATTCGATGGCATAGCGATCTGTCTGGTCCATGATGCAGCCCTGCGTTTCATGAAATAAGACTAAAAACCGGCCCGTGCGGGCCGGTGGTGCGTTGAGAGTCGTAGCAACTATCTAATTAGTATTTGCAGGTGTTATCGCTCATGTAGTCATGAACCTTGACCTTGCCAGCGATGATTTCAGCCTTGATGGCATCTACCTTGGCTTTCATTTCCGGGGTGATCAGCTTCTCGTTGTCCTTGTCGAGAGCCCAATCCACACCGCCTTCGGCCAGACCCAGGTTCTTGATACCCGGCTTCCACTCGCCTTTGGCAGCGTCATCCCAGGTCTGGTAAGCAGCCAGACCCACAGACTTGACCATGGAGGTCAGCATGGTGCCCGGTTGCAGGTGGTTCTGGTTGGAGTCCACCCCGATGGCGAACTTGCCGCTGTCCTTGGCTGCCTGATAGACACCGATACCGGTACCGCCAGCTGCGGCGTAAACCACATCAGCGCCCTTGGCGAACTGGGACTTGGCCAGCTCGGCACCTTTGGCCGGGTCAGCAAACGCGGCCGGGGTAGAGCCCGCCATGTTCTGGAACACTTCGATCTTCGGATTGACGAACTTGGCACCCTGCTCGTAACCGCACTGGAATTTGCGGATCAGCGGGATATCCATGCCGCCCACGAAGCCGACCTTGCCGCTCTTGGAAGCGATGGCAGCCAGCGCGCCCACCAGGAAGGAACCTTCATGCTCCTTGAAGATGACGGACTGGACGTTCGGCTTGTCGACCACCATGTCGATGATGGTGAACTGGGTTTTCGGGAATTCGGTCGCAACCTTCTCTACCGCAGAACCCATGTTGAAACCGACCGCCACGATCGGGCCGTTGCCACGGCTGGCCAGACGACGCAGACCCTGCTCGCGCTGGGCTTCGTTCTGGGGTTCAAACTCTTTGACCTTGACGCCCTTGTCCTTGTTGTAGAGCTCGACGCCGTTACGGAACACGGCTTCGTTGAATGATTTGTCATACTTGCCCGCGGTGTCATAAATGACGGCTGGCTCGGAAGCAGCCTGAGCAGAGAGAGCAGCGAGAGTGAGGGAGGCCACAGTGGCCAGCTTGAGCACTTTAGTCACGATCGTATCCTTGATTGTTATTAAGTGAGGGAACTTGCTTGCCTGTCAGAGCAGGCTATCTAGCACGCAGGCTTACTCTAAGTCAGCCCCGATGCGGGTCAAGCAAATGATAAGGGAAAAACGTTTGCGTTAACGGTTTGAATTCTAAGCAAATAACCTTATAAGCAGTTGTTTTTTAGCTACTTTTCAGTTTTTTATGCTAACAACCAAAAGACCCAAACGACATTTCTCTTATTGTTCAGCAAGTTACTGTAAACCGTTTTCCCCTCTTATTCATCCAGCCCCCCGGCAAGCCCGTGATCCGGCTCGCAAAATCCCCACAAACCGCGCGAGCAAGGATTGGCTACAGCTGGAAACCTCCCCGTCCCGTTCTCTCTGCGCCAGCCAAAAATGGCCGCACCGGCGCCCCTGCAAGACCCCATCTCGCCCCTCCCCCCGAGTTTGGATTTGGTCTGGCAGAGGGATGGCCGTATAATCCCCGCCTGTATAAATAAACAGGAGTGGTGATGGACGTTTCAACCCTGCTCGACGGGCTCAACGACAAGCAAAGAGATGCCGTTGCGGCGCCCCGCAGCAACCTGCTGGTGCTGGCCGGTGCCGGTTCGGGCAAGACCCGGGTGCTGGTGCACCGTATCGCCTGGCTGATGCAGGTGGAACGCTGTTCACCCTTCTCCATCATCGCGGTCACCTTTACCAACAAGGCGGCGGCCGAGATGCGCGGCCGGGTCGAAAAAGTGATCGGCGACGGCGTGCGCGGCATGTGGATCGGCACCTTCCACGGTATCGCCCACCGTTTGCTGCGGGCCCACCATCTGGATGCGGGCCTGCCGCAGGATTTCCAGATCCTCGACTCCGACGACCAGTACCGGCTGATCCGCCGGGTGCTCAAAGCGCTCAACCTCGACGAGAAGCACTGGGCCCCGCGCGCCGTGATGGGCTACATCAACGGCAAGAAAGATGAAGGGCTGCGCCCCGGCGACATCGACCTCTACGGCGATCCCGTCACCCGCACCTATCAGCAGATCTACAAGACCTATCAGGAGACCTGCGATCGCTCCGGACTGGTGGACTTTGCCGAACTGCTGCTGCGCGCCCACGAGCTGTGGCTCAACAAGCCGCACATCCTCGAGCACTACCGCGACCGCTTCCAGAACATCCTGGTGGACGAGTTTCAGGATACCAACGGCATCCAGTACGCCTGGCTGCGGATGCTGGCGGGCAACAGCGGCAAGGTGATGATCGTCGGCGACGATGACCAGTCCATCTACGGCTGGCGCGGCGCCAAGATCGAGAACATCCAGCGCTTCCTGACCGACTATCAGGGCGCCGAGACCATTCGCCTCGAGCAGAACTACCGCTCCACCGCCAATATCCTCAAGGCCGCCAACAGCGTCATCGCCAACAACGCCGAGCGTCTTGGCAAGGAGCTGTGGACCGAAGGGGCCGAGGGTGAGCCGATTTCGCTCTACGCCGCCTTCAACGAGGTGGACGAAGCGCGCTTCGTGGTCGGCCGCCTCAAGGATTGGAAGGAAAAGGGCGGCCTCTTGGCCGACTGCGCCATCCTCTATCGCTCCAACGCCCAGTCACGGGTGCTGGAAGAGGCGCTGATGCAGGACGCCATGCCCTACCGCATCTACGGCGGCCTGCGCTTCTTCGAGCGGCAAGAGATTAAAGACGCCATGGCCTACCTGCGTCTTATCAACAACCGTGGCGACGACGCCAGCTTCGAGCGGGTGGTCAACACCCCGACCCGCGGCATCGGCGATCGCACCCTCGAGATCCTGCGCGGCAACGCCCGCGATCAGGGGCTCAACCTGTGGCAATCGGCCAAGGCGCTGCTCAACGACAAGGTGCTGACCGGTCGCGCCGGCAATGCGGTGCGCGGCTTTGTCGAGCTGATCGACGCGCTGGAGGAGCAGGTCGCCATGCTGCCGCTGCACCAGCAGGCGGATATCGCCATCCAGAACTCCGGCCTCAAGGCGATGTATCTGGCGGAAAAGGGCGAGAAATCCCAGGCGCGGGTAGAGAACCTGGACGAACTGGTCACCGCCTGCCGCCAGTACCAGCGCCCGGACGAGCTGGAGGATATGAGCGATCTCTCCGCCTTCCTCGCCCACGCGGCGCTGGAATCCGGCGAGAATCAGGCGGACGAATATGCCGATGCGGTGCAGCTGATGACCCTGCACAGTGCCAAGGGGCTGGAGTTCCCGCTGGTGCTGCTGGTCGGCGTCGAGGAAGGGATGTTCCCCAGCCAGCAATCGACCGAGGAGTCGGGCCGGCTGGAGGAGGAGCGCCGTCTCTGTTACGTCGGCATGACCCGCGCCATGGAGAAGCTCTACATCTGTTATGCCGAGAGCCGCCGCATCTACGGCCGCGAGATGTTCCACAAGCCGAGCCGCTTTATCCGCGAGATGCCCGCCGAGTGCCTGGAAGAGATCCGGCTGCGCACTCAGGTCAGCCGCCCCACCCAGTACGGCCGCTTTAGCCAGAACGAGGTGCAGCAGAGCTTCGACGCCAGCGGCATCAAGCTCGGCCAGCGGGTACTCCATCCGAAATTCGGTGAAGGGGTGGTACTCAACTTCGAAGGGGTCGGCCAGCAGAGCCGGGTGCAGATCCAGTTCGACGACGTCGGCGCCAAGTGGCTGGTGACGGCGTATGCCAGATTGGAAGCGCTCTGATTTTTCCCGCCTTTTGATACAACCAACCCGGCTTAGGCCGGGTTGGTTTTTATATGACCCATCGCGACAACTTTAAATACGCGATCGTCCGAATACGCTTCGCTATTCGAACCTACGATGCTGGCATCAGGTTACAACAAGTGTTATTAATGCATTAAAATTAATTACCAGGCAACGCTAATGAATAACGTTTACTTTTTAGGTTTTACACCAAAACCATATGTTTGGGTTGTAGTAGATGCTGATGAGCATTGGTATGACTTTAATGCCAGAAAAAATAAATCTCTTTTTATAAGAGAGGTGGTTTTTGCTGCTGAAGGGAAAGATCTTTCTATAATAGTAACAAGACCGGGTATGGTTTGGATATCAAGCAACACAAAGAGACTAGCAACAACACAAGAGGATGACTTTTTCAAAACTGTTGAATTGCGTAAAAATTTAATTAAGGTCGCTAATGTCTATAACTATCTACTAGCTTTGACATCAAAGGATTACACTTCAGGCTGTGCCACGCCAATTATCCCAATAGAAATCACCATTCATGAAACCATGTGCATGAAATTCTTCGGTGAAAGCGGTCAAAACCTTGATGAGCCAACAACATTCATCCCGACATGCCCTAATGTAACCTCAGCTATGAATCTTGAGTTCAAAGAATTAGAAAGTCGAGATGGCCAAATTTATGTTGATGCATACAAAAAGGCTTTTGATGTTTTAGAACGTTTAGATGAGAAGGGAATTGAATGCTTAAACATTCTATCAAAATCTGAAAGCGAGTATTTAAATAGTGACTACAGTACCTCATTAATTCTCTCTTGGTTTATCATAGAGCATATCATACTTGATATTTTCTTAAGAGAAGCAAATGGCAACATGAATAAAAATGGGAACTCACCGAAGTTTGATGACATGCTATCAAAAGTACAAAGCACTGCTAACTATCGTGAGTATTCATCTGTTATTGCATTGATAACGCAAGCTAAAAATGCACGAAATGGTTTTGCGCATCGAAATGAGAAAGTGGATAAGGATTCAGCAGAAAAGTCCTTGAATGCAGCATTCGCTTTAGCTTCCTACAAATTAAAGATCGATTTGAAGCACAGTATTTATGTACCCCAGATTCTTTCTTACGGTAGGTAGGACCGTAGGTTCGATTAGCGAAGCGTAATCGGACGATCGCGTAAGACGTTCGCATTATCGGTCGCTTACAACGGAACAACCCTTTTAGGGTTCACTCCAATCCCCCCGATGCCCCATCCACCGACCCACACCACTCCGGCGGATAGATACCGCTCGCCACATAACGATGGAAGGTGGAATACGGCCAATCGGCCACCCGCGTGACATGACCATGCTTGAGCGGGTTGATATGGACGTAATCCATATGGCGGCGGTAATCCTGCTCATCCCGGATCAGATGTTCCCAATAATGGCGTTGCCAGATGCCCCGCTCCCCGTGACGTAACCGCGTCTGGCTGCGCCGCTCATTGACCGGCAAGGCGCGGGAAAAGTGGCTTTTGATCAGCCGCCACCGCAGGGGGAAATCGGTGTCCCCTTCCGGCAAAGAGAGAATGCAGTGGAGATGGTCGGGCAACACCACCCATGCATGAATGGCGAAGGGGTGAGCCTGTTGCACCTTGGCAACGCTGTGGCGCAGCAGGTCGATCTGCTCCACCAGCAACCGGTTGTTACGCCGCTCCAGCAGGTTGACGGTAAAGAACCAGGTTCCTCCGGGCCACCATGCCCGCCGCCAATTGGCCATCCCTTTCCCCTCGTTGAGACCGAAAAGCCAAGCATAGCCTTGCCTCACTTCGATCTGCTTGCGGGCCGTGATGACGCGGATGTTCCATTACGCGATCGTCCGATTACGCTTCGCTAATCGAACCTACATGGACAGGAAATCTGGAACACCCACTTTCGGGCAAAGGCGTAACTGGTGGAGCTACGCCTTGTTTTTGGTGAAAGCCTCTGGTCACTTGACCAACTTGCTCTCCATCACCCCTTGCTTGCCCTCCTCCTCACCGACCTGACTCAGCTTGGAGCGGGCCATCAGCAGGCCCATCTTGACCTCCTGCCATACGTAGTAGTTTTTACCCGCCTCGGTGCTGAGGGTCAGGGTGGCATCGTTCTCCGACTTGGAGGTGATGGTGTGGCTGCCCGGTGTCACCTGCTTGAGGATGTAGGTGTGGGCCACGGTATCGCCGACCGCCATACCATCCACCAGCAGCGGCATTTTCACCGCCGCACCGAAGGTCTCGTTGCGATAGATATAGAGGTTGGCCGCATCCTTGGGGGCTACAAACTGCTTGGCCTGCGCGTCTGCGGTGGCATCGGCCATGGGTACGGAAGCACAACCGGAAAGCAGCGCCGCCGACAGCAGGGCGGCACCCATCATTATTTGCCTGAACATAGTCGTTATTTTTTAGTGGGTTAACGGGATTTAAAGGTTCGCATGAGCCTGCGCTGGCTGACAATCGCTCAAATCGAGCGGGATGTGACCCGGTTCAATTTTTCAGCATTTGGTGGGATGAAGGTGGGGGAAATCAGAAACCCGGCCGCCAGATGGGGCGCGGCGGCCGGGTGAATTGTAAAGAGTAGGGTGACAGGGAAAGGGATCAGCCTAGTCTAATCAACTCGATGGGGGCGTAACGCTCTCCGGAGTTTGCCAGCAGCACGCACTTCTCATGCTCCGCCTGATAGGGGGTCATATTGTCGGTGTGGGCCTCTTTCAGAAAATCGACTGCGCCAGTGGTGGCAATCATGACGCGCTGACCCAGGTTCAGCACATTGCGGTTACGGTCATAGATCTTCATCTCATTCTCCTTTTCTTGTGTCCTGGCGGATGCGCAGGCGCGTGTCCAGGACAACGCATTCAGCCTACGCCCCTGAAAAAAGGTGATTTATGTCACAGATCAAAAAAGGGGTGATAAGGGACTCACAGGCTCAAAAAGCGAGCGCTGCCCCTTGGCCAACGGTTGTCGCGCGAAGTAGCGCTGCCCTGCCGTTTTCATCGTGGTAGGCTCGAACCCGGCAGCGGTTGGGGTATATTGGTGGCCGATTAGCCAGTCTCATTCACCGTGGCCGCACACGCGGGCCGCTGTTTCAACAAGATGGAGAGTGCTCATGAATCGCGATATCACCGCCCAGTTTATCAAGATGCTGACCAACCTCGACCACTGTCTGGTCAAGGCCGAGGCTCACGCCGCGGCGAAGCAGTTCAACGTGGAGAACTTCTTCGGCGAGCGGCTGATCGTCGATATGCTGCCGCTGTCCAAGCAAGTGCTGATCTGCTGCGATTCGGCCCGCGCCGTGGTGGCCACCGCCAGCCACAGCGAGCTGCCGGTGCTGGGAGATGACCCCAAAACCATGGCCGATCTGCGCGCCCACATCGGCAAGACCATCAGCTATCTGCAAGGCAAGCTGGACGCGGACTACAGCCAGTACGCCAGCGGCCGTTACGTGCCCCACTGGGCGGGCGGCAAGGGGATGGATGGCCATACCTGCGTCCATGAGTACGGCATTCCCAACTTCTACTTCCACCTCACCATGGCCTACGCCCTGCTGCGCCGCGCCGGGGTCGATCTCGGCAAGCGTGACTATCTGGGCGGGCTCAACCTGCAATAAGCGCGGCACGCCACAGGCGGCAAACAGATAGCAAAAGCCTGCCACGCGGCAGGCTTTTTTATGTCGGGTGGTACGGGGCTGGTGCGCAGAAAGGCTGCGCCCTAGAAGGGGCCATTGCTCTCGCGCAGCTTGTCGGGCAGGCCGTCGTGACCACCCAATTCACGCTCGGGCACGTCATCCCAGTGCAGCTTGCCGAGGGTGATATTGCGCTCGGGATGCACGGCGTAGTGGATGCGGTTGTCCTCCCGATCGGTATCGCCAATGCAAAGCAGCCTGACGATCTCCTCGGTGTTGTTGATAAAGGCGTGGGCCAGCCCGTCACCGGCCTTGAAACCCACCGAATCCCCCGGTTGCAGCCGATAGAGGACACCATCGAGCCAGACATCCGGCGTCCCCTCCAGCACGTGAACAAACTCATCTTCGGTCTTCTCGGCATGGGGCCAGCTGGTGCGATGGCCGGGCTCGACGATCTCGTGGTGAATTCCGATGCGGCTAAAGCCGAAGTGCTTGCCGAGGGCGCAGCCGCGGGAAAGGGGCTCCTGACTGCCGGAGTAATAGCGCGGCGTCTGCTCTTGCAGCTCGCTCCAGTGTTTGATGCAGGGGTGGCGATTCATAGTGGTTCCTTTTCTATGAGGATGCAGTCACGGGAAGGGTCATCCTGACTGTCAGAATGCGGGGAGAACAGCAGAAATTTTCTGGTCAGATGAGCCCCTCTGACGAGGGGCTCAACAAGCAGGAATTACTTGGCCTTGACGCAAGGCAAGGGAGGAAGCTCGCCCTGTGCAGCCGGGCGGGTCATCTGGTAGTTGCCGGCAAGATCCCGATAGACACGGGTGTTCCACACCTCTCCGTTGTCGAGCTGGAACTCGATGTCGTAGTTGACCCCGGAGACCACCTGGCTGCGCACCTCGCGGATGCTCTGCAGCTTGGCGGCCGTGTTCATGCGAGCCAGCACGCTGGCCAACGCAGCCTCCCCTTCAGCATTGGGCAACGTCTGACTCTGCCAGCCACCCGCCATCGGTGCACACTCAGGCGTGGGTGACGAGGTGCTGCAGGCACTCAACAGGCCAGCAACAAGGATGGTTAACAACACGCGTTTCATATCATTTTCTCCTGCCTGCAAAATGACCACCTTATCAACATCTTGCCATTATTGCAGCCCAAAAGGCTCCCGCTGCGCCCCGCTTGGACGCGCCAGTCGATCAGCGCCCCAGATTGTCCGCCAGCTGTTTGGCACGGCTGGCCGCCCACTGGTCGATCATCTTCTCCATCTCCCCGGCGGTGATGGGCTCATCCTTGTGGGTGCTGTCCGTGCTCTCACGGGCATCCATCACCCGTACCAGCAGCTTGCCGCTCCGGGAGTCGAGCAGCTGGGCCATGCTGCCCACCTTGAGCAGATAAGGCTCCTTGCCGATCACTTCGCGGGTGACGTTGATGGCGATCTTGGCGGGCAGCAGGTCACGCAGCTTGGGGTCGGGGCGGGTCAGGTCGAAGTTGGTGACAGCGGCCTGGATCCGCATCACTTTCGGGCCGGGGGCGGTGGCGATCTTGACGCCCTGCTTGATCAGCTCGCTCTGGAACTTGTCGTGGTAGTAGCGGCCAATCTGGTTCTGTTCATTGGCGGTCAGCAGATACCACTGACCGTTCTCCTGACGAATAAACTGCAGCGGATCGAGCAGCACCTCATTGTATTGGCGCAGGTCAACGCCCGGCTCCTTGTAGACGCGCTGATTGGGGTTACTCTCGCTCTGCTGGAAGGCTGTCAGCGGGATTGCCTGCAAGCTGTGGGATACCTGATTCTTGACGGCGCAGCCACCCAGAAGGGCCGCAGCCACGGCAACCATCACGACCTTTTTCATATTTGCTCCTGCATTTTACTGTTTGTTTTTGCGGTGGATTTCGCACCACATGGCTGGATAACCCGTGCCGGATGCCGCCAATGTCACAGAGAAATAACCTATTCATCACCTTCCCACAAGGGACAGATCAGGATTGTTCAGCTCACATCCAAGTTGTCACAATTGAGGCACTTTTGTACAGGGTCAGCCAGGGTATGAACGGCAATCTGGCGAGGGTTCGGTTGTTTAATCCGGCTAAATGGGATTGCGGAAAGCGCGCAGTTTTTTCAAACGATGGGGGCCAACGAGCGGCGTGAGTTGAACGGGGAAATGCCCTGGAACGGGCGATGACCGATCATCAGCCATCTTGCGCAAACTTGCCTGCCGCCGGAGAAGCGGCAGGCTCATTCATCAGTTATCGAGATCCCAGGGGCACTGCTTGACCAGCCCCTCTTTGCCGCTGGCGACGATCGCCTGCTGCACCATCCGTTTGTAGCGATTCTTGATATGGGCGGGCAACGCGGGCACCAGCAGTCGCTCGTCAAACTCCGGCAGCGGGCGATCCGGCAGCACCGCCTGCTCCTGCGGGCTGAGGGGTGGCCGGGAGGCAATATTGCTGGCCGAAATGGTGGGCGTGCCCACCAGCATCTGGCGTTGCAGCGGCGCGCTCAGCAGAAAATCCACCAGCAGGTAGGCGGCCTTGAGCCGTGCAGGATCATCCCCGACATGGCGAGCGATGGAGAGGGCATCGAGGGCATAGATGGCCCCCTCCTGCACCATGGCGATCCGCCACTGCTGATCGTTCTGCTTGTTGCACTCCACCAGCTCCAGCCCCCAGGTGGTGGCAAAGGTCTGCTGGCGCAGATCCTCGCAGCGGTTGGCCTGATTGAACCAGAAGCCACGACTGGCTTGCAGCCGCTGCGAGAGCTGCTGCTCCACCTCTTGCTGCAAGGTTTTGTCGGCCAGCATCTCGCCGCTGGCAAACAGGGCGGGCGACTTGCCCAGCGAGAGCAGCACCGAAAAGAGCAGTGGCTCGAACTGGTCGCAGAACTCGGCAAACTGGCCCGGCGGCGAGCTGTTGGCGAGCACCTGCCAACTGGTGGGCGCTTGCGGCACCTGCTTGCTGTCATAGGCGAGGCTGAACATGGCGTAGGAGAAGGGCACCGAGTAGTTGCGCTCCCCCTGCTTGTCATACTCGGTGTTCTTGAGGGCGGGCTTCACCTCGGGGTAGTGCTGCAGGCGATTGAAATCGATGGGGAGCAGCAGCTTGAACAGCGGCTGGTGATGGGCCTTGTAGAAGTAGCTGGTCGGCAGCACCACATCGGCGCTGCGGGTGCGCAGGGCGCGGTAGACGCTGTCGAAATCGGTCAGCAGCGGCTCGATCCGGCTGACCGTCGCTTCCACCCCATGGGCTTTGGCGTAGTCGGCAAACTGTTGTTCATAACCCGCTGGCAGATAGCCCCACTCCAGCAATTTGAGCTGAACCGGGGCCGCCAGCGCTGGGGTCATCCCCAGCAACCAGCAAAGAGGCAGTAGACGCATGGCCGGGCACTCCTGACAGGCAAACCTTGTTGGAGTATAGGCCCATGCGCCGACTCGTCAGGCCACCAGCTCGGCGCCCATGCTCGCCAGAATGGAGAGGCTGACCACCGCAAACAGCACGCCGGTCACCAGATTGAGCGGTCGCTGCACCCGCAGCAGCAGGCGCTGGGCACGATCGGTGGAGAGGCTCCACGCCAGCAGCCCGAACCAGCAGAGGGAGATGATGAAGAGCTCGCCCACCAGCAGGCTGCGGGTCATTCCATCCACCTCTGGCGTCACCATGGCGGCCAACAGACCGATAAAGAACACCAGCGCCTTGGGGTTAAGCAGGTTGGTGGCAAGGCCAGTGCGCACGCCCCTGCCCCAGCCGCGCAGCTCGTTGGCGGCGCTGGCCATCACGGTACTGCTCTGCTGCCGAGCCGCCATCAGGGCGCCCCACCCCAACCAGCCCAGATAGAGGGCGCCGCAGCACTTGATCACCATAAACAGCAGCGGGTGACTGGCGATCAGCATACTGATCCCGGTCAGGCTCAGGGTGGCGTGCACCATGATCGCCAGCGAGATGCCCAGCGCCGCGCCAAGGGCGGTCGGCCGGTGCAGGCTGGTGCGCAGGATCAGGGCGAAATCGGGGCCGGGGCTGGCCAGTGCAATCAGGTGCATCAGGCCGAGGGTAACGAACAGACTGGTCAGCATAACAACTCTCGCTTTAACGACGGAGAGCCAGCATGGCGGATCAGCGGGGGGCGCGGCTTGTAAAAGATTGCATCTGGGCACGAAATTCGGCGGGTGTCAGACCGAATGCCTGGCGAAAGCCGTGATGGAAGTGACTCTGATCGAAGAAACCGACCGCCAGCGCCACCTCGCTCACCGCCATGCCGCTCGCCAGCAGCCGCTTGCCCTGCTCCAGCCGCAGCCGTTTCAGCCAGGCATAAGGGGTCATGCCGCTGCGCTTCTTGAACTGGCGTAGGAAGGCGAAACGGTCAAGCCCGAGCAGCCCCGCCAGCTCTTCCAGCGAGTGGGGCTCGTCGAGGGCCGCCATCAGGTAGTCGCGCAGAAATCGCAACTGGGGATCCGCCAGCTGGTGTACCTCGGGGGCCAGATGCAGCAGCTCCCCCAGCAGGGCGAGCAGCTGGCTCTCGATCAGCAGGCCATCGGCCTTGGGGTTGTCGAGATAGCCGTGCAGTTGGGCAAAGCCCTGATAGAGGTCGGGGCGGCTCTGCAATCCCTTGTCGAAGAAGGGTTCCGGCTGCTCCGGCAGCCAGAGCGCCAGCTGCTGCGGATCGATGGCGAAGACCCGTACCTCATACCCTTCCGGCAGCAGGCTGAGGCCGTCGTGCACCTCGTCCGGGTTGACGGTAGAGAGCACCCCGCGCACCAGATGGTGGCTATTTCCCTTATGGATAAACTTCTGGCCACCCCGCTGCACCAGCCCGATATGGTAGTCGAGATGGACATGGCGGCCGTAGCTGAACGCCCTGTGGTGAGAGTGCGACAGCTCGACCCCCGGCAGGTGCGGGGATTGCCAGTAGCGGATGAGGGAATCGGTGGTATTCATGGGTTATAGATACACCGCAAACAAGCTGAAAGCTTGTAGATTATTGCATTCCGGCTATGCCTTTGCAGCTGGTGCAATGGCAACCAAAGCAGGTCGGCTACGCCACCAGCGATAACCGGCAACCACAACCCGCTTATTGAGCTACGGAAAAAGCAAAGGGAGGCATTACGCCTCCCTTCGACTGATCACACAACCCAGTTACTTGGGTTGCAGCTTCATCTCCTGCAAATACTCCTGCACCTGCTGCTTGTAGTCCGCCTGATAGGAGAACTTGGTGCTGTCGCTCGCCGCAATCAGGTTCACAGCGGTGCAGAACAGGGTGGCTGCCAGCAGCCCCTTGCCAACCCACTGAGGATGGTTGCGGCTCCAGCTAACCAGCAACAGCAGGATCGGGAACAGGGCATAGGGGAATATCAGCATCAGGTGCCAATAGTTAAAGATGATGGGCGAGAGCGCCGCACTCACCAGCACAGCCAATACGGCCGCCAGCGCATAGAGGCCGAGCCAGCTCGTGCCGTCCACTGATGCACGGTCGCTGCGCAGCAGACGCGGCTTGAGATCCCGCCACAGTTGCCAGTTGGCCTTGGCCGCCAGCAACACGGTGGCAGAGCCCACCCCGTAGATCACCACCCGCCACAGCCAGACTGCTGTCATCTGCAAATATTCATGACCCGCCAGCCAGATGAACTGGGTGTCGTTGACCAGCTTGCTGGCAAACAGCCAGGAGCCGTAACGCAGCCAGTAGATCACCGATTTCAGCACCGGATAGACATGCACCAGCCCCCATCCGATATAGCGCTGACGCGCTTCGGGATCGACGTTCTGGGTGATATGGCTGTTGCTCATCACTTCCATGGCGTAAGGGATCAGAGATGCACCGATCAGCAGGGCTGCGACCACCGCCCCGCTCCAGCTCACCTTGAGGATTCGGCGCCAGAAGAGGTAGGTGGAGATCACAGCCAGCAACGGCCAGGAGTAGTGCAACTGCATCGCCATACCGATAGCCAGCAGATGAACAATCATGTGCCAGAAGGAGGCCCGATCGCGCATATGCCAGGCCGACCAGCAGTGCATGGCCGAGAAGAGGAAGAGATAGGAGGGGTTGTAGAGCAAACTCTCATACTGGAACCAGGGGTTGAGCCAGCAGAGCACCAGAAACAGCAACCGCGCATTGCCCTTCGATACGGGGTCAACAAACACCTGGCGGATAACCGCATCAAATAGCAGAAAACCGACCAACCGCATCACCAGCAGCAACACCATGGGGGCATAGGGAGAATCCCACAGTAGCAGCGGCCCACCAATCAGCCAGGCCGACAAGCTCCCCGGCACATTGCCCACCGCACTCGCCGCATTGCCATAGCTGAGCCAGACCCCCTCATAGGCTCCAAGGTAACCCTTGTAGAGCATCTGGGTCTGGTCGCCGGTGAGGAGCTGATTAACAGAAAACAACCAGGAGAGCAGCAGCCCGGCAAATATACAGGCCGCGAATAATGCGTTATGGTAGCGCCCACTAAGACCAATCATTGATCCACACCTATTGAAAAAATTGCTAACGACTTTAACAGTTGCCACCTGATTTTGCTCGTTTACGATTCACATTTTTAGTAGATTTACCAGTCAGTTATGAGACCCGCGGAGCAGTTATGACCCCACCAGTTAAAAAGTTTTTATTCATTGTTGAAGACTTGTATGGTGGTGGTGCGGAAAAGGTTCTGCTCAATACCGCATCCTTGCTAAAAGATGCAGGTGTCGATGTTACCTTGTTTACCTTGCGGGAAAAAATAGACCATACGCTACCTGACAACATTCACCCGATTAATCTTGGCATTGTCACAAAGCTGACTAAAGCCATATCCAATGTTGCGGTTGAAAAAATACAAGCATCTCTGATCTTGAAAAAAGTCCAAGAGATCTCGCCTGACGTAATTATCTCATGCTCATGTGACAAAATTACCAGACACCTGCCTGATACACTGAATATTTATTACTGGATCCACGGAAATGTCACCGGCTTTGCCAAAGACAATGCCAAAGGATATGAAAAATTCAAGCGTTTCTATAATGGCAAGAAACTGATCTGCGTATCTCGTGGCATCGCGGACGACATTTTGCACAATGTAAGAGCCACACCAAAATCGTGTCAGGTTATCTACAATCCGTTTGATATCGAGAAAATTCAGGCGTTGGCCGATGAGCCTTTCAACAAGCCATTTGAAAAGTATTTTATCCATGTCGGCACCTTCGAAGAACGAAAACGCCACGATCGTCTCTTGCAGGCATATCAGCTAAGCGGCGTTGCTACGCCACTCGTTCTGATGGGCAAAGGGGAGCGACGCCCTCACATTGAAGCCATGATCGAGGAGATGAACCTTGCCAGCAAGGTGAAGATCATCGACTTTCAGAAGAACCCCTACCCCTATATCAAAGCCGCTCAGGCGCTCATCCTGACATCCGATGCTGAAGGGCTGCCAACAGTGCTTATTGAAGCACTCATCTGCCATACCCCGGTGATCAGCGTGGATTGCCCGTCTGGACCGGCAGAAATTCTTACTGGGCCACTGCAAGATAACCTTTGCGCCCTTTTTGACATTCCCAAAATAGCGCAAAAAATATCTCGTATGGATATTGATAAAATGCATATACCAGATCATTTTTACAGCCCATTCTCTAGTACAGAGACCATAAAATCATTTATGTCACTTTAGTTTATTAAATTTAATGAAATAACATTGCAATGTCATTTTGAGAGCTAATCCAATGAATATCCTATTAATAGGTATTGATAACGCAGGGCTCATTACCCCGATAGTTGAAGAGATGCGACAACAAGGACACGTGGTTACATTTATTGAGAATGGAGAAATATCTAGATATGATTACCTGCACCCAGTAGAGAGAATATCAAACTTAATTTCAAAGGCTCTGTTTAAAAGAAATTTAAAACAAGAAAGAAGCTGGCTGTCGACCACCCAGTTTTTGAATGGTTTTACAAAAAACCGCCACTTTGATATCACTATCCTCACTAATCCTGATATTTACACGGCAGAACATCTGACACAGCTCAAAAAATGCACCAACAGGATGATTTGCCACCTGTGGGACAGTACTCTCAGAATGCCAAATAATATCAAAAACATTTCACTTTTTGATAAAGTTTTGAGCTTTGATCCGCAAGATGTTAAAAAATATGGCTTTACACCAGTAACTAACTACTATAAAAAGAATTTAACCCCACTCCAACCAAACAGAAACTATGATGGTGATGTGTTTGGTATTTTTAGCTTTGATCGTGAACGCTACGCCTTTATAACTGCATTTCTGGATGCCAACCCAGACTTAAAAATTAAAATCATGATTTATGTTGATCACCACCGAAAGATCAAAAAAATAAGAGACAAGAGAATCGAAATAATTACCAAGCCAATTACTGGTGATGAACTATTGGCAATCTCATCGGCTTATCACTGTATTCTTGATATAGGATACCAGTCACAAAAAGGCTTGTCTTTTAGATTCTTTGAGTCTCTTGCCTATGAAAAAAAGATAATATCAAATAACAATACCGCAGAGACATTTCCGTTCTTTCATCCCAACAATATATTTTGCATAACAGATACAGATCTAAAAGTCTCACCTGACTTTTTAACGATCCCTTATCATCACATATCTGACGATATAAAGAATCAATACAGACTAGATATATGGGTAAATAAATACATAAAGGCGATGCTTTAATTTTTATTCTGCACCAGGCTATGGTGCAGAAATCTAAATTATTGTGCTATGTACTGAACATACCAATCATTAAATTGATTCTCAAACTCATCCATATTAATGTAGTTTACATTTTGTTCTTTTTTAGCATCAACATACATTACCATGGCTTTCTCAAAATTTGGTAACCACTCCCGGTTTTCACCTTTACCAAAATTATCATTATATATTCCAAATATAGGTTTTTTAAGCCCTGCAGCAATGTGTACTGTCGCCGTATCTACAGACACGATACCGATACTATTTCTTATTTGAGCGAATAGAACACCTAAAGAATGGGATGAGTCATGTGTGATAACTCTTTCCCTTAAGATATCAGGCATTCTCCTGATATTGTGTTCTGTTTCAATTTTCTTTATCGGTGGATAGAGCAAACATACATTATATCCAGGCTTGCTCAACATAACCTTCAGGATCTCAATAATTTTTTCATCATTAAATGTTCGTGAGCTGCCACTACCGTAAGGATTAAAACAGATTGTGGGATTATCAGGCCAGCTATATTTAACGCTTGACTCATCTTCAAGATATTCTGGAACAATATAATCTGTATCGGGGTTATCAACCCCCATTTTATTAACGGCCAAGGCAAACTTCTGTGAGAAGTGAATATTCTTGGTTAAATGACCAATTTTAATATTCACACATTTTATTTTGTCATCTATACCAATAACATTTTTTACAGATAATTTTGAGATAAAGAAAATATCTTTCATCTTCATTTCATTAGTAAGATGAACAAGATATTCAATATCTCCTATATCTCTAGCCAATGAGGCGAGTGCTGCATAACTTGGTCTTTTCGGAATAGAATAAACTTCATCAAAAAGAAACTGGTTTTTAAATAAAGACCTCATCTCAGGGGTTGTAATTGCAACTACTTTTTTGCCTGGAAACTTCTTTTTTATTTCACGAGCGACCCAAGATGATACTATGGCATCCCCCAATTTGGCATCCCAACGAACAAAGACTATAGCACCATCTTCATTTGAAGACGATCTCAAAGATCGGTCAAAAAGCACAATCCCTATTTTACGACGAATGATATCGCGCCATGATTGCAATTTCTTAATCATTTTCTTCCCTCCAAAGGCGATACCTTTATTGTGGTAATTAAAGCCGAAAATAAAAACATGAAGAATATCATCCCGGAGTTATGACTTATAAATGCTTGACTTAAGCTATAATCAACAAGAGTTAATGATGAAACCGCCAACATACTACTGACCAATAAGTTATCTCTATTTTTACTCGCAACCCAAAGTGGATAAAAGTACAGCAGGGCTAACATCAAGAAGCCTATAATGCCGCGTTTAGCCAATTCATCTAAAAATTGATTATGTGCATGTGAGTTAAAATTATAAATGAACTCAGATATAGAACCATTATTATATTGGTTTAATTGTGATAAGCGAATTCCGTTATTTCCCCAACCAAAAATTGGTTTTTCCAAAAAAGAGTTATATGCACTTTCCCACAACTGCAATCGAATGCCTAGAGATGTATCCGGATTCACACCATCAAAATAATGAACAACATCCGCTTTTGCATTATATATCCTATCCATTACGCCACTTTGCGGAAGCATAGCCAAGAAAAGCAACAAGGCACATACAGTGCTTGCATAGAGACCATCTTTCAGGGATAGCTGTTTTCTAAAATAAAAAACTATTGTAAACAAGACGATTGGAAGTAAAACCCAGCCACCTCTGGTCCCGGAGAGAAAACTGCCTATACCCCCCATTAAAAATGAAAGAAGCATAAAGGCAGCAATGTTTTTCTTCCCTAAATGGCGGAACCAGAAAAAAGCACACAGACATAACAATGCCAATGTCATGCTGATGTTTCCTGACTGAATTGGCATGCTTTCATCAAAAGCTCGAGGCATTCCAAGATAAAACTTTTCATATATTGCGATTAGACCTGAACTCACTGCTCCTATAGAGAGGCCAGCAATAAGAACGTTTATGTTAATGGGGAACACACTTAATAAAGGTAAGGTCATTGCAGCCATTAACAAGCGACTTGGTCGGTCTAACTCTTTGAGAGCGCCACCATCAATCCCGATTGATACTGCTTGGATGACAAAAAAAGAGATGAATATATATGATAATATTTTCACCTCTGAACTCATTGCCAAATAATATTTTTTACGCCAAAAGACAAAAACACTTGCCAAAACTAAAATGCTGGGCCCATATCCATAGCCACTGGGGACCGTTAAAACTATTGCGCCAAATAAAAAAGCTGCAAATTGCACAATAATATTTAGTCGTAGGCAATTTTTATCTAAATTCACAAGTTATTTCCTGAACACATAATTCCCACGAATTTTTCGCCACAGCCCGAATACATCGGTACGGGGGAAGATGGCAATCCGGCGGATCTGGAAAGGGTCCTGGTGCATCGCTTTGGGGCCGCTATTGGTAGCGACGGCAAAACGATACCCGGCGGTGATAGCCTGTTCCTTGGCACTCTCGTTCATATCTCCGTAAGGGTAGGCAAACGAGAGCAACGGATGGCCAAGCAGGGCCTCCAGTTGGCGTTTATTCTCCTGAATTTCATGGGCTTGCTGTTCGGGTGTGAGCTTGCTCAAGCGGGGGTGAGTCAGGGTATGACCACCAATTTCCACATGACCGCTGGCGGCCAGCGCCTTGACCTGCTCGCCACTCATCAATGAAACCTTGGTATCCGGATTGGTCGGATGCTCCACATCCCAACGGTTATAGCCTGCACCGGTGACCACGTACACCACGGCTTTGTAACCATATTTTTCCAGCAGCGGCAGCATGCGGGTCAGGTTGTCCTGATAGCCGTCATCGGCGGTGATCATCAGGTACTTCTTGCCGTATTGCAGACGGTGGATAAAGCCTTTGTCCGCCAAATCGCGGAAAGTCAGGGTTTCGTAGCCGAGCCACTTCATCAGTCGCAGATGCTTCTCGAACATGGTGATCGGCATCCAGGTGCCATGCACCCCTTTCTCGCTATCCTGTTCGATAAAACGGTGGTACATGATGACGGGCATCTCGCGGCGCAGGGTTTCGACTACGGCATCCTGATAGATGGTTTCGAGGCCGGATACTACCCCCTGCAAGCCATACTCATCCTGAATGCGTTGGCGAATGGCTTCCGGCACCACATTGCTTGCGAGGGCGGATTCGATTTCGCCCTTCAGCGCGGCAAAATCGATGGCCAGATCCTTGGGGCCGATATCGCCAAAATTACTCGCCAGAGCATCATCCAGATTCTGTTCGGTTACCAGACCAACTGCCTTGGCTTCACCAATGGCAAAGGCGGGCCGACCACAGAGCAGTGCTTCCATCGCTACCCGACCGGCGCCGATCACCAGATCGCAACTCGCCAGCAGAGCGGGCACATCGTCAACATAGCCAACAAACTCGGCACGGCCTTCGAAACGGGCAAAGCGCTCAGGCACCTTGGTACCACTGACAATCCGCACCTTGTAGGCATCCAGATCGAGTACCTCGTCGAGCAGACGGTAACAGAGCTCCCCTTTGGGGCCGCTCAAACGGCCAATGATGGCAATCACCGGCTTTGGGTTGTCCGGCGCTGGCACAGGCTGGAATTTGTCGGTTTCGATACCGTTGCGCAGCACCTGCACGATCGCGGGATCGACCCCCAGATTGTCGACAATCTGATGGGCAATATCCTCACAAACGGCAACTGCCCGATAGCCGAGAGCATGGAATGCCTTGCGCGAAGCGTGCACCGGCTGGCGACCATGAACCGTGGTGATCATCGGGGTGCCAGTCAGCTTGCAGGCCACATAACTGCTCCAGCCGGAGGCGCGGGAGTGAGCATGCACCAACTGGATATGGTGCTTTTTGATGAGATAGATAAGGTAGAAGACGTGCCAGAAGCGGCGCAGAATGCTGCGCTTGTTGAATCTCAGCTTGAAGACTGGGCCAAGAGTCGGCTTGGTCAGGGTATCTGATACATAAAAGACGTTGTGACCACGCCGGGTCAGTTCGTTACCGACCGTGGTGGCATAGACCTCAGCTCCCGTTACCTCGAGCTGGGAGAGTGCCATCAATATATTCATCGCGCGGTTACCCGGTAGAGAAGAGAGGAACGGCAAGCAGCCACAGAGACCAGAAACCGGAAGCAGGCGAGTGCCCACTTCCGGTTTTGCGCTCAAACTGCCGCGTTGTGCTCACCCGTTAGCGGTTGAGCCAGGCCATGTAATCCGCTACCCCTTCGGCAACGGTTTTAAACTCGGCGTCATAACCCACGCTGCGCAGCTTGGTCATGTCAGCCTGGGTGAAGCTCTGGTAGCGACCCTTGAGGTGATCCGGGAAGGGAATGTACTCAATGGCTCCCTTCTGATGATGCTTGATCACCGCTTCGGCCACGTTCTGGAAAGGCTCGGCACGACCGGTACCGCAGTTGAAGATGCCGGAGTGCTGCGGGTTCTGCCAGAACCAGAGGTTTACCTTGCAGACATCGTCGATATAGATGAAGTCACGCATCTGGCCACCGTTCGGGAAGCCATCGCAACCTTCGAACAGCTTGGGATTCTCGCCCTTCTTCACCTGGGTATTGAGGTGGAAGGCGACGGAAGCCATAGAGCCTTTGTGCTGCTCGCGCGGGCCGTAGACGTTGAAGTACTTCAGGCCAACGACCTGAGAGTTGATCTCCGGCATCCAGCGGCGCACGTACTGGTCAAACAGCTGCTTGGAGTAGCCATAGACGTTGAGCGGCTGCTCGAACTTGGGATCTTCGATGAAGTTGTCGTTGCGGCCACCGTAGGTCGCGGCAGAAGAGGCGTAGATGAACGGAATTTCACGCTCGATGCAGTAGTGGAACAGATCCTTGGAGTACTCGTAGTTGACCTCCATGATGAACTTGCCGTTCCACTCGGTCGTCGCAGAGCAGGCGCCTTCGTGGAAGATCACCTCGATGCCGTTGTCCCACTCTTCAAACTCGTCACCGGAGACGATGCGAGCCTGAAACTCGTCTTTGTCCATGTAGTCAGCGATGGTCAGATCGACCAGGTTGACGAACTTGGTGCCGTCGGTCAGGTCATCAATGACCACGATATCGGTCCGTCCTTGAGCGTTCAGCTGCTTGACCAGATTGCTGCCGATAAAGCCAGCACCGCCAGTTACTACGATCATGGAGTTTGCCTCTCGTACGTTGATGGCTACATGTGACTGCTTGTTAAAGCTGTGTATAGTGAGCCAATTTGAAATTGCCGAAAAGTTTATCACGGGCCGTCCGGGGATTCGACCTTGTTCAAAACTGCCCCGAGCGGAACCTGTTGGAGGAATGAGTGATGAAAACCAGAGACAGGATCATTCACAGCGCGACCGAGCTGTTCAACGATCAGGGTGAACGCAACATCACCACCAACCATATTGCGGCGCACATGGGCATCAGCCCGGGCAACCTCTACTACCACTTCCGCAATAAAGAAGACATCATCCACTCCATCTTCGACCAGTATGCCCGCCACCTGAGCGAGAGCTTCGTGCCGACCCGCAACCGTGAGATCACCCTGCAGGACCTGATGGGCTATCTGGATGCCATCTTCTATCTGATGTGGCAGTTCCGCTTCTTCTACGCCAATCTGCCGGACATCCTGAGCCGTGACGAACCACTGCAGCAGAAGTACCTCAAGGCCCAAGAGCAGATGCGCTCCTCCGTGGTCGCCCTGCTCAGAAGCCTGCGCGAAGGGGGCATTATCGACGTCAGCGATGACGACCTGCCGGATCTGGGCCAGACCATCAAGATGGTGGTGACCTGCTGGATCCCGTTCCAGATTGCCCAAGCCCCCAACACCCGCATCACCAAACCTCTGCTCTATCAGGGCGTATTAAAGGTGCTGTTCCTGCTGCGCCCCTATGTGCAACCCCAGGTGGCCGGACAGATCCAGCAACTGGAACAGCACTACCGTCAGCTGGCCCAACCAGCTGGGTGAGATCTGTTTCACATTTGTTGAATATCAGCACAATCATTTGAATTTACCGCAACAGATTGCAGTAAAATGTCGCCCTCTGTTGATACGCAGCTGAAATAGCCACTAAGGATCGAGGATGTCTAACGGATTCTATCGTCACCTGACCGAGCAACTGAACCAGGTGCAAGCTGAAGGGTTGTACAAGCAGGAGCGCATCATCACCTCCGCCCAACAGGCCAGCATCGCCGTCGGCGGTGAGCAGGTACTGAACTTCTGTGCCAACAACTATCTTGGGCTGGCCAACCACCCGGATCTGATCGCTGCCGCCCATCAGGGACTCGACAGCCACGGCTTCGGCATGGCCTCGGTGCGCTTCATCTGCGGCACTCAGGACCAGCATAAAGCGCTGGAGCAGAAGATGTCCGCCTTCCTCGGCACCGAGGACACCATCCTCTACTCCTCCTGCTTCGATGCCAATGGCGGTCTTTTTGAGACCCTGTTCGGCGCCGAAGATGCCATCATCTCCGATGCCCTCAACCACGCCTCCATCATCGACGGCGTGCGGCTGTGCAAGGCCAAGCGCTATCGCTACGCCAACAACGACATGACCGAGCTGGAAGCCCAGCTCAAACAGGCTGACGCCGATGGCGCCCGCTTCAAGCTGATCGCCACCGACGGCGTTTTCTCCATGGATGGGGTCATCGCCGACCTCAAATCCATCTGCGATCTGGCGGACAAATACGATGCACTGGTGATGGTGGATGACTCCCATGCCGTCGGCTTTATCGGTGAAAACGGTCGTGGCACCCACGAATATTGCGGCGTGATGGATCGGGTCGACATCATCACCGGCACCCTGGGCAAGGCGCTCGGCGGCGCATCCGGCGGCTATACCTCCGGCAAGAAAGAGGTGATCGACTGGCTGCGTCAGCGCTCCCGCCCGTACCTCTTCTCCAACTCGCTGGCCCCCTCCATCGTTGCCGCCACCATCAAGGTGATCGACATGCTGGCGGAAGGTCACGACCTGCGCGCACGTCTGAAAGAGAACAGCCGTTACTTCCGCGAGCGGATGAGCGCAGCCGGTTTCACCTTGGCAGGCGCCGACCACGCCATCATTCCGGTGATGCTGGGGGATGCCAAACTCGCCTCCGAAATGGCAAGCCGCATGCTGGCAGCCGGCATCTATGTGGTGGGCTTCTCCTTCCCGGTCGTGCCCAAGGGTCAGGCGCGCATTCGCACCCAAATGTCTGCCGCCCATACCCGCGAGCAGCTGGACAAGGCGATCGACGCCTTTATCCGCATCGGCCGTGAACTCGGCGTTATCTGATTTGAATCAAGGGGCTGCAGCCCCTTTTTTCTGCATTCATATTGAAGGAACAGCCATGAAAGCACTCTCCAAACTGCACAAAGAGGTCGGCATCTGGATGACGGATGTACCGGCCCCCGAGCTCGGCCACAACGACCTGCTGATCAAGATCCGCAAAACCGCCATCTGCGGCACCGATATCCACATCTACAACTGGGACGAGTGGTCCCAGAAGACCATTCCGGTACCCATGGTGGTCGGCCATGAATATGTTGGGGAAGTGGTAGCCATCGGTCAGGAGGTGCGCGGCTTCGCCATCGGCGATCGGGTCTCCGGTGAAGGGCATATCACCTGCGGTCACTGCCGTAACTGCCGCGCTGGCCGCACTCACCTCTGCCGCAACACCATTGGTGTTGGCGTCAACCGCCCGGGCGCCTTTGCCGAGTATCTGGTGATCCCCGCATTCAACGCCTTCAAGCTGCCGGACAATATCCCGGACGAGCTGGCTGCCATCTTCGACCCGTTCGGCAATGCGGTGCACACCGCCCTCTCCTTCGATCTGGTGGGTGAAGATGTGCTCATTACCGGGGCAGGCCCCATCGGCATCATGGCCGCCGCCGTCTGCCGCCATGTGGGTGCGCGCCACGTGGTGATCACCGACGTCAACGAATATCGACTGGAGCTGGCCCGCAAGATGGGCGCTACCCGCGCGGTCAACGTGGCCAAGGAGAAGTTGGCCGACGTGATGAGCGAGCTGGGCATGACCGAAGGGTTCGACGTGGGGCTGGAGATGTCCGGCGTCCCGAGCGCCTTCCAGGAGATGCTCGACAAGATGAACCATGGCGGCAAGATCGCCATGCTCGGCATTCCCCCCTCCACCATGGCCATCGACTGGAACAAGGTGATCTTCAAGGGGCTGTTTATCAAAGGGATCTATGGCCGCGAGATGTTCGAGACCTGGTACAAAATGGCCAGCCTGATCCAGTCCGGGCTGGATCTCTCCCCCATCATCACCCACAGATTCCACATCGACGAATTCCAGCAGGGGTTCGATGCGATGCGCTCCGGCCACTCCGGCAAGGTGATCCTGAGCTGGGATAAATAGGCCGTTTCACCCCTTGGTTAACCGAAACCCGGCGAATGCCGGGTTTCTTTTTATCTCCACCGCCCGAATTGCCGTGATATCGACCAAAACTTTGTACGCAGAGTGTTTAACACTTCACACACAAGCGTTTAAATGGCTGTAACTATTCGGTTATAATCCCGTCGTTTACATGGATAATAAAAGACTGCTGGGAGTATATGAGCGTGTTGAAAAAACTGAGCTATTTGCTGGCTGTCGGGATGACGGCCGCCAGCTTGTCTGGGGCAGTGCTTGCTGCCGATGAGATGTCACCGGAGGCCATTGCCGAGCGGATCAAACCAATCGGTCAGGTCTATACCGCCAAGGATCTGGAAGGTATTGCCGGCGCGAGTGCTGCACCGACGGCGGCCGCCTCTTCCGGTCCCCGCGATGGCGAAACGGTATACAAGGGCGCCTGCTTTGCCTGTCACGACACCGGCGCCGCCGGTGCCCCCAAACGGGGTGACAAGGCCGCCTGGGATCCTCGCATCGCTCAGGGCATTGATACTCTCAAGAAACATGCCATCGAAGGCTTCACCGGCAAGTCCGGCATGATGCCTCCACGCGGCACTTGTGCGAGCTGCAGCGACGAAGAGATTGAAAACGCCATTCACTACATGACTGACAACCTCTAAGTATTTGAAAGGGCCGCAATTGCGGCCCTTTCAATCTATCGGCTTCCGACTACTCTTGTAGGGTAGGCATAGTCGGGAGTTGCTCATGTCGCCCCATTCCACCGAATCCCACTACTCAACTCCTCTGCTGGCGTTGGTCTCTGCCATTATGGATTTTCCGGCTCCCCCTACAGCGCAGAGCAGCGATTATGATGATCTGATAAAGCAGATAAACCAGCTCTGCCCGTTGCAGCATTTCGGCATGCTGGGCCTCTCCGACAGTGGTCTGAACTGGCTCTACGCCTACAAAATCAGCGATACCTTCAAGCAACAACTGGGGCGGGAGCAGTCCCGCATCACCGATCAGCTCACCCAGCTCGATGAGGCCGAAGGGTGGTGCGTCTTTCCTATCGAACATGGTCAGGTGCAGTGGCTGCTGGCTCGCGGCGAACCATCCGACCTGCCCACATTACGCCTGCTGCTGGAGTGTCTATCCAAACGGCTGACCGAAACCCAAGCGGGCTCCCATCTCACCGAGCTGCCTTCTCCGCTGATCCGCAAAGACCCGAACTGGAAAAAGAAAATCGAGAGCATCAGCCGCATCATGCGACTGGCCAACACCCTGCCCGGTCAGGCGCTCTTCTCCCAGCTGGAGGCGGTGCTGCGCCAGATGCTCGCCATTGAGGATATGCTGCTGGTCAGGCTCCACAGCCATACGCTTGAGAAGATTTATCCCGCACATCCTCGTCAAAGCGACGAATTCATCAGCGGTTTGTGCCACAGCACCAGCAATATCGAGGTCAACAGGGAGGCAACCTACTGGCACAGCATGCCGCTACGGCTGCAACAACAGTACTTCGCCCACTTCATCATCAGCACCGCGCAACCGCTGGAGACAGACGACAAGCTGTTTCTCGACTTCCTGCGTGGCCAGCTTACCCTGCTGTTGGAGCTGAAGCGGATCCGCCAGCAGCTTAACGACATCAATAGTGAAGACTCCATCAACCAGCGGCTGCAACAGCTGCGTCAGACCAACCTCAGGCTGCAAAAGCAGCTCAAGCAGCATCAGGAGCTGGAACGGCGGCTGCAATTCGATGCGCTTCACGACCCGCTGACCCAGCTACCGAACCGGGCGCTGTTGATGAACCACCTCAATCAAGCCATGACCCACTACAACCGCTACAAGTCACCGGGGTTTGCGGTGATCTTCATCGATGTGGATCACTTCAAGCAGATCAATGACACCCTGGGCCACAGTGCTGGTGATCAGCTGCTCAAGGAGGTAAGCCGCCGCCTGCAGACCTGCATCCGGCAAAACGATATGGTGGCCAGATTGGGGGGCGACGAGTTCGTCATCTATCTCGATAGCAGCAAACATGAAGATGACATCAGCCCGGTGCTCAACCGTATCATCAGCCGCCTCTCCTATCCGTTCCGGCTGCTTGGCAATGAGCTGAGTATTACCGTCAGCCTAGGGGTATCGAGTGTGTCCGAACAGACATCGGATATCAGCCAGTTACTCCACCAGGCCGATCTGGCCATGTACCAGGCCAAACGCAATGGCCGCAGCCGCATCGTCAGCTACTCGGATGATTGCATCAACCAGAACTGGAATTCGCCGGAAGAGATGCTGGCTCGGGCCCTGCGGGAAGGGCGTATCGTCCCCTACTACCAACCGGTGATCCGGCTACAGGATAGCCGCCTGACCGGTCTGGAGGTGATGGCGCGCTGGCTGACCGAAGAGGGAATTCTGAAGGATGCATTCGACTTTATTCCGCTGGCGGAGCAATGTGGCCTGATTCTGGAGCTGGATTATCAGATCCTGCGCCACACCTGCCAGCAACTGAAAGTGTGGCTTCCGATCTCGGGCCAGAGCAAGTTCAAGGTCGCCATCAACCTCTCCGGCAAACATCTGGTCAACCATGATCACATCATGCGGTTGGTGGACATTATCGATGAGGAGGGGATAGCACCAGGCTATCTGATCTTTGAATTCAACGAGCGGGAGCTGTCGCGGCAGGATTCCGATGCGCTGGCCTCCCTGCATGAACTGCGTGCCAAGGGCATTCAGATCAGCCTGGACGACTTTGGTACCGGCTTCTCCTCCCTCAACGCCCTGTTCCATTTCCCGGTAGATTACATCAAGGTGGATGACAGCTTTACCCAGCGGATGCTGCAGTCCCCCAAAGATCTGGCGCTGATCCGCGCCATGCGGGATATCTGTCAGGATCTCGATTACACCCTTGTGGTTGAAGGCATTGAGAACCAGCAGCAGTTACAGAAGCTGATAGATATCGGCTGCCGGATGGGGCAAGGACGCTATATATCTCCCCCCATGCCGGGAGCAGACATCATTCCACTGCTATCCCCCGGCAACGCAACCTCCTAATCTTTCTTGAACATGGCGCGCAGATTGGCCACCGCCATCTGCCCCTTCTGCTGGCGCTCCTCGGCAGTCACCTTCTTCTGGTTTTCCCATTCAAGATCATCCTGCGGCAGCTCCAGCAGGAAGCGGCTAGGCTCCGGACGTACCGACTCGCCAAACTGACGCCGCTCCTTGCAGAGGGTGAAGGTCAGTTCGGTCTGAGCCCGGGTGATCCCCACGTAGGCGAGACGCCGCTCCTCCTCCACATTGTCCTCGTCGATGCTGGTCTGGTGGGGCAGCAAGCCCTCCTCCATCCCCACCATATAGACATAGGGGAACTCCAACCCCTTGGAGGCATGCAGGGTCATCAACTGCACCTGATCGGCGTCGTCCTCCCCCTCGTTGCGCTCCATCATGTCACGCAGGGTGAGGCGAGTGACCACCTGAGCCAACGTCATCGACTCCTCCAGCTCATCCCCTTCCAGCATCTCGGTGATCCAGCGATAGAGGGTGGAGACGTTCTGCATCCGCATTTCGGCCGCTTTCGGGCTGGGGGAGGTCTCGTAGAGCCACTCTTCGTAGTGGATCTCCTTGATCATGTCCCGCACCGCCTCCACCGGATTGCCACGCAGCGCCTGATCGCCAAGGCGTACCAGCCAGTTGGTGAAGGCCTGTAATGCAGTGAGGCCACGGCCTGAGAGGTGCTGCTCCAGCCCCAGCTCGAAGCTGGCGGCAAACAGACTCTTGCCGCGCTGATTGGCATACTGACCCAGTTTTTCGAGGGTAGTGGGGCCAATCTCGCGGCGCGGCAGGTTGACCACCCGCAGGAAGGCGGTGTCCTCATCCGGGTTCACCAGCAGCTTGAGGTAGGCCATGATGTCCTTGATCTCGGTACGGGAGAAAAACGAGGTGCCGCCGGAGATACGGTAAGGGATCCGGTTGGTCATCAGCGCCTTCTCGAAGATGCGCGACTGATGGTTGCCCCGATAGAGGATGGCGTAATCCTTGAACCGGGTACGGTTCATAAACTTGTGGCCCATCATCTCGGCAGCGATCCGCTCCGCTTCGTGCTCCTCGTTCTTGGCGAACAGTACCTTGAGCTTCACCCCTTCATCCAACTCGGAGAAGAGCGCCTTGTCATAGACGTGCGGGTTGTTGGCGATCAGGATGTTGGCGCACTTGAGGATCCGCCGCTTGGAGCGGTAGTTCTGCTCCAGCTTGATCAGCTTGAGGCTGGGGAAATCTTCACTCAGCAGCACCAGATTCTGCGGCTTGGCACCGCGCCAGGAGTAGATGGACTGGTCATCGTCCCCTACCACGGTAAAACGGGCACGCTCGCCGACGATCTGCTTCACCAGCTCGTACTGGCTGGTGTTGGTGTCTTGGTACTCATCGACCAGCAGATAGCGGATTTTGTTCTGCCAGCGCTCACGCACCTCCTGATTGCTCTTGAGCAGCAGGGTCGGCATCACGATGAGGTCGTCAAAATCCAGCGCGTTATAGGCCACCATCTGGCGGTGATAGCGCTCGTAGAGCTGGGCCATCAGCACCTCTTCCGGCCCGCGGGCGATGCGCATGGCACGGGCGGGCAGGATAAGGTCGTTCTTCCAGTTGGAGATTTGGCTGATAAGGGCCGAGAGCTTGTCCTTGTCGTTGTCGAGCTCGTCTTCAGTCAATTCTTTCAGCAGCGCCAGCTGGTCGGTGTCATCGAACAGGGAGAAGTTGGCCTTGAGATTCAGGCTCTTGTGCTCACGACGAATGATATCGAGACCCAGTGTATGGAAGGTGGAGACCATCAGCCCCCGCGCCTCCTTACGTCCCAGGGTCTGGCCGACCCGCTCCTTCATCTCCCGCGCCGCCTTGTTGGTAAAGGTGACCGCAGCGATGTTGCGCGCACTGTAGCCGCACTGCTGCACCAGATAGGCAATCTTGTTGGTGATGACGCGGGTCTTGCCCGATCCGGCACCCGCCAGCACCAGGCAAGGGCCGGAGACATACTTGACCGCTTCGTTCTGATTGGGGTTGAGCTTC
Organism: Aeromonas sp. 602396; assembly: GCF_049173735.1. Classification (NCBI taxonomy): domain Bacteria; kingdom Pseudomonadati; phylum Pseudomonadota; class Gammaproteobacteria; order Aeromonadales; family Aeromonadaceae; genus Aeromonas; species Aeromonas sp. 602396. Next base: position 2,974 of record NZ_JAAKSD010000009.1, on the reverse strand, counting down.
ATGGGCCGGATCTCTTGGCTTATGATGAGGGGCGGCATTGTACCAGAAATCACCCGACGAGCCGTACCTGCTGCACGGCAGGCAACCGCCCATCTGGCTTATCGCGCCTTGTGTTCGGGCGCTATTTTCAGGATCATGGCCGACCTTTCGAGATGATGACTTTTTCCAGATGATGAGGGGAACATGAATCAGCAACAGCACGACCAACTGCGCAGCCAGTTTCCGGCCTTGGCGCAGGAGGTAAACGGCCACCCTCTGGTCTATCTGGACAACGCCGCCACCACCCAGAAGCCGCAAGCGGTACTGGATGCCATCGCTCACTACTATGGGGCCGACAACGCCAACGTGCACCGCGCAGCCCACGCCCTGAGTGGTCGCGCAACCCGCGCCTTCGAGGCCGCCCGCGAGACGGTCGCCCGCTTCATCAATGCACCCCGCAGCCAAGAGGTGATCTGGACCCGCGGCACCACGGAAGCGATCAATCTGGTGGCCCAGAGCTGGGGGCTGAACGAACTCAAGACAGGGGACGAAATCATCCTCAGCACGCTGGAGCACCACGCCAACATAGTCCCGTGGCAACTGGTCGCCCAGCGTACCGGCGCCCTGATCCGGGTTATCCCCCTCGATGAGCGGGGCGATCTCGATCTGGCCACCTATCACGCCATGCTGGGACCACGCACCCGGCTGGTGAGCGTAGCCCACGTCTCCAATGCCCTCGGCACCATCAATCCGGTCGCCCGGATGGTGGCGGCCGCCAAAGCGGTTGGCGCCGTGACACTGATCGACGGCGCCCAGGCGGTGGCTCATCTCGAGGTGGATGTGCAGGCCATCGGCTGCGACTTCTACGCTTTCTCCGGCCACAAACTCTATGGCCCGACCGGCATCGGCGTGTTGTGGGGCCGCACCGAGCTATTGGAACGGATGCCGCCCTGGCAAGCAGGTGGCGAGATGATCGATCGGGTCAGTTTCAGCGGCACCACCTTCAATAGCCTGCCCTTCAAGTTCGAGGCGGGCACTCCCCATATCGCTGGCGCTATCGGCCTCGCCGCCGCCATCGACTTTGTGATGGCGCAAGATCGGCAATGGCTCGCCCAACATGAGCAGGCACTGACCGACTATTTGGTCGCTGGCCTGCAACAGGTGCCGGGGTTGCGTCTGGTCGGCGAACCCAGCCAACGCGCCGGTGCTGTCTCTTTCTTGCTCGACGACATCCACCCGCAAGATGCTGCTACCCTGCTCGACATGCAGGGGATCGCCCTGCGAGTCGGCCATCACTGCGCCATGCCGCTGATGGAGTCGCTCGGGATCGGCGGCACCATGCGCGCCTCGCTGGCTTGCTACAACAATCGGGATGATGTCGACGCCCTGCTGGCCGCCCTGCACAAACTCAGTGACTTCTTCTAAGGCAGACAACCGAATGAGTGACCTCGCAAGCTATACCCAGATTGGCCTTGAGCCCAACGCCGACACCATCCGCCAGCAGTTTGCCGCCGCTCACGGCTGGGAGAACCAGTACCGGCTCATCATCCAGCTCGGCAAACAGCTGCCAGCGCTACCCGGCGAATGGCAGCAGGAGGAGTTCCGCCTCAAGGGTTGTGAAAGCCAGGCGTGGCTGAAGGGAGAGCAAAGCGAGGATGGTTGCTGGCACTTTGCCTGTGATTCCGATGCCCGCATCGTGCGCGGGTTGATCGTCATCGTGCTGGCGGCGCTCAACCACCAATCGTCTGTGGCGATCCAGGCGTTTGATATGGAAGGGTATTTTACCGAACTTGGGCTTGAGAAACACTTGAGCCCGTCACGAGGTAACGGGCTCAGAGCGATCGTGCTGGCGATCCGGGAGCAGGCTGTCTAACCCGCCTTGTTCAGTGGTCTATTACGCTTCGCCAATCGACCCTGCCTCTTCATTCCCGGCCTCTTTCTCAGCGCGGGCACCCCGCTCGGCAATCTTCTTCAATACCCGAGACGCGGCAACCAGTCCAAAAGTGGCCGTCACCGGCGTCACGGCGCCAAAGCCTGAGGCGCAATCCATCTTCATGGTGCCATCGCTGGCCGCCTTGGCCTGACAGGTGCCACCATTGCCATCCGGATAGCTCAGCTGCTCGGTTGAGAAGACACACTCCACCCCGAACTTGCGCGCCGGATTCTTGCTGAAGTTGTGCAACCGGCGCAGGTCGGAGCGCACCTTGGCTGCCAACGGATCTTGAATGGTCTTGGCCAGGTCCGCCACGGTGATTTGGGTCGGATCCATCTGCCCGCCAGCACCACCCGCCACAATCACCGGGATCTTGTTGCGCTTGCAGAAGGCAATCAGCGCCACCTTGGCCTTGACCGAATCGATGGCATCCACCACATAGTCAAACTCCCGCTTGATATGCTCGGCCAGGTTGTCGGCAGTAACGAAATCATCCACCTCGATCACTTCGCAATCTGGATTGATGGCGCGAATACGCTCGGCCATCACCTCGGTCTTGAGGCGACCGACCGTCCCCTGCATAGCGTGGATCTGGCGATTGGTGTTGGTGATGCAGATATCGTCCATGTCGATCAGGGTGATCTGGTTGATACCGGCACGGGCCAGCGCCTCGGCCGCCCAGGAGCCAACGCCGCCGATCCCCACCACACAGACCTTGGCCTGGCTAAAGGAATGCAATGCGTTCTGACCATAAAGACGGGCAATGCCCCCGAATCGCTGTAGATATTCTGCTTTCATACCACCACCTTGCTTGAGGGCGGCCATTATAGCGGCAACCAGAGCCAGCGGCGATGGCAGAACCGGAGAAAATAGGGGAGGAAAAACAGGGAAAACGGCAGAGAAGAGAGAATAAAAGGTCAATTTTCAGACTATTTGCTGAATTACACGCAATAAAAAACCCCGCTCGATGAGCGGGGTTTCTTGTATTGGGTGCCTGGCAGTGTCCTACTCTCGCATGGCGAATGCCACACTACCATCGGCGCTACCGCGTTTCACTTCTGA